>CAZDAW010000008.1:0-66612 GCA_964503685.1 uncultured Anaerolineaceae bacterium | reverse complement strand
GCTGGTCGCGCTACTGGCAGGAAGCCTTCAACGGCGTTGTGATGCGCATGGCCCTGTTGGCTCTGGTACTGGGTGGAATGGAATGAAAACCCATTAATTACATTGGACTAAACAGACTGACCTGGAATGAGATATTCAGGCTTGCTCTGTATGATTCTGAACAAAGGAGATGGATAATGCAAACCTTTTTACATGGCCGTGATTTGATTGGCGACCTCGACTTCAGTAAGGAAGAAGTCGAAACTGTATTGGATGTGGCGTTTGACCTCAAGCGCAAACGCGCTGTCAATGAACTGACCCCCTACCTGCGCGATAAAGTATTGGCGATGTTGTTCTTCTTCAGCAGCACCCGCACCCGTGGTTCGTTTGAAGCGGGTATGGCGCACCTCGGTGGGCACGCCGCTTTTATCGAGAGCAAAACAACTCAGATTGCTCACGGCGATACTCCCAAAGAAATCGGCGAAATCTTCGGCCGCTACTTCGATGGGATTGCCATTCGTCACGTGGATTGGGGTATCGGCAATGGTTATCTGAACGCGGTCGCAAAATATTCCCGTGTTCCGGTCCTCAACATGCAGTGCGACATTTATCACCCCTTTCAGTGTCTGGCAGATTTAATGACAATTGTTGAAAAGAAGGGCCGCGATTTGCGCCGAAAAAAGATGGTCGTTTCATGGGCCTATGCGGCTTCGTATCAAAAGCCTATGTCGGTGCCGCAGAGCCTCATTTTGCAGATGCCGCGCTTTGGTATGGATGTCGTTCTTGCTCACCCGCCTGAGTTCCGCCTGATGCCCGATATCATGGATCAGGCAAAAGAACAGGCGCGTAAATTTGGAGTTGGCTTTGAAGTGATGGATGATATGGAAGCTGCCTTCAAGGATGCGGATGTCGTTTACGCCAAATCGTGGGGCGCGATGGTTCATACCCCTGACCCAGAGGAAGGAGCGAAAATCATCAAAAAGTACGAGCATTGGATTACTGACGAGCGTAAAATGGCGCTTGCCAAACCCGATGCGATTTATATGCACCCATTGCCGGCTGATCGAAATATTGAGGTCACCGATGCCGTTCTCGATGGCGCTCAATCCGTCGTGTATGATGAAGCGGAAAACCGCATGCATGCCCAGGAAGCTGTCATGGCTTTAACAATGGGATAAGTTATCGTTAAACTATTGCGTGAAAAAATTTAAAACATTATCGGAGAAAAGAAAAATGACAAAAAAAGTAGCCGTTGTAGCAATTGGTGGTAATTCATTGATCAAAGATTCAAAACACCAGACTGTGGAAGATCAATACCTGGCTGCAAAAGAGACGACCCATCATATTGCTGATATGATCGAGGCAGGTTGGGATGTGGCTATTGGCCACGGTAACGGCCCCCAGGTGGGTTTCATCCTCCGCCGTTCTGAAATTGCTGCCAAGGTCGAAGGTATGCATGAGGTGCCATTGGATGTCTGCGGCGCAGATAGTCAGGGCGCGATTGGTTACGCACTTCAGCAGACTCTGCAAAATGAATTTATCGTACGCGGCATCAAGAAGCCTGTGGCGACTGTGGTGACCCAGGTTAAAGTTGACAAAAACGATAAGGCTTTTCAGAACCCCACCAAACCGATCGGCGGTTTCATGGACGAAGCAGAAGCCAAGCGCCGCGAAAAAGAATTGGGTTGGACTGTTGTAGAAGACTCCGGGCGCGGCTGGCGGCGGGTTGTCGCTTCCCCTATTCCTCAGGAAGTTGTTGAATTGGAAGCCGTCAATACGCTGATTAAAGCCGGCACTGTGGTGATCACAGTTGGCGGCGGGGGCATTCCCGTGATTGATGATGGCAAGGGCGGTTGCGTTGGTTGTGCAGCAGTCATCGATAAAGATTACGCCAGCAGCTTGCTGGCCCGCCTGATCAAAGCGGATCTTCTCCTGATCTCCACTGCGGTTGAAAAAGTTGCCATCAATTTCGGCAAACCCGATCAGAAGTGGCTGGATAAGATGACTCTGTCGGAAGCCAAAAAGTATCTGGCTGAAGGGACCCACTTCGCCAAAGGCTCAATGGCGCCGAAAATCCAGGCGATTATCTGGTTCCTGGAGGCTGGCGGCAAACAGGCCCTCATTACTGACCCGGAGCACATCGGCGCGGCGCTGCGCGGTGAGACGGGCACCTGGATACTGCCTGATTAAAGACAAATGTGAAACAAATGCAACCGGCCTCAGGCCGGTTGCATTTTTAGATAACCTGTAATGTAAATAATACTTTGATTTGGCCTTTTCTATGTTGCGAGTATAGTATAATCGTTGAATAGTGGGATTGATTTTAGTTGTTAACTGTCTGACATTCTAAGCAAATGGAGGAACTTAATGCCTGAAAAATCAACACAAAAATATATTCATAAGCGAAGAATGTTGCATGAAGTCACCCAGGATATTGTAGCGACGGCGATGGGTATGCAACCGGCTGACCTGATTATCCGAAACGGACGTCTGGTCAATGTGAATACCGCTCGAATTCAGGAGGGTATTGACATTGCGGTGCGTCATGGTTTCATTGCCCTGGTGGGTAATGCAGATCACATACCGGTAGGAAAAGATACAAAAGTTGTTGATGCCAAAGGCCGTTTTCTGGTGCCAGGCTTTATTGACAGCCACATGCACATCGAAAGCACGATGGTGGACGTGCGCAGTTTTGCCGCCGGGATATTACCACACGGTACGACGACTATCTGCCCCGATAACCATGAAATTACCAACGTTTTTGGACTGCGGGCTGTTGAATTATTCCACAAAGCAGCCCAAGGTTTACCGTTGAAGGTTTTGATAGCCATGCCGGTTTGTGTGCCGTCCATCCCCGGTTTTGAAGACGCCGGAGCGACAATAACCGCCGAAGAAGTTGCCGAAGCTTATGATAAGGGTTGGGCTCAATTGCAGGGTGAGCAGATGAACTTTCCCGGCGTCATCTATGGCGATCCCAATGTACATGCAATTACTGCGGCTTCATTAAAAGCGGGCATTATTCTTACCGGTCATTACGCCAGCCTTGAATTGGATAAAGGTCTGAATGCTTTTGTTGCCGCGGGGATGAACGCCTGCCACGAATCAACAACGGCCGAAGCGACCCTGCGCCGGGTTGAATTGGGAATCTATCCCCAGCAGCGCTATGGAACCGCCTGGCTGGACATGCCCAATACGATCAAAGCGGTGACTGAGAACCCCGGCATGGACTATCGTTTCTTCTCCATGGTTACGGATGATGTGACGCCGGCCACGGTTGCAAACGACGGCCATTTAGTGCATGTTGTCCGTGAAGCGATTAAGCAGGGCGTTTCGCCCATCACTGCGATACAATTTGTAACCATCAACACGGCGCAGATGCTGGAAAAGGCGCGCTGGATCGGAACGATCTCTCCTGGTCGCGCGGCGGATATCCTCATTATCAGCGACCTGGATAAAGTTATTATCGATCAGGTTTACAGCGACGGTGTTCTGGTTGCTGAGAAAGGCAAGATGGTCGTTGACATCCCGGCCTATGATTACCCTGAATGGGCGTTGAAATCTGTGCATCTCAAACCGTTAACCGAGGAAGATTTTCGTATCCCGGTAAACGGCGATAAACCGGTTAAAGTCCGCACCATGCGCGTCGTACCCGGTATGGTGCATACGGTCGAAGAGATTGTCGAGATGGTCCCGGTTAATGGTTCCTTGCAATCTGATATCAAGCGAGATCTGGTTAAAAGCGGTGTGTTTTATCGCCACGAACCGAAAGAAGGCGTTACGGGCACAAAATGTTTCAGCTTTACGACCGGGATTCAGATGAAAGCGAATGCGGCTTTCGCATCCACTGTATCTCATGACTGTCATAATTTGCTGGTGCTGGGGACGGATGATAAAGCTATGGCGCTGGCGGCAAACGAATTAATCAAGGTTGGTGGTGGCTTTTCTGTGGTGGTTGATGGTAAAATAGAAGCATTAATGCCACTTCCACTGGCTGGCTTGATGTCGCTCGAATCGGTTGATGTCGCCGCCCGCCAGGTTACCGAAGTGGAAAATGCTTTAAAGAAGGCCGGCTGCCCCTATGATTCATTTGAGATGACCTTGAGTCTGTTAGCCCTTATCGTTCTGGAGGAACTCCACCTTTCGAATAAGGGGCTGGTTGAGCTTAAACCCGGACAGCCGCCAAAATTTGTAGATTTGATTGTCAAAGAATAGGAGTGATCTGAGAGAAGTGTATTTCAACGCCGAAATACACTTCGTCAGTTTAGCGGGTGCACTCAATCTACACAGGAAGGAGGTGAAGCATCAGGGGTCGCTTTTGTGTTTGTTTCACTGTTGTTTTGTTCAAATAATTGACCAGATTTTATATAACTTGGAGGAGACGAAATGCGTAAGAATTTGATTTGGCAATTAATCGCTATTCTGGTGATCGCTGCGCTCACTCTGACCGCATGCACGCCGGCTGCAACCCCCACCCCAGAACCGCAACAACCAGCAGAAGAAACTGAAGCGCCTGCGGCTGAAGAGACCGAGGCGCCAGCCGCTGAACCCGTGGAAACTGAAGCAGTGGCTGAAGAATTCACTTTTGGCATCATCATGGTCGGCCCGTATAATGATCATGGCTGGAGTGAAGCTTCATATAACGGAGGCCTGTACGTTGAAAAAACAGTCCCCGGAACCAAGATGATCTACGTGGATAAAGTAAACTCCGCCGATCGCCCCGGCACCACTGCTGACCAGCTCGCAGAGGAACTGGTGGCAAAAGGCGCCAAGCTGATCATCTTCAACTCGGATGATTTCAAAGATGCTTCAGTCGACTTCACAAAGAAACACCCGGAAATCCCGGTGCTTCATATTTCCGGCGATTATGCCTGGAAAGATGGCCAAAACTTTAAAGACCTGCCCAATTACGCCAACGCAATGGGGCAGATGGAATACGGTGAAATGATCGGCGGCTGCGCTGCGGCTTTGACAACCCAGACCGGTAAAATCGGTTATGTTGGGCCATTGATCAATGATGAAACCCGCCGCTTTGCCAATGCGTTCTTCCTGGGCGCCAAGTATTGCTGGACTCAATATCTTCAGAAGAAACCCGAAGACCTGAAAATGAAAGTAACCTGGATTGGTTTCTGGTTCAATATTCCGGGCGTCACTGCTGACCCCACCCAGGTTTCGGATGAATTCCTGGCCGGCGGCTATGATGTTCTGGTTTCAGCCCTCGACACAATGGAAGCGCTGGTGCAGACGGATAAAGCCGTCAAAGCTGGCAAACAGGCCTGGGCAGTGGCCTATGATTACGAAGCCGCCTGCGATCAGGCTCCGGATATTTGTCTGGGTGTTCGCTATTTCAACTGGGGCCCGGCCTATGTTAAAGCCGTCAAAGCCGTGCAAGATGGAACTTTTGCCCCCTATTGGGATTGGAATATGCCTGACTGGTCAGACATCAACAACAAAGACACATCCGCCCTCGGTTATATCAAGGGCAAGGCTCTGAGCGAGGAAAACGGCAAGCTGGTTGATCAATTTATATCTGAACTGGCTGGCGGTTTGAACCTCTGGAAGGGCCCGATGAATTGGCAGGATGGCTCTGTTTATCTGAAAGATGGCGAAGAAGCCACTCCGACTCAAATCTGGTATTCACCCATGTTAATTGAGGGTATTGAAGGCCAGAGCGTCGCAGAATAAGTTTTATATTGATGGAAGGAAGGGTACGTCCCCTTCCTTCCATCAATAATCTGATTTATTGACCAATCACCGGGTAATATCTCCATGAATGTTGAATTGAAGAATATCCATAAATGGTTTGGTTCAGTGCATGCCAATGACGGTATTACGATGTCCATCGCCTCTGGGACAATTCAGGGTATCGTTGGTGAAAATGGCGCAGGTAAAAGCACTTTGATGAAGGTGCTGTCGGGTTATATTCAGGCGGATGAAGGAGAGATTATCCTGGATGGCAAGCCGCAGAAGATACGTACACCGGCGGATTCCATTCGCCTGGGCATCGGCATGCTGCACCAGGACCCGTTGGATTTTCCGCCCATGCGTATCATTGATAATTTTCTGGTTGGACACCGGGGCGGCATATTTCCTAACCGAAAAGCGGTAAAAAAAGCATTTTCAGAACTTGCTGAAACATTTGATTTTGCTATCAATCCCAATGATTATGTAGATTCATTGACTGTTGGTGAGCGACAGCAGCTTGAAATATTACGCCTGCTCTGGTTAGGCGCCAGGGTATTGATTTTGGATGAGCCGACGACGGGCATCAGCGCCCAGCAGAAAGAAAAACTTTTTGACACCCTGCGGAAATTGGCCGCGCAGGGAAAGTCGGTGATATTTGTATCACATAAACTTGAAGAAATTGAAAGCCTTTGCCAGCGGGCGGCGGTTTTTCGCAACGGTCAATTGGTTGGCGAGGCTGTTCAACCTTATCACACGAATGACCTGGTGCGCTTGATGTTTGGAAAAGAGATATCTCTGGGCGAATGCCGCTGTGAGGCGGTATCTGATATCGCCCTGAAGATATCTGATCTTGAGATTGAAGATTATCGCCTGCATATCAAAGGGGTGAACCTGAATGTTTGCAAAGGCGAAGTGATTGGGCTGGCGGGAATGGAAGGCAGCGGACAGCGCCTTTTCCTGCGCGCATTGGGCGGTTTGCTGCGTCCAATGGGGGCAAGCAGCCTTGAAGTCAATGGGACAAACCTTACCCACAGGCCCTATAAAGAATATCTGAAGGCGGGCATTGTGTATGTGCCGGCTGACCGAATGGAAGAAGCGTTGATCCCCGGTTTGACCCTGACCGAACATTTTGTGTTATCCGAAGAGACAGAAGGCTTTATAATCGATCGCTCCAGCGCCTTATCACTCACTGAAGAGAGGATCAGAGATTTTAATATCCGCGGCGCACCGATCAGCCGGGTGGAAGAGCTATCGGGCGGTAACCAGCAGCGCATGTTACTGGCTTTGCTGCGAACGCCGCTTAACCTTTTGCTTGTTGAACACCCGACGCGCGGTCTTGATATCGAATCAACAATTTGGATTTGGGGGAAATTGAAGGATCGGTGTAAAACCGGGTCATCTATTATTTTTACATCATCCGATTTGGAAGAAATACTGCAATACAGCGATCGCATTTTGGTTTTCTTTGGCGGCAAGGTATCGAAGCCGCTGGATGCGAGGTCAACTTCAGTTGAACAACTGGGTCAATTGATTGGCGGCAAAGGTTTTTAAATCGGATTAAAGGAGCATAGATGATTAAAAGCAACTCTCGCCTGATGCGAATCATTTTTCAAATTGTCGCGGTCGTATTGGCTTTGGTCTTTACAACCCTGGTGTTGTTGGCTGCGCAGGGGCAACCGATTGAGGCCTATCAGAATATTCTATTGGGCGCTTTTGGCTCTCTGAATTCATTTGCGAATGTGGTCGTTGCCTGGATCCCTTTATTATTGGCGTCAGCCGGGGTGTTGATTGCCTTTGCTGCCGGGTTATGGAATATTGGTGTGGAAGGGCAGATCACTCTGGGCGCCGTATTCACCACCTGGGTGCTGCGTTTATTTCTCGATAGCGCTTTGCCCCCCGCCGTCATCATCACCCTTTCTATCCTCTCCGGCATGGTCGGCGGCGCTTTGTGGGCCTGCCTGGTCGGAGCACTAAAGACATATGGCGGCGTCAACGAGATCTTCGGCGGGCTGGGTATGAATTTTGTCGCCACAGCCATCACCCTGTGGCTGATCTTTGGCCCCTGGAAACGCCCCGGCATCGGCTCGATGAGCGGCACCGAGCCTTTCCCTGAGACATTATGGTTGCCGCAGATCGGTAGCCTGCGTTTGAGCTGGTGGTCGCTGGGTTTGGCAGTTATTGCAATGATTATTGTTATTGTGATTTTATCGAATACGTATTTCGGATTGAAATTGAAAGCGGTCGGAAAGAACCGAAAAGCGGCAGACTTACTGGGGATTCCGACCGGGAATTACCTGATGGCCGCGTTCATGATTTGCGGCGCCCTGGCCGGACTGGCAGGCGCAATGCAAGTGGTCGCCGTTTACCACCGTCTGGTACCCTCGATTTCATCCGGTTATGGCTTTTTGGGATTGATGGTGGGCATGTTGGTCAATTACCAGGCGATATGGGTCGCTCCGGTCGCCTTTTTCTTCGCTGCATTGAACATTGGCAGCATCCAGTTACCCATTGTACTCAAACTCGATTCATCGTTGGCAGGCGTCTTGCAGGGTGCGCTGGTATTGTTCGTTATTCTTATGGAAGGAGTTCGCCGTCGTCTGACGCAAAAGGCATAATACCTTATGGACATGAACACGATTCTAATTGGTCTGGCGGGGGTAATGGGCGCGGCAACCCCGATTGTCTTTGCAGCGATTGGCGAAACGTTTACCGAGAAAGCCGGCGTGATCAATCTTTCGGTCAACGGAACGATTCTGCTTTCGGCGATGGCAGGGTTTGTCGTGGCGACTTTTTCAACCAGCCTGTGGCTGGGTTTTTTAATCGGCGCGCTGGTGGGTGCGCTGGTGGCGTTGATCGTTGCCTTTTCCAGCATCACACTGAAACAATCGCAGGTCGCTGTAGGTTTTGTCCTGACGCTCATGTGCCGTGATCTGTCTTATTTTCTGGGTAATCCCTTCATGAGCCTTTCAGGGCCCAGGCTTCCGCCGGCATTTGCCATTCCTGTCTTAAGTCAAATCCCAATTCTTGGTCCGCTGCTCTTCAATCAGGAGATTCTGGTTTATTGCAGCTATATCCTGATTATTGCGGCATACATCTGGTTCTACAAAACCCGTGCCGGTCTGACGCTTCAGGGAATTGGCGAGAGACCGGCGGCGGCTTATGTGCGCGGAACGAATGTCAACCGCCTGCGTTATCTCTATACCGTATTGGGCGGCGCCCTGGTGGGGCTTTCTGGCCCGATGTATTCGCTGTGTTTTAAGGCCGGTTGGAAAGGGACGATCTCTGGCCTGGATGGCATCGGCTGGATTGCCCTGGCCATCGTGATCTTTGGCGGTTGGAACCCGCTGCGGGCGATGGGCGGCGCTTATCTGTTTGCTTTGTTGCAATGGTTGGGACTGGTCATTCAGCCCAGCTTGCCCAATATTCCATCCCAGGTGTTCCAGGTTGCCCCATTTCCCTTAATGATCCTGACCTTATTGCTGGTCAATATTGGCAACGCCGAATGGGTTGAGCGCGCCCTGGCGAGTATGCCCGAATCATCACGTAATCTGTTCAAAAAGGTGTTCCGTTCATTACGAACTTCACCGCCATCGTCTCTCGGAGTGCCTTTTGAAAATGAGTAAGAGTGTGAAACGTGGTTAAAAAAAGCAGTAAAAAAATAATCACCATTTTAAGGAATTAAACTGATGGAAAAATTTGCGGGTTATCGTTGTTCGGTTTGTGGAAAGACTTATTTACCCAATGAGGTCACTTATACCTGTCCGGGGGATGGCGGAAATCTTGATGTGATGTTGGATTATGAATGGATGAGGCAGAATCTGCAGATTACTGAGATCACTGCCAGTAAAGAACCGTCTCTCTGGCGCTATCTACCCCTTCTTCCAATTGACGATCCGGGCGGAGTGGGAACGCCTCTGCGCGCCGCGGGTTGGACGCCGCTCTTCTCGCCGCCTGCTTTGATGAAAAAGCATGGCTTGAGGCAGTTGTGGATCAAGGATGATGGCCGTAATCCCAGCGCTTCATTTAAGGATCGGGCAAGTTCGATCATGGTAGGGCGCGCTCGCCAGATCAAGGCTGAAGTGGTTGTTACGGCCTCAACCGGAAATGCCGGCGCTGCACTGGCGTGCATGGCGGCGGCAGTAGGCCAGAAAGCGATTATCTTCGCGCCGCGCACTGCGCCCCCCGCCAAAGTGGCGCAGCTCCTGATTTTCGGCGCCCAGGTTATTCTGGTGGATGGAAATTACGATCAGGCCTTTGATTTGACTATTGAGGCTTCGAACGCATTCGGCTGGTATTGCCGGAATACCGGTTACAATCCATTTACCGCCGAAGGCAAAAAGACTGCTGCGTTTGAAATCTGGGAAACAGTCATCCACCCGATGAAGGATAAGAACAACCCCTTATCTGTTTTTGTATCGGTTGGAGACGGCAATATCATTTCGGGCATTCACAAAGGCTTTAAAGATTTACAGGCGATTGGCTGGTTGGAACAAATGCCGCGTCTTTTTGGCGTCCAGGCCGAAGGTTCAGCCGCCATAGCCAACGCGTATTTTGCTGGAACAGAAAAAGTGACCCCGGTGGCTGCTCAAACAATTGCCGATAGTATTTCGGTGGATTTGCCGCGTGATGGACTGCGGGCAGTTCGAGCGGCGACGCAGACGAACGGAGCTTACCTCACCGTGAAAGACGCCGATATTCTCAATGCCATTGCTGAATTGGGACAGGTGGGCGTCTTTGCTGAACCGGCCGGCGCGACGGCTTATGCTGGTTTGTTGAAAGGTCTGCACGAGGGAAAGATCAGTCGGGATGACCCTGTTCTGGTGCTGAATACTGGCAGCGGCCTGAAGGATATTCGGGCTGCCATGCAGGCCGTTAAAGAGGCTCCAATCATCGAACCCTCAATGTCGGCTTTGAAGCGCCATCTGGGATTATAATTAATTCCCGCTCTTGTCGCGTGCTGTTTCGGGTAATTGAAACGATCTTCTCGATAAGAGAATATCTGATTGTGAGAATAAAATGCCTCTTGTGCAACCGACGTTTACATTAATTGCTCCAGTTTACAACGAGAAAGATTGCCTGGAAGAACTTTACCGGCGAATCAGGGAAACAATGGACGTAGGAGGCGAGCCGTGGGAAATGGTGCTGGTTGATGACGGCTCGACGGATGGCTCGACGGATATCATTCGTAAATTGGGTGAACAGGACAGGCGCATTCGCCCGGTTATCTTCGCCCGTAATTTTGGACACCAGATCGCCGTCACTGCCGGGCTGGATTATTCGCTTGGCCAGGCGGTGATCATCATCGATGCAGACTTGCAGGACCCGCCCGAAGTGATTCTTGAATTGATCGCTAAATGGCGCGAAGGATACGAGGTCGTTTATGCTGTCCGCGCCGAACGTGAAGGCGAAACTTGGTTCAAGCGGTTTTCAGCCTCGTTCTTCTACCGCCTGATCTACCGCATCACCGATGTGAAGATACCCCTGGATACAGGAGACTTCCGCCTCCTTGATCGTAAAGTTGTTAATGTCATGAACAAAATGCGCGAAAGACATCGCTTTTTAAGGGGTATGTCTGCGTGGGTTGGATTCAAACAGGTGGGGGTGCCCTACCGGCGGGCAGCGCGTTATGCCGGCGTGACCAAATACCCATTTAAGAAGATGTTGAAGCTGGCGTTAAATGCGATCACCGGTTTTTCGTACTTTCCCCTTCAACTGGCCACCTATATGGGCTTTATTGCCGCCGGGATCAGCATTCTGGCAATACCGGTGGTGATTATTGGACGTCTGGCCGGGGCGCAGGCATTCCTGGGGCAGGCGACAACCTTGATATCAGTGCTATTATTAGGCGGCGTCCAGTTAATCTGTGTGGGTATTTTAGGCGAGTATCTTGGCCGGGTGTACGATGAAGTGAAGGGCCGTCCATTATATGTTGTCCGTGAAGAACCATCAAATTCAGTTCGTGATGAAAAATAGCAATACGATTTAGGTTTGATTATCAGGAAACCTCTTTTACTTACAAATAAAAAAAACAGGAGATAGTTATGACTAAGATTGATTTAACCATTCATAAAGACCGGCTTGAGCGAGCAGTCCAGCGGGCGCGCGAACGAAATATTATTGTACCGACCTTCGCTCAGATGAAAGATCCAGGTCTAATTCCGCCGAAAGTGAAATCTGAACTGGCAAAAATCGGCCTTTGGGATGTTACCCCGCGCAATCTTTTCCGCATTACCTGGAAGAATGAACCGAAAGCCACCGGCGGTGGTTTTGATGGAGTCAACTTCATTGAATTTCCCAAGAGCCTGACCGGCGTCGATGCCCGCATCATTGCTCTGGTGGGCAAATGGTTCCCCACTGGCGCGCATAAAGTTGGCGCTGCGTTTGGCTGCCTGGCGCCGCGTCTCGTTACGGGGCAATTTGATCCAACGACCCAGAAAGCCGTCTGGCCGTCCACCGGCAACTACTGCCGGGGCGGCGCCTATGACTCGGCTCTGTTGGCCTGCAAATCGATTGCCATTTTGCCCGAGGGGATGAGTCGTGAACGCTTCGAATGGCTCTCAAGAATCGCCGGAGAAGTGATTGCTACGCCGGGCAGCGAATCGAATGTCAAGGAAATATTCGACAAATGCTGGGAGCTGCGTAAATCGGGCGAAGATTTGATGATCTTTAATCAATTTGAAGAATTCGGAAACTACCTCTGGCATTACGATGTGACCGGGCATGCAATGGAAGACGTGCTTAAAAAGGTCATGCGCCCCAAAGATCAATTCCGCGGTGTGGCTCTGACGACCGGCTCGGCCGGCACAATCGGCTGCGGTGATTACATGAAACAGATCTTCCCTGACAGCAAGATCTGCGCCAGCGAGGCGCTGCAATGCCCGACCCTTTATGAGAACGGTTTTGGAGCCCACCGGATTGAGGGTATTGGCGACAAGCACGTACCCTGGATTCATAATGTCAAAAATACGGATTTACTGACCGCTATTGATGATTATGCTGTGGTCTGTTTGATGCGGTTATTCAATGAACCAGTTGGCAGGTCTTATCTGGCTAAACAGGGAGTCCCACAGGCGTTAATCGACCAACTCGATTTGTTAGGCTTCTCAGGCATTGCAAATATGTTATCCGCTATCAAAATGGCGAAGTATTATGAGATGACAGAAAACGATATTGTGCTCATCGTTTTGACCGATTCGATGGAACTATATGACAGCCGGATTAGAGAATACCGTGAGCAGTATGGCGAATATAAAGAAACCGACGCCGCAGCGCATTTTGATCGTTATCTTATGGGCCAATCGATTGATTACCTGGCTGAATTGCGCTATGCTGACCGCCGCCGGGTGCATAACCTCAAATATTACACCTGGGTTGAGCAGCAAGGTAAGACTTATGAAGAAATTAACGCCCAGTGGTATGACGCCGATTACTGGACCGATGTACAGAAACAGGTTCCGGAAATTGACGCTTTGATCAATGAATTCAATGACCGCGTTGGACTGATTAAAAACCTGTAAGCGTCGAATGATTTCAGGCATGCCTTGTGGATACAGCAGAATCTGCAAGGCATTTTTTATTATCGGCGCGATAGGGTAAAATGAGAATATAAAAACTGCTCGATGTAAGGCAGTGAGCAGGAAAATTATACTTCATAACGTTTTGGATATCTTATGTCCCAGTCCGAATTGGAATCTTTCTGGCAAAAATGTCTATCTTCGCTTCCGCAAACCACGCTCAAGCCAACCGATGTCTATGAAGCGTGGCATTTCAGCGCCAGACCTGAAGTGGCCGATGAACTGGCTGAATTGACCCGCCTGGGAATTAAGCAGGCGACTGCTTCGCTGCAATGGGCTTATGAAGTGCAAGGTGAAAGACTGCCAGAGCCAGGCGATTTCAGCGTCATAACGGATTGGGAGGGTCGCCCTGTATGTCTGATACAGACTGATCAGGTTGATATCAAACCATTTAATGAGGTGGATGAAAAATTTGCTTTTGATGAAGGAGAAGGAGACCGTTCGCTGGCTTATTGGCGGCGTGTTCACTGGGAATGTTTTTCAGAAGAATGCGCTCTGATCGGGCGTGTGCCGGCTGAAGACATGCCGGTCGTTTGTGAGCGGTTTCACCTGGTTTTCCCCCGACCATGAACCTGTTGATACCCGGCCGGGATGTGGACCCCGTTTGTGATTTCGTTCTGCATTAAGTATAATTACCGTATGTCATCCATATTGCCGTCGCAGGCGCTTGTTCTGGTTGCCGTTATGAAATCCCCGCGGGATCTGGAAATTGCCCGGCTGCTGGGATGGTATCGTATTCCGCTGCGGAAAGCCCCAAAAGTATTGCAGGTTGATTACCTGGCATTTTATCAAACATCCGCCTTTGGCGCGCAGGAAGGGAGCCGCATTCAATGGGTGGCAGCGGTTCGTGGACTGGAACTGGTTTACCGGCGTGATTTATTGCGCGATGAGCCTGATCATCCGGCGGCAAACGAGGAGTATTATAAGATTCAAATCGATCCCCTGTGCCGTCTGGCAGAGCCTGTGCGCGCCGATAACTGGCGCCGCCTGACGTTTTTATATACGACAGGAGAATACCTGAACAGGGCGCGTACGCTCAAGGACCTGGTTTTGTGCTCCGAAGAGCGCCAGTTTTTGTGGCGGTCGTTGCGCGAGCGGGCGTTGAACGCGGCGCATTATTCTGCTGGAGATATACCGGATATCGATATTGATCCATCGTTGTTGGAAGTGTTTCTTGGAATTCAGGAAATCGAGGAGGATAATCATGCCATACACACAAAATCTGCTAATTAAATCAGGGACGATTGTCACAGCTTCCGAAACCTTTACCGGCGATATTCTGATTTCAGGCGAACAGATCCGGGAAATTGGACAGAACTTGAGCTACGATGGGGTGGAAAAGATCGATGCCCGCGGGAAGCTTGTCATGCCCGGAGGTGTTGATCCGCATACTCATTTCAGTTTGCCCATGTCAGGGATAGTCTGTTCGGACGATCATTATACCGGTCATCGGGCGGCGGCGTTTGGTGGAACGACAACCGCTCTGGACTTCGTCGAAATGCGAAAAGGGCCGTTAGCCGAAAGCCTTGAGGCCTGGCATAAATTGGCCGATGGTAAAGCGGCAATCGATTACGGTTTTCACATGAATGTTTCCCGGTTGGATAAAACCATTCGCGCTGAATTGCCCAAACTGGTAAAAGAGGGGATTACCACCTTAAAGGTGTTTATGGCGTATGACGATTTGCGGTTAAAAGATGGAGAGATATTTGATGTCATGCGTATAGCAAAAGAACATGGCATGCTGACCATGCTGCATGCTGAAGCTGGAGATGTCATCGACCGGTTGATACCTGAAGCGCTGGCAGCCGGGCATACTACGCCTGAGTGGCATTCACTGACCCGGCCGGCCTGGGGCGCGGTCGAAGCGACGTTACGCGGCATCAGTTTGGCGGCTCAGGCAGAGGCGGCCATCTACATTGTTCACATGAATGCCGCTGGTGAAGTGGATATGCTGAAATACGCCCGCGAGCGAGGAGTTGCAGCCATGGGGGAAACCTGCCCGCAGTATCTATTCTTTACGATTGATCACTTGCGCCGGCCTGACGGGGCGAAATGGGTTTGCTCGCCGCCCATGCGCACCGCCGCTGATAATGCCCGCCTGTGGGAAGGGGCGGCGGAAGGCATTCTGCAAACAATTGGCACCGATCACTGCCCGTTTTTCTACGAAGGTGATCATCCGATTGCTTACGATGGGCAAATGGTTGCTTTTCCTGGGAAGGAATTGGGAAAAGATGATTTCACAAAGATACCCAACGGGCTGCCTGGCGTTGAAGACCGCATGCCCATTTTATGGACGTATGGTGTGCGGGCTGGTAAAATCACCCCTAATCAGTTTGTTGCCCTGACCAGCACCCATGCAGCCAAAATATTCGGTCTTTACCCGCGTAAGGGTACACTATTGCCGGGTTCGGACGCTGATATCGTCATCTGGGACCCGGAACGCCGCCTCACTTACGGCGTCAAACAGGCCCACATGCGTACCGATTACAACCTTTACGAAGGTTGGGAGCTGGTTGGCTATCCTGAAAAAGTCTTCCTGCGCGGCCGGCCGATAGTCGATGAAGGCCGCTGGCTGGGTCATCCTGGAATGGGGCAGTTCCTCCGGCGTTCACCGGGCGCGCCAGTCATTTGAATTTGATTGGAGTACATAATAAAACCTTTTATGGTTCGAATCACGTTTCATTCCCTCTTGAGATTATTCAAAGGGAGAAGATTGAATTTTACTGTATTGATATCGCCGGGGGTTGTTTTGTTTGCTGCTTTGGTCCTCTCTGCCTGTTCTACTTCGCTGGCGGCGGGGGTGGCTCCCACAGATCTTGCGGCTGCGGCGACTGCCACCCAATTGCCAGAAACGCCGACAATCAACTTCACAGCGACAGTCGCGCCGACGCCCATGCTGACGGCAACGCCAAGAGTCTGTTCGCCGCTGGATATTTATGTGGGCAAAGATACTGTCCGTCAACCTGAACTGATCAGCCAGCCTGTCGCCCCGGTTGGTACAGTCAAACAACTGGTTGATTCCGGCGCATTTGATTGGTTGCCCGGCAGTTATATTAACGTGATGCTGGGTGGAAAGACAACCTTGGGTAATGATATCGTTGGAACGGAGGAAACTTTGCTCCAACTGGCGCGCTTATTCGAGGAAGCCATGAAGGAGCAATACTTTCCCACGGTCGTTTCGGGTTATCGCAGTATCGATGATCAGGGGGATTTATCTTCTCTATATGGCGAAGGGCCGGGCATTTACTACGCTGAACCGGGTAGAAGCGAACACCAGCTCGGCACGGCCATCGATCTGGGGTGGGCAGGCTCATTGTTGGATTTTTATACGATCATGAATGATGAATCAGCCAAAGATTTTTACCGGTGGTTGAAATCGTCAGCGCATCTGTACGGGTTTGTTCTCAGTTATCCTTATAAAGAACGCGATGGCAAGTTCAACCTTTATGAACCATTCATCACTGAATATAAAGCCGAAACATGGCATATTCGTTATGTTGGCGTTGATCTGGCTACAAAAATCTACGATGCCGGTTATCTTGACCCGGCTTCCGATGTTGTCCCCCAGTCCTTTTATTGTCCCTGATCCTTTGAGCTTATGCTGATTCTCTTTTCGTTCTTAATCCTGTTTATGGCAGCCGCGACGATATTGCTGTTAAGGGTGCTGCGTCCTGACTTTAATTACTCGTGGTTGATTGCTGCGCTGGCGGCGCTGCTGTCATTGATTTCCCTGGCATTTCTGCGCATCCGTCTCCCTCAAATGGCAGAATTGTTACGCTGGGCGTCCGATCCGACATTCATAACATCGCCCACCCTGTTCGCCGATAAATCATCCTGGGTTTATGCGTTTACGATCGGAATTCTGGGCTTTTCAGTGATTATGACCAGCGTTGCTCGCGAGCAAACGTCAATCATGCCGCTGGCGTGGGCATTCAGCCTGGTGATGAGCGGGTTGGGGTTGCTGGCCGTGTTTGGCGAAAATTATGTGACAGCTGCCCTGGCCTGGACAGCAATGGATCTGCTCAGCCTGACGGTGCTTTCCATCCAGATAGATGATCAACTTCAGGGTAGAAAAATTGTTATGGGATTTTCTATTCAGGTGCTGGGTACGTTTCTGGTTGTGTGGGCAGGCCTGACGGCTCAAATGCCTGAGATTACCCCAGTATTACCCGGATTGCCGCTGTATTCCAACCTGGCTTTACTCCTCGGACTTGGATTAAGGTTAGGTGTATTGCCGTTTTATTTGCCCGGCGTACAGGCGAATCCATTGAGCCGTGGGTTGGGCACTTTATTGCGTTTGGTGCCGGCGGCGTCGGCTCTGGCTTTGCTGACGAAAGTCCCTGCAGGCGCAACGCCGCAGAACTGGCTGGTTCCTCTCCAGGTTCTGGCGATGCTCACCGGGGTTTATGGCGCGGTGATGTGGTTGTTAGGACGAGACGAATTGTCAGCCCGTCCGTTTTGGACGACGGCAATGGCGGCGATCAGCATTCTCACCGTTCTGGGCGGGCGTCCTGAAGCGAGCATGGCATGGGGCGTGGCTTTGTTGCTGGGCGGCGGAACCATCTTTCTCTATTCGCTTACCAGCAAGTGGATGGTCTGGATAACCCTCCTCGAAGGATTGTTACTATTCGGCTTGCCTTTCAGCCCGACTGCCAGCGGCTGGATCACTCCGTTTTCGATCAATGCGGTACTCTTCAATCTGGCGATTGTCATCATACTTGTCATTCTGCTGGCCGGTTATGTCCGTCATGTGCTGCGCGAAAGGCCTTCGCTTGTCAATAAGGAAAATTGGGTTCAGGTCATTTACCCGATCGGCCTGGTCATTTTTCCGATAACACATATCATGGTCGGTTTATTCGGCTGGGAAAATTCGAAAACCATTGGCGTGTGGGGGCTGGGACTGCGGACGTTGTTGCTCTTTGCCGGCGGGATAGTGATTGTTTGGGCGCGTTACAGTAGAACTCATCCGTCTGGCGGTAATTTCATTGATTTTATACCCAGGGGTGATCTCTTATCGAGGCTGCGATTGAAAAGCCTGTTGAGCCTGGAATGGCTATATTTGATGTTGACACAAATTTATAAACTTCTAAACTGGCTGATTTCAGGTACTTCAGTCATTCTTGAGGGGGATGGCGGTGTGATGTGGGCGTTAGTGCTATTGATATTATTCCTTTCTTTAATTCAACCAGGGATGATTGGTAGATGATCAATTGGCTGGGTGTTTTGGCGGTCGTTTTGTGTTTTACAACCTCTTTGACTCTGGTCATCAGTCGCAACTGGCGCTGGAGTATTGGCGCTCTGGCGGTGCAATATATTGGCGTATTTTTATTGGTGATGACGCACTGGTCTATTGGCATGGCAGTGACTAAATTGCTGGTGGGTTGGATGGCCGGCGCGGTGCTGGGTTCGTCGCAGATGGATCGGGAAAATGAAGTGGAAGAAGAGGAACAATCCTGGCCGGCGGGAAGGTTGTTTCGTTTACTGGCTTCAGGGATCGTCCTGGTTGCCATATTTTCACTTTCAATGAGAACGCTTACCTGGCTGCCAGGGGTTGGCTTGGCGTCTATCTGGGGCGGCTTGACATTGATCGGCATGGGCTTGCTTCAACTTGGGATAACAGCGCAGCCATTTCGGGTCATCCTGGGTTTATTGACCTTGCTTTCTGGCTTTGAAATCATATATGCAGCAATTGAATTTTCTTTATTGGTGACAGGTCTTTTGGCGGTCATCAACCTGGGGCTGGCGCTGATCGGCGTTTTTTGGCTGAATTCTTCCCGTATGGAGATCAACGAATGAGCGCTCCTCTTATCTGGATTGTCCTGCCGCTGTTATTGGCGGTTGTTTTATTTGTTCTTCGCGATAATCAGCGCCTTGTGATTGGTTTGGGGACGGGAATCTGTTTATTCTTGGTGGGGCTGGCTTTCTTGTTACCCATTGGCGAGCCGCTGCAAATCGGTTCCTACTCGCTCAAAATCGGCTCGACGTTCAGTATATTGGGCAGAAAACTGGTAATCAGCGCCACCGACAGGATGGTGCTGGTTCTGATTTATTCCATCTCCGCCTTCTGGTTTGGTGGGGCTTACTTGTCGAAAACGCCAGTTCTTTTTGTTCCAATCGGCCTGGCGATGGTTTCATTTCTGGTTGCCGCTCTGGCGGTCGATCCATTTTTATATGCAGCTCTGTTGATTGAAATTGCAATTTTGATCAGCCTTCCCATCCTGACTCAGCAGGGCTACCCGGCTTCGCGCGGTGTGATGCGCTACCTCATCTTTCAAACTCTGGCAATGCCTTTTATTTTATTCACTGGATGGATGCTCACCGGCGTTGAAGTCGGTTCGTTTGATTTGCAATTGATTGCCCGCGCCGCTCTGTTGTTGGGCTTCGGGTTTGCGTTTCTGCTGGCGATTTTTCCATTTAACTCGTGGATTCCTTTGCTGGTGGAAGACGCCCATCCCTATGTGGCCGGTTTCGTTTTTCTCTTGCTGCCGACTGTCGCCCTGTTGTTTGGCCTCAAGTTTATTGATCGTTACGCCTGGCTGCGCGATTCAGAAAATTTGTATCTCATCCTGAATCTTTCTGGCGTGTTGATGGTCGTCACAGGCGGTATCTGGGCTGCTTTTCAATCGAACCTGGCGCGCCTCTTTGGTTACGGCGTCATCATGGAAATGGGCTTCTCCCTGTTGGCAATCAGCCTCGGTACGCCGGCGGGTTTGAATATTTTTGCCAATCTCTTTCTGCCCCGAGTCATCAGCCTGGCTACCTGGGCGCTGGGAATGTCGATCATCCGCCAGAATGTGGTTTCACTGCGTTTTGAGTCGCTTCAGGGCATTGCCCGTGATTTACCTCTGGCGACCGGCGGAGTCGTCTTTGCTCAGCTTTCACTTGCCGGTTTGCCGCTTCTGGCTGGTTTTCCCACACGTCAGGCGTTATGGGGTGGGCTGGCTCAGAATTCTCCTACAGCAGGTTTATGGGTTTTTATTGGTAGCATTGGCTTCTTATTGGGCGTTATTCGTTCGCTGCTGGTCTATACTTCGGCCATTGATAAACCGGAACGAAAAATCAACGAAACAGGCCTTCAGCGATTATTCATTATCGTCGGCTTATTGGGTTTAATATTGGTTGGGCTGTTCCCGCAGGTCTTTTCTTCAATGATGAACGATATTGTGGAAGGGTATATTCACCTGATTGATTAGAGCGACCGCTTCAAATCCGCTCGATGGTATAATCTTTTTTGTTGCAATACATTCTTTATGTGAATACGCGGGTAATTTCAATATGAATGATAATCACCTGCTCACCTTTTCTGTAAAGGGTTAATTGGATGGAACAAGAATCGAGTATCAAGAAAATTGACTTTTTGGACGAAGAACGCCGGAAGCAAAAGGCGGTTATTGCTTCAATAGAGCAGCGTATTGACATGGTGGATGGTAATGTTCAAACGCTGATTCAACAGGTAAAAGAAATTAGCGCAGAGCTGTCGCACATGACCGTTTTATTGGGGCGACTGGATCAGTTCGATGAAGTTCTCGCCCAGAATAAAGTAGAGATGGCGCGTTTGTTTGATGATCTCGAGAAAAAGCGCGTTGATCACGAATTGGAAAACGATAAATTGAAAAAAATCGAGATGGAAGGGGTGAACAGATCGCTTTCCGAGCTTCGTAAAGGGTTTGATCAGCTTGCAGAATTAAAAAAGGCGATGCAGGCGCGCGTTGATGAAGAATTTCGCCTGGGCAGGAAGATTGAAGAGGTTGTGCAGACCGGAGAAGAACTGCAAAAGAGTAAAGAAGAATTTGTCCGCTCGCAGAGGTTGATCGAAGAGAATCGCCGGCAAGAATCAAAACGGATAACGGATATACAGGGCGAACTGGCTGCGCTGCGCAAGCGTACTGAAGAATTACGTGGGCGAAGCGATTTGAATACCGATTCGCTCAAGAAGTTGGAAACCAAGGTTAATGAGTTGCTGTCTCAAGAAGTTGAGCGGCGCCAGCTTCAGAACGCGATGATGGAAAAGATGGCTGTAGCGCAAGTGGAACGTGATCGTATCTGGAAAGAATGGCAGTCTCGTTTTGAGGTCATCGAAAAACAGGCAACAACATTTGAATTGGAAATGCAGTCGCTTGATGAAACGCACCGGGCTGTTAAAAATTCTCAGAACGCATTGGATGAAGTCATTCAGCGGATGGAACGACGGATCAACGAATTTACTGAAATGCAGCGTTTGGCTGAGGAACGGGCGCGTCAGGATTGGGCGGCTTTCAAGACCGATGACCAAAAACGCTGGACGAATTACACTTTGTCTCAGGATGAGCAGATGCGCGAGAATAACCGCCTGGTTGATAAAATAAACGAGCGGGTGACCAATCTGGAAGACGCCGCCCAGGAAATGCAGGATATTTTACATTTGATCAATCAGGAAAATGCGAAACGGTTACAAACGATGATGGCAAATTTGCGTGACTGGATGGATGATCACGAAAATTATTTTGGCAAGCCTCGTTGATACCGGAATTCATTACGCTGAAGAGGGTTTAAAATGCACGTAATCGGCACGGCAGGACACGTTGACCATGGTAAATCGACGCTGGTTGCCGCGCTGACCGGGACGCATCCTGATCGTCTGAAAGAAGAACGCGAACGCGAGATGACAATTGATCTCGGTTTTGCCTGGTTCACTCTTCCGGGCGGTGAACCCGTGGGAATCGTTGATGTGCCCGGGCATCGCGATTTTATCGAAAATATGCTGGCCGGAATCGGGGGAATTGAAGCGGCCTTGTTCGTGATTGCCGCTGATGAGGGCGTGATGCCGCAAACCCGAGAGCATCTGGCGATTCTGGATATTTTGCAAATTCAGGCCGGTGTGATTGCCCTTACCAAGATTGACCTGGTTGAAGATGCAGAATGGCTGGATATGATCGAGGCCGATATTCGCCAGGCGACGGAGGGTACAGCGCTGGCCGATGCGCCGATTGTTCGAGTTTCAGCGAAGAGCGGCGCAGGTATCCCGGATTTGGTTGGTAAGCTGGAAGCCTGTTTGAGCCGGCAGCCTCACCGCCCGGATTTTGGTCGCCCGCGTCTGCCTGTTGATCGCGTATTTACCATGCAGGGTTTTGGCGTAATCGTTACCGGCACGTTAACCGACGGCAGCTTTCAGGTTGGCGATGAAGTGGAAATTCTGCCGCAAAAATTACGCGCTCGCATCCGCGGGCTGCAGACGCACAAGCAAAAGGAAAACGTTGCCGCTCCAGGAAGTCGCACCGCGATCAACCTGTCAGGAATCGAATTGAACCAGGTGCGGCGCGGAAATGTTATTGCCCATCCTGGTGATTATGAAACCACTCGACTGGTGGATGTACGTTTCCGTTGTCTGGCAGACGCCAGCGCGCCGCTCAAGCATAACAGCGAGGTTAAACTGTTTACCGGCGCGTCTGAGGTGGTTGCCCGGGTGCGCCTGCTGGGGTGTGAACTCCTGTCGCCGGGTGAAGAGGGCTGGCTGCAGCTCGAATTGGATCAACCACTGGCGGCGCTGCGCGGCGACCGCTATATTTTGCGCCGTCCTTCGCCGGGAGAAACTCTGGGCGGGGGCAGGGTGGTCGATCCGTTTCCGGCGCGCCGGCATAAACGTTTTGCTGATGACGTGTTGACGCGCCTGGAAGCATTGGTTGGGGGTGTACCGGAAGATGTCTTGCTTCAGGCCAGCTTGGCGCTGGGAATTGCCCCAATTAAGGATGTGGTTGTTCGTTCAGGATTGGAGAAGGATGCCGCGACGATGGCTGTGCAATCGCTTTTGACTGGCGGCGCGCTGACGGCGCTTGAAGCAGGACAGTTGACTTTGCAAAGCGATCTGCTGGTGGCTGCCAGTTCGACCTGGCGCGAACTTTCGGAACAGGCTGTTCAGACGGTAACTGATTATCACCGCGCAAACCCGCTGAAAAAAGGCATTCCCCGCGAAGAGCTCAAAGCCCGTCTGGCTCTGGCGGCCCGGCCTTTCAACGCATTATTGAAGCAATGCCAGGCCAGCGGATTATTGGCTGATGAAGGGGCGTTTGTCTGCCGGCCAGGGCATGAAATTCGATTTACCTACCACCAGAAAGGGCAAATTGAAAACTTACTGAAACGTTTTCAGGAATCGCCCTTTGCCCCGCCCTCGATCAAAGAGTGTCAGGAAGCCGTGGGCGAGGATGTTTATGCTGCGCTGATCGAACTGGATAAACTGGTTCCCGTTTCAGGCGAGGTGGTCTTTCGCCGGGAAGACTATGAACGCCTGGTCAAAGAAGTGAAGAATCACCTGGAATTGAAAGGCAGCCTGACCGTTGCTGAATTCCGCGACATCTATGGCTCCAGCCGGCGATACGGGCTGGCTTTTCTCGAACACCTTGATTCGATCGGCGTGACGGTGCGTGTGGGAGATTACCGCAAGCTGCGCAGATGAAGCGGGATAATTCCCTTATAACATCAACTGCAACGGCTTTTCCAGGTATTCGGCCAGAGCCTGCATAAATTGAGCGGCCTCAGCCCCGTCGGTGATGCGGTGATCGGCGGAGAGCGTGGCGTTCATCCGCCAGCCGATGGCCAGCGCCCCGTTTTCGACGACGGGAACCTGCCGCGCCGAACCGACTGCCAGGATAGCCGTTTCAGGCGGGTTGATGATGGCAACAAAGCTTTCCACGTCGTACATCCCCAGGTTGCTGATTGAAAAGGTTGAACCTTCGATATCGTCCGGGCGTACTTTTCCCTGGCGGGCGCGCCCGACCATGGCCCGCGTTTCGGCAGATATCTGGCGCAGGGGCTTCTGGTCAGCGTTCTTGCAGACCACCGTCAATAAACCGCCTTCGACCGAAACAGCCACGCCGATATTGACCTGCCCGCGGCGGATGATCTGACTGCCGTTGAGCGAGGCGTTCAGGTTGGGGTAGCGGCGCAGCGCCAGCGCGGCGGCTTTGATGATAAAGTCGTTGACCGATAGCTTATCCTCTTCGGGCAGAAACTCATTGGATTGGCTGCGGATTGCCATCAGGGAATCCATTTTATATTGATGCGTGACGTAAAAATGGGGAAGCTGTTGTTTGGATTCGGTCATGCGCCGGCCGATGGCGGCGCGCAGCCGGTTAACATCAACTACCACATCTTGCGGCGCGGTGGCTCCGGCGGCCAGGCCGGGTTCTGGCGGACCTGCCGGCGCTTTTTTGGCTGCCAGGTAGGCTTCCACGTCTTTACGGACGATTCTCCCGCCCGGTCCGCTGCCTTTTAATTCGGCCAGGTTGACGCCGGCCATGCCGGCGATGCGCCGCGCCAGCGGCGAGGAACGCACCCGTCCGAACATTGGCGCGACTGGTTGCTCAGCCGGGCTGGTCTGAACCGGGGGAATAACCTCTGCTTTCTTTTCGATTGGCTTTTCATCGGGGGCCGCTTCACTGATCAACCCGTCGATATTCTCATCCGGCTGCCCGATGATGGCGATGGGTTTACCCACGGGAACACTGGCGCCCTGTTCGACGAGATGGCGGCGAACGACGCCTTCGAACGATGACTCGACTTCGACTGTCGCTTTATCAGTTTCGATTTCCGCCAGCGCCGCGCCGCTCTTGACGGCTTCGCCTTCGGCAATCACCCAGCGCACCAGTACACCTTCCGCCATATCGAAACCCAGTTTGGGCATGTTGACAATATCGGCCATTAGAGCACCTCCTTGACTGCGGCAATCACATTGGCAGTTTGTGGTAATGCCATTTGCTCAAGCGCGCGGTTGTAGGGCAGGGGAACTTCAATTTGCGCCACGCGCTGGACGGGCGCATCGAGGTCGTCAAACGCTTCTTCATAGATGCGCGCCGCGATTTCAGCGCCGACGCCGAACGAACGCCAGCCCTCTTCGGCCACAACGGCGCGGTTGGTCTTGCGCACCGATTCGAGAATCGGCTCCATATCCAACGGCCGCAGGGTGCGCAGGTCAATGATTTCCACCTCGATGCCTTCCTGGGCAAGCTGCTCGGCAGCCTTCAGCGATGTTTCCAGCATCTTGCTGTAGGTCACGAGGGTCACGTCTTTACCGGGGCGCTGAATGGCGGACTGGCCGATGGGGATCGTGTAATCCCCTTCGGGTACTTCGCCGCGAGTCTGGTAGAGCGTGGCGTGCTCGATGAACAGGACCGGGTCATCGCAGCGGATGGCGGTTTTGAGCAGGCCTTTGGCGTCCGCCGGCGTACCCGGCGCAACGACCTTCAGACCAGGAAAATGAGCGAAGATGGCGTCGGGGGTTTGCGAGTGCGTTGCCCCCAGCTGCCTGCCGCCGCCGCCTGGAGCGCGGATGACCAGCGGTAAGACCATTTGCCCATTAAACATATAATGTAATTTGGCCGCCTCATTGACGATATGTTCCATCGCCGCGAAGGCAAAATTGATCGTCATCAATTCGGCCACAGGGCGCAATCCGGTCAGGGCAGCCCCGATAGCAGACCCGATGATGACGGCCTCGGCAATTGGAGTGTCGCGTACCCGTTCCGCGCCAAAGTGATCGTAAAATCCTTTGGTCACGGCATAGGTGCCGCCCCAAACGCCGACTTCCTCGCCCATGATGAATACTTTGGAATCGCGCTCCATCTCTTCCCAGAGCGCCTGTGATATGGCTTCTCGCATGGTTATTCGGGTCATGGTCTTCACCTATTGTTCCACGTAAATATTTCGGAAGAGCGCTTCCGCTTCGGGCTCGGGACTGGCTTCAGCAAATTCGACCGCTTTTTCGGTTTCGATGTGAGCCAGTTTATCCTGTTCGTCCAGCGCTTTTTCGGTTGCCAGTTTTTTGCCAACAAGATACTTGCGGTAGATGCCGATCGGGTCGTCGTTCTCCTGCCAGTGATGTACTTCTTCCGGTTTACGGTAGCGTTCCGGGTCGCCCATTGAGTGACCCCTGAACCGGTAGGTTTCAATTTCGAGCAGGTACGGCCCGCTGCCAGATCGGACTTTTTCGATCACTTCCAGGGCTTTGTCGCGCACATCAATGACGTTCATCCCTTTGATGCAGTCATTATCCATTCCATATCCGCACGCTTTCTGGCGGATCTCGGAAACAGCCGAGGCGCGCTCGACGGCTGTACCCATGCCGTACTGGTTATTTTCACAGACCCACAGGACGGGTAAATTCCAAACCTTGGAGAGATTCAGAGCCTCGTGGAAGAATCCGATATTACTGGCGCCATCGCCAAACATGCAGATCGTTACACCTGGATTCCCCTGGTACTGGTCGCCCAGGGCAAGGCCGGCGGCCAGGGGCAGATGCGCTCCTACAATCGCATGCCCTCCCCAAAAATTTTTGCTCACATCGGCCAGATGCATCGAGCCGCCTTTACCCCCGGAACAGCCGGTCGCCTTGCCCAGTAATTCGGCCATTACTTCTGCCGCCGGGATGCCGCAATTGATTGCCACACCGTGATCGCGATAGGCGGTGATTACCCGGTCGTGGGGTTTTCGCGCCGAAATCAAACCGGTGCTGACGGCTTCCTGCCCGATATAAAGGTGCAAAAAACCGCCAATTTTACCCGCCTGGTAAAGCTCAGCGGCTTTTTCTTCCAGATGGCGGATCAAGACCATCTGGTAATATAACGAGATATACGCTTCTTTTTCCAAGGAAACCCTCCTTCTTAATTATCTGGAACGAATCAACAATATCGATAAAGTGTATATGCCTTGTCCATATTATATCAAAATAAAAAAATGATGGATCGTTTTGCCAGTTTCTCTGCTGTTTACGGGTATAATCGTGTTTTGGAACAGGGATAATTCATGCCAACTAAAATTAAAAATATCATCCATCAATTCTCATTGAGTTCATACACAACGCCGCTGGCGCTATTGATATTATGCTTTGTGGGTTTCGGTATTCTATTCAGACCGTTGGGATTTTATTGGGATGATTTTCCGCCTTTCCTTGTGTATCAAAAGCTGGGGATCAAGGGACTGTGGGATTTCTACCGTTTCGACCGCCCCTTTTCAGCCTGGACTTTTATTGTGACAATTCCGTTGCTGGGGCGAAATCCGCTTACCTGGCAGGTATTCACATTACTGATGCGCTGGGTTTCAGCAGTATGCCTGTGGTGGGGATTGACCGGATTATGGCCGCGCTGCCGCCGTCAGGCAACGTTAATTGCTTTCCTGTTTGCCATTTATCCGATCTTCACCCAGCAATATACCTCGGTAGCTTATTCGCAGCACTGGCTGAATTATGCCCTCTACCTGGCTTCGATCAGCCTCATGATTCATGCCGTGCGCAAGCCGCGCTCTTTTTGGTGGATGACCACGTTGTCGCTGGCGGCCATGCTGGGGCAGCTCTCCATTACCGAGTATTTCATTGGCGTTGAGTTGCTGCGCCCGATATTCCTCTGGCTGGTGGTTGGCCCGCAGGAGGGCGGCTTTTGGAAGCGGCTGCGAAAAACCATGCTGCTCTGGCTGCCGTATCTGCTCCTCACAGCCGGGTTTATCATTTGGCGTTTGTATTTCGTACAGCTTTCTCAAGCCGACCCCAACCGCCCCTACGTGCTTTACCGCTTCTTCCGCAATCCGATCAAAACGGTTATATATTTCATGCCGATGGCGCTGAAAGACTTGATGAATATCCTGGTCGTGAACTGGTACAGCACCTTTGAACCGGCGATTCTGGATACGCTCCAGCGTTTCAACCTCTTTTCGTTTGGCATGGCTATTTTGTGTGGCATCGGGGTTGCGGTTTATTTATGCTTCCAAAAATCGGATGATGTGACCTCGCAAGATGGAGAAAAGAACTGGCCGTTGCAGGCGCTGGTTCTCGGCGCCTGCGGTATGGCGCTTGGCGCTCTGCCAGCATGGTTAATCGGCCAGAACTCTCTATCGGATGCTGGGGTTGCCAACCGATATGCGTTGGGGGCGATGTTTGGCGCGGCCATCTTTTGGGTTGGTTTGTTTGACTGGTTTGCCCGGCGCTATGTCCAGCAGGTCGTCATCGTCAGTATTCTGGTGTGTCTGGCGGTTGGTTTTCATTTGCGCAACTCGAATGATTACTACTGGCGCTGGGTGGAGCAGTCGCGCTTTTACTGGCAGCTTGCCTGGCGCGCCCCACAGATCAAACCAAATACTCCGATTGTGTCTGAGAATACCATCTTCTATGCAGAAGGGAATCATTCGACTGCCAATGCGATTAACCTGATGTATCCTCAACCGGAGAACAGCGCGTCTCTTCCATACTGGATCGTTCGTCTGGCAAGTGAAGCGCCGGATACCGAAGCCCTATTGAAAGGTATGCAGTTCAAAAATAATTTTCGCAATATGCAATTTGAAGCTGACAGTTCGGATTCTTTGTTGGTCTATTATGATCCTGAAGGATTGAGTTGCCTGTGGGTGGTGAATCCGGACGACAAAGAAGATCCCGATTTACCCTGGCTGACCTCGCTGGCTGCGGGAATATCTAACCTGGATCGGATCGAGTCTGGCGCGCCGTTGCCAGGTTATCCGCCCACTGATATTTTTGGAGCAGAACCGGCTCATAATAGCTGGTGTTACTTTTATGAAAAGGCCGACCTGGCGCGCCAGATGGGTGAATGGGAAGAAGTTGTTGCTCTGGGCGAGCAGGCGCGTGCTTCCGGTTTTCAGCCGCTCGAGGGACAGTCGAAATCGCGCCATGAGTGGCTGCCTTTCATTGAAGGTTACGCCCGCGCCGGGCGGATCGATGACGCCAAAGCGATCACCGAAGTTATTCTCGAACAACACCCTGGTTATGTGGACCGCCTGTGCAGCGTCTGGAAAAATATCAAAAAGGGGCTCGAAGGAGATGCAGCGGTTATTCAGGATATCAGCGATTATCAGAAGGATGTTGGGTGCAGTCAATAAAATAATAAATCCGAGAGACTGAAAAGCCTCTCGGATTTTTATTTTAAGATATTCCTCTAACCGTGGTTGCCGGTAATTACTTGGCCGGGTAATCTAATGCGGCCTGAGCGGCTGCCAGACGGGCAACAGGTACACGGAACGGCGAGCAGCTTACATAGTTGTTGCCAATGAGGTGGCAGAATTCGATTGAATTCGGATCGCCGCCGTGTTCACCGCAGATGCCGACTTCGAGGTTCGGGCGGGTCTTGCGGCCTTCGTCAACGGCCATCTTCATCAGGCGGCCGACGCCGTCGCGGTCGATGGTCTGGAAGGGATTCTTGGGGAGAATGCCCTGTTCGACGTAGGTGACCAGGAAGTTGCGCTCGGCGTCATCGCGGCTATAGCCAAAGGTCATCTGAGTCAGGTCGTTGGTGCCAAAGGAGAAGAACTCGGCAATTTCAGCGATTTCGCCGGCGGTGGCTGCGGCGCGCGGGATTTCAATCATCGTCCCGAATTTGTAGGGGAAGTTGACTTTCTTCTCTTCCATCACAGCCTTGGCGATGCGGATAAGGCGCGGCTGAATCCATTTCAATTCGTTGATATGGCCGGTGAGCGGGATCATCACCTCAGGCTTGGCGTTGATGCCCTTCTTGGTGCAGTCGGCTGCCGCTTCGAAGATGGCGCGAACTTGCATCTCGACGATTTCGGGCATCACGATGCTCAGCCGAACGCCGCGCAAACCCATCATAGGATTGCTTTCGTGCATGCTGCGAATCGAGGCGAGCAGGCTTTCCTTCTCGGCCAGGCCTTTGGTCTCTCCCTTAACGCGCATGGTGATCACTTCTTCGAAGAGTTTTTCTTCGTCAGGCATGAATTCGTGCAGCGGCGGGTCGATCAAGCGGATGATAACGGGGTAACCATCCATAGCCTCGAACAGACCAGCGAAATCTGCCCGCTGGTAGGGCAGCAACTCATTCAATGCGGCCGTGCGGTCTTCGCTGGTTTTGGCAAGAATCATGCGCTGGACGATCGGCAGGCGTTCTGTTTCAAAGAACATGTGTTCGGTGCGGCACAGGCCGATACCCTTGGCGCCGTACGAACGAGCGCGTTTGGCGTCCTTCGGGTAGTCGGCGTTAGCCCAGACCTGCAGGCGGGAAATTTCATCGGCCCAGTTGAGCAATTGCAATAAATCAGTTTGCTCTTCCAGAGAGGGAGCGCTCATTGGCATCTTGCCCAGGAAAACTTCACCGCTGGCGCCGTCCACTGAAATCCATTCACCCTCTTTGACAACGTTGCCGTTAGCAGTCATCTGACGTTTTTCGAGGTCAATTTTGACCATTGAAGCGCCGACGACGCAGGGCACGCCGAACTGACGGGCAACAACTGCCGCGTGAGATGTGGCGCCGCCTTCGCTGGTGAGAATACCTTTGGCGGCCAGCATCCCGTGAACATCATCCGGCTTGGTAAAAGGACGCACCATGATGACATCCTGCTTGTGTTCTTTCGCCATCTTTTCAGCCGTGTCGGCGTCGAAATAAATCTGTCCGACTGCTGCACCCGGCGAAGCGTTGACGCCGGTTGCATACAGTTTGCCTTCTTTTTTCGCCTGCGCCTTGACTGTGGCGTCAAACTGGGGGTGAAGCAGCGTATCCACCTGTTCAGGGGTCACGCGCTTGATCGCTTCTTTTTTGTCGATCAGACCTTCATTCACCATGTCCACGGCAATCTTCACGGCAGCTTTTGCTGTGCGTTTACCGTTACGGGTTTGCAGCATCCACAGTTTGCCGCGTTCGATGGTAAATTCGACATCCTGCATATCCTTGTAGTGTTTTTCCAGTTTATTGGTGATATTAATAAACTGGTCGTAAGCCTCTTTCATGTCCTTCTCGAGGTTTTCGATTTTTTCGGTGTTGCGGATGCCGGCAACAACATCTTCACCCTGGGCATTGAGTAGATAATCGCCATACATTTTCTTTTCGCCGGTGGCCGGGTTGCGGGTGAACGCAACACCCGTACCAGAGTCGTAGCCCATGTTGCCGAAGATCATTGCCACGATGTTGACAGCCGTGCCGAGGTCATCGGGAATGTTAGTGGCGCGGCGATAATCAATGGCGCGTTTACCATTCCAGGATTTGAAGACTGCTTCAGTGGCTAACTCAAGTTGTTTAATGGGATCCTGTGGAAAATCAAAACCTTTCTCTTTGCGGACCACTTCTTTGAATTGATTCGTCAGAATTTTCCAATCATCCGCATTCAGGTCGGTATCTGATTTGACGCCTTTTTTCTCTTTGTAGGCTTCCAGAACGTCTTCGAAGGCTTCATCGGCGATGCCCAGAACGACTGAACCAAACATTTGCACCAGGCGGCGGTAGGCGTCATAGACAAATCGTTCGTTGCCGGTCAGTTCCACCATGCCTTTGGCTGTTTCATCGTTCAAACCGATATTCAAAACTGTGTCCATCATGCCTGGCATCGAGAATTTCGCGCCGGAGCGGCATGACACTAATAATGGATTTTTTGGATCGCCAAATTTTTTCCCGGATGCTTTTTCAACTTCTTTTAATGCTTCTAAAATCTGTTCCCATGCGTTTTCGGGAAATTTCTGACCTGCGGCCAGATAAGCATTACAAGCCTCGGTTGTGACGGTGAAAAAAGGCGGTACAGGTACGCCGATCCGCACCATTTCAGCCAGGTTTGCACCTTTACCGCCCAAAAGGCCGCGCACGTTATCCCAATTACCGCCAACGTACTTTTCGGCCGCTTCGAGCTCATTGAAGAGATAGACCCACTTCTTTGCAGACATTTAAACCTCCTGGAAATAAAATTAAATTTTTCGTATCTGGCTTGATCGCCAGGATTGATCGTCTATAAAAATGCGCTAAGTTTGAATTTTACCATATTTATACTTATCTATACAAATTTTCCGGCGTCTGGCGGTAACTGATGCACTTTCTATTTTCCCGATCCGTATGGTTATTGCATTTCGATAAAGGCCCTGAATTTTTGGGTGGTTGTCTTTTGTAAGGATATTGCAAGGTGCATTTTCCTGAAATGTTGGATAATAATGATTATTCGTTTATTTATTTCCATGTGGAGTCAAAATGAAGTTATTGGTCATCGACGGCGAATCGGGTGTTTTTGAATTAATGAGTAGCCGGTTGCAGTCCTCCAATGATATAATCATATCTGGTTCTGGAGCAGATGGGATTCGGCTGGCCAGAACAATGGATCCGGATATCATCATCCTTGATGTATTGTCTGATAGCGATGGTTGTCGGATATGTCGGAAAATCAGAATGTTCTCCAGCGTTCCGATTTTAATCCTGTTGTTATCGGATAATCCGGGGATGGTGGCTCGGTCTCTGGATGCAGGCGCAGACGATTGCATGGTAAAACCTGTGACAAGCGGAGTATTATTCTCGCGGGTCGGTAAATTGTTGCGCCGTTCCAATACATCAGCCGGTTTCCATCTTCAGCGATCTGAATCTTATTATCAAACCCGATAGGAGTTTTCACTGTGCAAACTTGTTCGCTTTGTAAAACACAATCGCCTGATGATGCCTTGTTCTGTAGTTCATGTAATGCCGATTTGGCCGAATTCTCAACAACGGCGGTGACTTTAAAAAAATTGTTGGAAAATCCGCGCGTTAAAGCGATCAGAATTATTGTGGGGATTGATGCTTGCCCGACCTGCCAACAACTTCAGGGGACTTATTCGAAAACTGATGTTCCCAAACTGCCGGTTGTCGGTTGCTCGCACGATCATGGCTGCAAGTGTTATTACGAGCCGGTACTGGATGAGATATATCCATAAAGAATTGCCCTGAAAGCTAAAATCGGGACGCTTGCATCTTCATTTATCTTCTTGTATAATCCCCACAGCAATAATGATGTAATCTGGTTGGGGGGTGTACTTGTTCTGCGATCATGAAGAGGCCGAATTATTAATTTAAGCTCTGCTGGTTTTATTGATAAGGAGCATGGTATGAATGATGTGATGAATGCACCGGGTTGGAAGAAATTAGGTTTGCTTGGATTATGGGTTCTCTTACCGCTGATCTTGGGCGTTTTACTGGCGCTTTTGCTGATTCCCCAACCGATTATCGGAAAAATCTACCTCAATGATTCCATTTATGCCAATACGGCTAAAGATATGATTGCTCAAATTGATTACGCGCGCAGCCATCCTGAAGTGCGGGCGGTCGTGTTGATTCTGGATAGCCCGGGAGGTACTGTAGCAGACACCGAGTCGGTTTACATGGAACTTGAAGCGCTGCGTCAGACGAAACCGATCGTTACAGTTGTTGAGAGTATGGCAGCCAGCGGCGCGTACTATCTGGCCGTCGGCACCGATTACATTATTTCGAAGCCCACTTCAGAAGTGGGCAACGTGGGTGTGATCGGGACTTTACCCAGTTCGCCGGAAGTCTATGAAGATACGGCATCGACCGGGCCTTATAAGCTCTGGGGCGGGCCGCGCGATGCATTCTTGCGACAGATCGAAATGATCAAGGGCGGTTTTTACCAGGCGGTCAAGCTTGGCCGGGGAGATGCCCTGAAAATGCCTCCTGAAGATATACTGCGCGGCGAAATCTGGCCCGGTTCCGAGGCGCTTCACCTGGGGGTAATCGATGCCCTGGGTTCTCAATTGGATGGATTCGAAAAGGCCGGGCAACTGGCGCACATCAGTCATTACCGCGTTGCCGATTTGCGCGAGCTGGCTGGCTTGCCTGAAACGATAAACGCCTCATTTTACTTTGAAGCGCCTGATGGGACGCTATCCCCTTATCCGCGCAAAGCGGGCTTGTTTTATCTCTATATCCCGCCTGCTGAGGAGGGACAGCCATGAATAAACGGAATTTGATCCTTATTGCCGTTGGGCTGCTCGTTTTACCGATCATCGCCCGCGCATTGTGGTTTTATCAGGGGATATTTCATCGCTCTGAGGCGATTGCCACACCCGATTACGCCAACCTGGAATTACCGCTTCCTCCGGTCAGCACCAGCCAGCCTGAGAAGATCAGCGAGAAGAAAGGTGGGGCAATCGTGGTCATCGACCATAATCATAGCAACGTGTTTAATACGCCTGATCTGGCTGTTTTAACCGGCGTCCTGGTGAACAGGGGGGCGCGTCTGGAAGAAATCGGCGTCAGCTCTTTCAACTTGTCGGATAGTCTGAAATATGCGGCCGCGTATATTGTCGTTGCGCCGACGATGGCATTTTCGAACGAAGAAGTGTTACAAATACAACGCTTCGTTAATCGCGGCGGGCGGCTGCTGGTCATTACTGATCCCACTCGCGGACAGTCGACTTATGTGGACGCCAGCGGAATGATATCTTCTGGCGGGACGGCGCAAGATGTTACTTCTGCTAATATTCTCCTGGAGCCTTTTGGAATCGCTTTTGCCAATGATTATCTTTACAACCTGGTGGAAAATGAGGGTAACTTCCGTAATGTGATTTTTTCCTCATTCGCGAAAAATCCGCTCACCGAAAAAATTTCCAAAGTCGCATTCTATGCAGCGCGTTCTTTGCGCACCGGCGGAACGCCGTTGATCGTTGGCGATTCGAATACCGTTTCCTCAATCACCGACAGCGGCGATAAACTGGCCGTCTCGGCGCTCAGCCCCGATGGTCAGGTGCTGGCGATTGGCGACCTTACCTTTATGACCCCGCCTTATAATACTGTTTTGGATAACCAGGTGCTTATTGCTCATATAGCAGATTTTCTGCTGGGTGGAAAGCGTGTTCACGATCTGGCCGATTTTCCCTACCTTTTCGAGCGCGCTGTCGAGATTTTCCCGACAGATAAAATCGACCTAAAATCAGAATTGCTGACGCCTCTTGGTACGCTGCAGAAGAAATTGGAATATCTTAATATCCCGCTCCAGGTTGTTGAAAAACCTTCTCCCAATAAGGATTTGATTGTATTGGGTACCTATGTGTTGAGCAAGGACTTGAAACCCTATGTCGAACCGTTCGATGTGACTTTTTCGGATAAACCGGCTGACGCGGCATCGACGCCTGAACCCTCAGATGAAGCGCTGGCCGGAGATGCTGCTCTGACGCCCACGCCCACGGCTACAGAAAGCCCGGATGAATTGCTGCCCACCCCGGAGGCGTTTAAGCCTGTTGAAGCTATTGGTTTTGAAAGCGATGCTACACCTCAAACTGTGATTATCCCTGGCCTGGGACGTTTTTCGGCGTCAGGCACTGGCATGCTGCTGTTCTCGCGCGAAGGTGGAAAGAACCGGTTGATCCTTTTGGCAGACACACAGGATAATTTGAACAGCCTGATGAATGTTCTTTCTTCCGGTGATCTTTCAAGCTGTGTTCAGCAGGGGCAGATAGCCATTTGCAGTTTGGGTTCGGGCAGCACTTATTCACCCACATTCGAACCTGCCCCAAACGGCTAGAGCCTTTGTGTGAGCGCCATCGTTTAGCAGAAAACGGGGATTGAATTATCTTTCAATCCTCGTTTTTTTATTGTTTTCAGAAAAACGCGATATCAATTCTTTTGCCAGGGTATTTTTTTTAGCCAGTTGCTTAACTCATAGGCCAGCGCTTTAGGGTTTTCCATCATCGGTATATGAGCGGCATTGGCGATTTGAACCAGGCTTGCATCGGGCAACCGGTTTGCCATTTCGCGGCTTTTTTGGAACGGTATCAGGGTATCTGCTGATCCAGCGATGACGAGTGAGGGTATTTTGATTTTCGGGAGGTAATCGGTCATGTCTTCGCGTTCGGCCATGCCGAGTAATGCGCCAATAATGCCGTCTGTATCTGCCTGCAGAATGATTTCCTGTAAATCGGTAACGAGGTCTGTCTGATTGGTCAACGTCGCTGCCATCGTTGCGGCCAGATAATCAGTCCCCTGTTCGATGACCTTTTTGATCTGCGCCTGTCGGGCTGCGCGTCTTTCCTCGTTATCGGCTGCTGCCTGGCTGCATATCAATCCTAACCCCAAAAGGCGTTCCGGGTACGCTTTGGAAAAATTCAGGGCAATATACCCACCCATTGAATGTCCGATCATCACGGCAGATTTTATTTGCAAATGATCCAGAAGGGCGGCCATATCGCTGGCCAGTAATGGCATCGAGTAGGTTCCTTTCGGAGAACTGGATCGACCGAATCCCCGGATATCGGGTGTAATCCAGCGCGCTTCGCTGCCCAGCAGATTGATAACAGGTTTCCAGATGGTGTGCATCAGTGGATAGCCGTGAATCAGCAGAACGGGAAGACCCTCGCCTGTTTCCTCATAATACAGTTTAATACCGCCCGAATAATACTCGCTCATGGATGTTCCTCCGGTTTTTCCAACCATTTGTGAACGAAACGAATTGCATCGTCGCGGGTGATAATTTCTCCGGTCGCCTGCGCTTCACGGAGTCCTTCTTTTATTTTACCAATTTCTGGCCCCGGTGGAATACCGAATTCTGTTTGCAGATCTTTTCCACTTAATAGAGGCGGCGGTGCAACGCTTTCTTCCGGCTTTTCCCACCAGGCTTCGAGTAACTTCACACAGATTTCCAGGTACTTATTCCACATATCCTGCCGCAAAGTAGGCCCGTAGGTTGCTAGTAAATCAGCCAGGGTTAGAATACATACATCAACGCCAGATGTTCCGGTAGCCCTGAAGAAACGGTAAATTGCTCTGCGGGTGGGCGGGGTTGCGCGGTTGGCCATAAAATGGATGCGCATATGGTTTAGGATGATGGCTTCGAGCCGATCGATTTCTTCATTGCTGAGCTGAAGTTCTCTGCCGCGCTGATTAATGAACGCTGCGCTGTGTTTCTCATGATCGTAAAAATGAATCCGTTCGCCGTCAACCTGGCGGGCGGCTGGTTTACCGGCGTCGTGATATAGGGCTGCCAGGGTCAACAGGGCGCGCATCGGGCGGTTAATATTGGGCGAGTTGGCCAGGTGAGCGGTAAGTTGTTTGCGATAACGGCCTAACTGGAGGACCAGCAGCCCCATCGTCAGGTCGTTCACGGCTTCGGGCGTTTGATCGGGGCCGAGAACATCCAGAATCTTGTGCAGCCAGCGGACAGTTGCTAGCGTATGTTCCCAAACATCCATTATGTGCGGCGCGGATTGGGCGATGCCTTTCAGGGAAGGCAATTCTGGCAATGTGTAAGAGAGCAGGCCAAAATAATCGAGCGCCTGAATGGCTGTCACGGGTTGCTTGCTGTCCAAAATGCGGAACAGTTCATCTCGCACTCGTTCAATGGATACCCTGGGCAGCAGCCTGACGGCGTCTTTCATCATCCTGCGTGTATCCGGTGTGATGCGTAAGTGATAATTGGAAGCCAGGCGTACACCCCTCAGAATTCGCAGGGGATCATTCTCGAAAGCATCGGCGGCGCAGGCGCGCAGGTGTTTATTTTTTAAATCGGTCACTCCTCCCAGCGGGTCGAGCAATTCTTGAGGTTTGGATAACGCTACTGCGATGGCGTTGATTGTAAAATCACGGCCGGCCAGGTCATTCTCCAGATCGGCTGCACGGAAGGTTGCAAAGTCCAGCGAATGACGGCTTTTATCGTTGGCGGTCAGAATCACCCTGGCTGTGTTTCTTTCGTCATCCAGAGGAAAGTAGTTGGCGTGGAGTGCATCAGCGGTTTTCCGTCCCAGGCGCAGGGCGTCGCCGGAAAGGACGAAGTCCAGATCGTGTGAGGCAATGCCCAGAATGGCGTCTCGAACTGCGCCGCCGACCAGATAAACAGTCTGCTCTGCAGGAATGATCTGGCGAATTTTTTCGAACAGTGGAGAAAAAACCAGACTTTTGGGTAGGGGGACATAATAGATTGTCGGGCTCTCTTTAAAACGGGTCGAACGGGCTGCTTCCAGCGCCTGTTGGGGGGTGCCGCCCTGTCCTACCAACTGGTCGCCTATGTAAGCTACCCAGCGCCCGGCATAGGGATGATTGGATTTATGCTTGTTCTCTTCAAGCGAGTCGTTTTCCTGATCCACACATTACCCTTTTTAATCGTTATACTTTTCCAGGTCAACGACCCCAATAAACGGCAGATTTCGGTAATATTCATCCAGGTCCAGTCCGTAACCAAAAACAAATTTGTTGGGGATAATAAAACCGCGATACCTGATCGGAACATTGACTTCACGCCGCTCGGCCTTATCCAGAAGGGTGCAAACGTGCAGGCTTTTGGGGTGGCGTGTTTCCAGAATCTCCAGAACCGAATCGAGCGTGTGGCCGCTGTCGATGATATCTTCGACCACCAGTACGTTGCGGTTGTAAATGTTTGTGTTCAAATCCAGTGTGATGCGTACTTCACCGCTCGATTCACGTTTGCCGGCGCCATAAGAAGAAACCGCCATGAACTCGATGGCAACCGGTATGCTGATGTGGCGGATCAAATCCGTCAGGAACATCACACCGCCGCGCAGGATGCAAATGAGGAGTATTTCTTCTCCGCGATAATCATGGCTGATTTCAAGCCCCAGCTCGCTTATCCTTTTCTGAAGGTCGCTCTCTGATACCAATATTTCTGAAAGAAATTCATGATAATCTCGCATAAGTCTCTTCTCGGATTATGGATTGGTATATTAACGTGAATTCGGGATTATAAAACCAGGCTCTATTTCTGTTACTGCGAGCGAAGCGAAGTCTCGCAGAGGCGAGCGAAGCAGCCTTTTCTCCCGTGAAAGAGATTGCTTCGGCCTTTCAGGCCTCGCAAGGAGAATAAATTCTCTAACATAAAGTGTTATCCCGAATTGACGTTATATTAACAAATGGGCGCCGCCATCAGCGGGGCACCTCATGGTGTTTACGGCAGCGCGCTTCGTACATTTCAGAAGCGCCAACGATCACAATGGGGTCGTTGTAATTGGCCGGCTTGTTGTTGACTAATCGCTGTGTGCGCGAAGCTGGCTCGCCGCAGACCATGCAGATGGCTTGAAGTTTATCGACTCGTTCGGCCAAAGCCATCAGCAGCGGCATCGGCCCAAAGGGCTCGCCTCTGAAATCCATATCCAGGCCGGCAATGATCACGCGAATATCGCGGTCTGCCAGCTTCTGGACGATTTCGATGATCTCATTGTCGAAGAATTGCGCTTCATCAATGCCGACGACGGTTGTATCGCCTTCGAGGTGAGCAAGTATATCAGAAGCCTTTCGGATGGGGATGGCGTCAAAATTGGTGCCGGCGTGCGAGGTGACTTTTTCTGCTGCGTAGCGGATATCGACAGCCGGTTTGAATACCTGGACTTTTTGGCGGGCAATCGTGGCGCGGCGTAAACGGCGAATCAGCTCATCCGTTTTCCCGCAGAACATGGAACCTGTGATAACTTCGACAACCCCTGTGTGATGATTCATGAGTACCTCAATAAAAATAAAATGGAACAGGCAGACGCAATGTGCATCTGCCTGTTAAGTTTACACTAATCTGAATAAAATTTACCAATATTTATACGGCGATTTCTTCCGCAGCCGCGGGCAGTTCATAACCCAACTGGCGCAGGTGCTTCTTGAGGTCAATCAAGGATTTGCGGCCAAACCCGTCGATTTCAAGAAGGGCGTTCTCGCCTTTGGCAAGTTTTTCGAGCGCCTGACCGACATTATTGATGCCGGCTTTGCGTAAGGCTTCGGTCGGGCGGGCGCCGAGCGATAGCTCTTCGATGGGGCGGTCGGGAGATGTGCGGGCGCTTTCGCGTTCTTTCTGTTGCTCAACGTAATCCTGCCGGGCTTGCAGCTTCTTGTAGAAGCGATCGACCTGACCTTCGATGTCAACAATACGAGCCTGTTCGCCCGTAAAGAAGGGATGACATTTTGAGCACACTTCTGTGTGAATTTCTTTTTTGGTTGAACCGGTTGTCCAGGTATTACCGCAGGCGCAGATGACCTTGGCATCCGGGTACCACGTCGGATGGATATCCTTTTTCATAGTGATCTATCAATCCTTTCACCATTAACTTGATTGTCTCGCTCGCTTGTCAGCGGTTGACAATCAATCAAATTTTAACCAGCCTGAGGCGGGACGACACTGACGACTTTTTTGCCATCCGGCAGGGTGTTGTAAACAACAATCCCATCGGCAATGGCAAACAGGGTATCGTCTTTGGCGATTTTAACATTGGCGCCGGCTTTGATGCGAGTGCCGCGCTGGCGAACCAATATATTGCCCGACAAAACAGCTTCACCGGCAAATTTCTTTACGCCCAGTCGCTGACTCTGGCTATCACGACCGTTCCGTACGGAACCACCACCTTTTTTGTGTGCCATTATCTCTACTCCGTTATAATAGATTCGACCTGCAACCGGGTGTACTGTTGGCGGTGGCCGGTTTTAACGCGGATGCGTTTCTTCGGTTTGTATTTGAAGACCACGATCTTGGGGCCCTTTTCCTGGGCGACCACCCTGGCTTGCACTTTTGCACCCTTTACATTGGGTGTACCAACATTGACTTTTTCGCCGTCAACCAGCAGGAGAACCTGTTCGATTTCCACCTGCTCGCCGACTTCCATAGGCAGACGGTCAACTACCACGGTGCTGCCTTCGACGGCCTTATACTGTTTACCGCCGCTTTCTATAATTACATACTTCATCGTCTTATTCTCCAATCTTCCCTTTTCCGCACACTCTGCGCTTCCTTACGCCGGGCTGCGGGTAAGTTGGGGATACATATAGATACCCCAGCAAACTTCCTGCCGGGGCAAGGTAGCTGCTATTATAAACCTTGAAAACAAAGCTGTCAACCTTGCGGCAAGTCCGTTTTGGGATACAAAGCCACGACCATCAGCCTGGGGGCCACGGCCTCGATCTTTGTGCGGTTGATTGGGCCGGTTAATCCGTGCGTACGCAACATCGCGGCGATCATCAGCGGGTGGCGCTGCAGGCGGTATTCGAGAAAATTGGCGATTTCAGCGGGGGCAGTGATCGGCCTGGCAGTGGCTGCGATATGCTGCTCGCCTATCTGAAGGTTTACCTCAGGGTTGGTGAGGATGTTGCGCACCCAATCAGCCTCCTTTCCGCGCTCTGCGCCAACGTAATAGACATTGTCTATCTTCTCATATTGTAATGGCGTTGTGCGCGGCAACCCGCTTTTCCTCCCCATGGTCGTGAGCAGTAATACCATATCGCTCATTTTTGAAGTCCTGATGCGATTGATTACGCTTTGCCGGTTAAAAAAACGCATTACACGCCAGATCAATGGGGTGGGCTTTGCTGACATGCTTTAATGATATGTAGGTTTTTCATAAAAGTCAAATGGTTCAGAATCGATTCGTTTGCCTTGCGTTGTACCAGCCAGCAACATTGGGTAATAAAGGCGTCACCCGTGGGTAAAAATTATTAACCTGTGGGTGACGCGTGTTTTATTAACAAGGGATTCGATGAAATTCGCCGGCTTAATGTACGATCAGGGTGCCGCCTACGTTGAGAAAGATATCTGGATCATCGGCGCCGCCAAACAGGTTGTTGCCGATTACCTTGCTCTTGATCAATGTCAGCGTACTGGCGCCTATGTCAGCATAAATGCCGTTCTTTCCATTGCCGGTCACCTTACACTTCAAGAGTGTAACCGGTTGGCTTGCGGTCTGCACGTCGATTCCGCTGAAATCGCTGGTCAGGCCGTTCGCTTTGACGGTCGTGGATTTCAGATTGACAGCCGCGCTTGAACGAATGGTCAGGCCGTAATCTCGATTCTGATTAATAACAGCATTCGTCAGGGTGATCATTCCTGCGCCCGAATTCGTGTCCAGATAACCGCCAAAGCGATTGCCAGTCATTGAAATATTTTTAATGACCGTGTCTCCATTTGACATCGCAATCAGGCCATAATTATTGTTCGCGTCAAATTTTGATTTTTTCGATGAGGATTTTCCCTGAACGATGATTCCGGCTGTGTTGCCCGCATCGTTATTTATCAGATAAACGCCCATATCCGTATTGTTGCGGCTGGAAACGCTTTTGACCGTAATCGTGTTATTTGAAGTGACATACAACCCCCCACCTGTATTATATTCCGCCTTGCTGCCGCTGATAAAAACAGGGTTATTGGCGCTGGCGTTATACAGGAAGATGCCCGACCCGCCTTTATTATACTTGCCTGTGATGTTCTTTACCGTAATTTTCGACTGGCAAGTGATATAGAGACCCAGCGCTCCGTTTTCATTAAATTGACTGGATTGAACGCGTACCTCTGTGGCTGGATTATCATTGGCTATATATACCCCATGACTGGTAGTATTATATGCGGAAACGACATTTTTAACATCGATCAGCCCATGAGTCTGGATGGCCAGACCATAAGCATTGTTGTTGGAAAAATTAGCCTTTTTACTCGCGCTCTTTCCAGCTACGATAACTTTGGCGCTTGAAGCCGGATCAGAATTCGTGATAAACGCGCCGAAACCGCCTGTGTTCTCCTTCGCCTGTGAGTTCTTCAGAGTAACTTCACCAGAGGTATCGACATTGAGGCCGCCGTTATTGTTTCCGTTGAATTTGCTGTTCTTGATGATGGTGTTGTTGGTGCTGCTGATAACTGTTCCGATCTGGTTGCCCTGGGCGTTGATCGTGTTCAATGTTGTCGCGCCTTTGGTTTCGATGCCCAGGCCGATATTGCTATTGCCGATCATCTGGCTGTTGGACACCTGCACTTTTCCAACGCCGGTCTCGTTATTCACGGTTATACCAAAACCGGAAGTGTTATTATTGGCAGTCACATAGTTAAGTTCGACATTACCGTTGGAAAGCAACCCCAATCCATAAGTGGCATTGTTGTTAAATGCGGCTGGTTTCTTGGCCGAGCTTCCTGTTATTGTGACGCTGGCGGTGCTGGTCCCGTTATTATTATCCAGATAGGCGCCGTAGGAGCCATTCTGGAGGGCCGATGTGTTTTTGATCCTGATCTCCCCCTTGGATTGAACGGAAAGTCCGAAACCGCCATTTAATTCGAAGAGGCTACCTGAAATTGTAACCTGTTGAACGCCATTCTCATTATCAATGTGCGCTCCGTAACTTGTTTCGTTGTTTCGAGCGCGTATGGCGGCGATATTAATGGCGCCATTAGAAAGCGCCGCCAATCCATAGACTTTATTGTTGCAGAATGTTGCATTGGTCAGGGAAATCTTTCCGGTTCCAGTTTGGTTATCGAGATATCCGCCGTATGAGCTGGCGCTGCCTCCGAAATTGGAATCGGCAATGATGATATCACCATCCGATAGTGCAATTATATTGTAAGAGGTATTGGTGATGATATCGCTGTTGATGATATTAATGCTCTGATTACTTGTGCTGTCTGTGTTATTCAGGTATGCGCCATACGAAGCGTTGTTTTTGATGACCGTGTTGGTGATCTGGATGGGACCGGTATGAGAGGAAATAGACAGGCCGTAAGCACTGGACCCGGATATTTGTGTGTCAGCGATATTGATCGTGCCTTTGGTGTTGGCTATGAATACACGGCCGGCGATATTCAATTTATATAAAATGAAACCCTCTGTTTGTCCTTGCACGCTAAAATTACCCTGAATCTGGGGAAGGGGAGATACGCCGTCATCTACAATGCCGAGCAGGTGCGAGTGGGCATTGATGGTCGGATTTTCAAGGTACGGCCCGCCTCCAACGATATAGATATAACCGTAACCATCTTCGGCAACGAAATGATTAACCGCATCCATAATGCTGCCGTAGTTGCGCCGCGTGGAACTTCTGTCGAAGAAGTATGCCACAGTAGGGGCGTCTCGATCAGGTTCGGTTAATATGGGTTCATCAGTAATGGGTGGTTCGAATTCTGGCGGTTCGAATTCCGGGGTGGGGGGTGGTTCCAGTTGCGGCAATGGCTCCAGAACGGGCAACTCAATCGGTGGTGGTATTTCCATTGGAGGGGGCTGAATGTCTTCTGCTTGTACTGGTATGACGCCGGTATTGGATAATGCCATTGCAGTGATAAGGATAGAAAAAAACAAGATTCTTAAAACTAACTTGTTCATGATATCCTCCACATCAACATGACAAAAATCAAAGGATAAGTTAATACTCTCCCATATTTATTTTAGGGTTTTTGTAGAGGATTTTCAATAGCAGGTATAGACAACCTTAAATCGTGATCGGAATGTAAAACGGCTTCCCGAAGAATGATCTTCGAGAAGCCGTTTGCGGCATATTCTTTTGTCTTCTATAACTTGAATTGTTCAACAACTTCTTTCAGGTTCTTTGCCATATCCGCCAGTGATTGAGAAGAGGCGCTCACTTCTTCTGCCTGAGCGTTCATCTCTTCAGTCGAAGCGCTGATTTCCTCAACCGAAGCCGAATTTTCCTCGCTGACGCTGGCGATATTTTCAACAGATTGCATCACCTCACTGGCGCTGGCCGCCAGACTTTCGGCGGCGCTGGTGTTCTCTTCCACCACTCTGGAGACGCTGTTGATGGCGTTGGTTAACTCATCCGATGCGGAATTGATTTCTTTGGCGACTGTGGTTGTCATCGCTACTGCTTCAAGTACAATGGTCTGGATGTTGCTGATAATGCTGCTGATTTCTTTTGTCGAGGCGCTTGATCTTTCCGCCAGTTTGCGGACTTCATCGGCGACGACGGCAAAGCCTTTTCCGTGTTCACCGGCGCGGGCTGCTTCGATAGCCGCATTTAGGGCCAGTAAATTCGTTTGTGAAGCAATATCTTCAATTGTGTTGACAATAGCGCCAATTTGTTCAGAGTGCTTTCCCAGTTCCTGCACCTTCTCTGCTGAAAAGCCGACCTGCTCAGAAATACCGCTGGCGCCGGTGATCTTATTGACAACCTGCGAGGCCTGGTTGACGGCATTGGCCTGTTCTTTTACGCCGGTCGAAACCCGATCCACGATCTTTTTCATGTTTTCGACCACATCGGCAACTTTTGTCACCGCCGCAGTTTGTTCAGCAATTCCTTTGGCGACCTGCTGGATTGTGGCGGCAATCTGGGCAGTTGCCTGTCCGGATTGGTTTGATGCCATGGCTAATTCTTCGGTGGCCAGTTGGACCAGGGTGGCATTATCGGCTACGTGGCTGATGGTTTTGCTCAGCATCGATTTGGCTTCAGATAGGCTCTCGTTAATTTTAATGAGATTCTGGCGTACCTCTTCGGTGTGCTGGTTGGATTCCGGCAATTCTTCTATATTGAAATTCAGAAAACCTTCTTTCATCAACCCCAGGTAGCCGCCTATTTTTTCAACTGCCGTGGCCTGGTATTGTGTACCGGCTACCAGACGTGAAATATCCTGCACGACTTCGATATGCCCCACCCGTTCGCCTTTGGAATCCAGCAGGTAGGACGTGTCAACCTGAAAATCGCCGCCCATCTGATTGAAGAAGGTTTGTTTGAAGTTGTTGCGCAAACGGGCGATGCCGCAATTTTCAGTATTGCAGATATTGGCGTTCCAGTTATTGCATTGACGGCCGATGACATCTTTTCGCTTTACGCCTAAAAAGTCTTCCGTCGGTTTATTGATGAAAGTCCAGTTCATATCCATGTCGGTGACCGAAAGCGGGAAAGGAATCGCATCCAGCATGGCTTCATACCAGGTGGTTTTTTCTTTGAAGTTTTCAGACATCTCAATAAGGGCCCGGCTGAGATCGCCAAATTCATCGTTCCGTTTTTGGGCGATATTTTTAACGTCCTCTCTCAGGCTATTTAAATCCCCTTGAGTCAATGCTTGAGCGACTTCGATAATGGCGTTGAATGGGCGCGTTACCAGTTGATGGCAGATAAAAATAGAGACGCCAAGAATAACGAGACCAACAATAAAGCTAAAGTATGGCGGAAGGGATAAACAAGTAATGATGTAATTTGCGATGAGAATTAGTGTGATAGCTCCCCCTAAAGATAGCATGAGTTGTAATCCAAATCTGATTCGTGTTGATTCTTTTTTGTCCATTTCAATGTACCTTTAATTGAATTAATTATGTAATAGTAAAAAGGATACGGATAAAATTGAGCCCCAAAAGATCTGATGATGATTGGTAAGCTTTTTTGGTTGAGATGTGCAGCAAGGTCAAGTTGCGATGATATCTGCCAAACACAGTATTTGGGGTGTTAACAGCGCTTTCACAAGATTAATATTACTATAGCACTCCATTTGTTAACTGTAAAAATTGACTTAATATCGGAGTTCGAATTAAACAAACCCCCCCGAACATGATTGTTCGAGGGGGGTGATATGAGGTAAACTGTATTGCTTTATCGCTTGAGGGCGCTCCAGCCGGCGTATTGAGCGGTATCGCCCAACTCGGCTTCGATGCGCATCAATTGGTTGTATTTGGCCACCCGGTCAGAGCGGGCGGGCGCGCCGGTTTTGATCTGACCCATGTTGAGTGCGACAGCGAGATCGGCGATCGTTGCATCTTCTGTTTCTCCTGAACGGTGCGAGGTGACTGCCCGCCAGCCGGCGCGATGGCAGGTTTCTACGGCTTCGATGGTTTCAGTGAGGGAGCCAATCTGATTCAGCTTGACCAGAAGTGCGTTGGCAGCCTTCTCGCCGATGGCGCGACGAACCCGTTCGGGATTGGTCACCAGTAAATCGTCGCCGACGATTTGAATCTTGTCGCCCAGTTCCTTGACCATTAATTTCCAGCTATCCCAGTCATCCTGCGCCAGACCGTCCTCAATGGAAACAATGGGGTATTTTTCCACCCAGCTCTTCCAGAAGGCGACCATTTCTTCGCCGGAAAGCTGCTTGCCTTCCTTGCGCAGGTTGTATTTTCGAGTTTTCTCGTCGAAGAGTTCTGATGCTGCGGGGTCGAGGGCGATGCCAACCTGCTCGCCTGGCCGGTAACCGGCTTTTTCGATTGCGGCGAGGATCACTTCGACGGCTTCGGCGTTGGCTTTCAATGCCGGGGCGTAACCGCCTTCGTCGCCCACCAGAGTCGTATAACCGCGCTCTTTGAGTACTGATTTCAGGGCGTGGTAGATCTCAGCCCCCCAGCGCAGGCCTTCGGTAAAGGAAGGCGCGCTCAGCGGCATGACCATGAATTCCTGCGCATCGGTGGACTGCCAGTTGGTATGCGCGCCGCCGTTGAGGATGTTTAACATCGGGACAGGAAGAACATGCGCATACACGCCGCCGATGTAGCGGTAGAGTGGCAGCCCCACACAATTTGCCGCGGCTTTGGCTACGGCAAGGCTTGTTCCGAGAATGGCGTTGGCGCCCAATTTTTCCTTGTTGGGGGTTCCGTCGAGTTCGATCATTGCCATATCAATGGCGCGTTGCTCGGTGGCATCCCAACCGATCAGTGCTTCGGCAATTTCTTCATTGATGTGATCGACTGCCTTGAGCGTCCCTTTGCCGTTATAACGTTCTTTGTCGCCGTCGCGCAGTTCAAGCGCTTCATGAACACCGGTTGAAGCGCCTGAAGGGACTGCGGCCCGTCCCCAACTGCCGTCTGCCAGGATGACTTCAACTTCGACGGTGGGGTTGCCGCGTGAGTCCAGAATTTCGAGTGCTGATATTGATTCAATAGTTGTTTCCATATTTTTACCTTAAATTTTTTTTTTACAAAAAATAACCTTTCATCAGGCTATTTTGAGTCGGTTGTCAGATCGATCTCGGCCCGATCGCATACGGCTTTCATCAGCGCCACAAACAGTGGGTGCGGTCGATTGGGTCTGGAAAGAAATTCAGGGTGGAATTGGGTTCCGACCATGAAGGGATGCTCTGCCAGTTCGGCGATTTCGACCAGTTTTCCATCCGGAGAGATGCCGGAAAACACCATTCCTTTGGCTGCTAAATCTTTCCGGTAAGTATTATTCAGTTCAAACCGATGGCGGTGGCGTTCCTCAATGTGAGAAGTCTGGTAGGCGCTGGCTGCTTTTGTACCTGGCTGCAACTCACAGGGATAGAGTCCCAAACGCATGGTCGCCCCCATGTCCAGTAAATCGCGCTGTTCGGGCATTAAATCGATCACCGGATAGGGCGTATTGCGTTCGAATTCGGTGGAATTAGCTTCTTCGAAATTGGCAACATTGCGAGCAAATTCGACGACCATTAATTGCATACCCAGGCACAGTCCCAGGTAAGGGATTTGATTTTCGCGTGCATAGCGAATAGCTTGAATTTTACCTTCAGTTCCCCGGCTGCCGAACCCGCCGGGGACGATGATGCCATCAACTTGATTCAGAATATCCCAGCCGCGCCCTTTTTCCAGTTCAGAGGAATGCACCCATTCGATTTTTGATTCCACGCCCACGCTTAATGCTGCGTGCGTGACGGCTTCTTTCACGCTGATATACGCATCGTGAAGCTCCACATATTTTCCGACGATGGCGATTTTGACGATGGGCTTGGGGCGGCGAACGTTGCTGACCAGTTTTTCCCAGACCGTCCAATCTGGCTGGCAGTGGGCTTCCAGGCCAAGGCGTTTCATCAACAATTCACCGACGCCGGCCTTTTCCAGTAAGAGGGGAACTTCGTACAGAACGGGGGTGGTTACCATAGGGACGACTGCCTGACGTTCGACGTCGCAAAATTGAGCGATCTTTTCGCGTATGCCTTCGTCGATAGGGTAATCGGAGCGGGCCACGATCATATCCGGTGTAATGCCGATCGAGCGCAATTCCCTGACCGAGTGCTGGGTCGGTTTGGTTTTAAGCTCCTGGGTTGCTCCGATATAAGGCAGCCAGGTGACGTGTACGTAAGCGGTATTTTCGCGTCCCAGGTCGCCGCGCATTTGCCGGAGTGTTTCCAGGAAGGGCAGCGATTCGATATCGCCTACTGTGCCGCCCACTTCGACCAACACCACGTCGGCGCCGGTTACCTTGCCTACCTGAAGTATGCGTCGTTTAATTTCATTGGTGATGTGCGGAATGACCTGAATGGTGCCGCCCAGATAGTCGCCGCGTCGCTCTTTTGAGATGACTTCTGCATAGACCTGTCCGGTTGTGATATTACAGACGCGATTGAGATGAATATCGATAAATCGTTCGTAATGGCCCAGATCCAGATCAGTTTCTGCGCCGTCGTCAAGAACGTAAACCTCGCCGTGCTGGTAAGGGCTCATCGTGCCCGGATCAACGTTGATATAAGGATCCAGCTTTTGAACAGCGACTTTTAGCCCGCGCTCTTTGAGCAAACGGCCAATCGCTGCAGCTGTTACGCCTTTGCCGACTGAGCTTACTACCCCTCCAGTGAAAAATACATATTTGGTTGCCATATAAGCTCCACTTGTCCTTCTGTATCAAAAATTGAGTTTACCATAACTGAATGCTTTATGCAAAATAAGCCTCCAAAAACAGAGACGCTCCAAGGGAGCGTCTCTGTAATCTTTCGGTGTGGTGAATTGCGCCGGTCAATTCGTTTTTACCTTATTACCCAGGGTTCGGGCAAAGATATCTTCGTGTTCTTTGGAAATGTTTTTTGATTTTTTGGAACGAGCGGCTGATTCTTTACGCTCGTTGGCGCGTTCCATGGCTGCTCGCAGGGCAATTTCCATAAAGGTAGGATCACTTTCGCCAGGGGTGGAGGATTCGACGACAACATCTCCGCCTTCGTAACTTTCATCCGATTTGGAACCCTTCCCGGATTTGCGCCGGCGGGGAGATTTTTCTTTTTTGCTTGCTTCGGCGGGTTTGGGAGTTTCTTCCACTTCAGGCGCTTCCTGGAGTGCTTTCATACTGAGTTTGATCTGTTTTTTACGGCGGTTGACTTCCAGAACCTCGGCTTCGATTTCGTCGCCTTCCTTGACAATCTCTGAAGGTGTGCGAACGTATCCGTGTGCCATTTCGCTGATGTGAATCAATCCTGGCCTTTCGGCGCCGATTTCAACAAATGCGCCGAATTTTTCCAGTCGGGTTACCTTGCCTTTAACAACCATCCCTTTTTCAATATCGCGCCATTCCAGTGAGAGCGGCTTGAACATGGTAAGTTCGACCCGGCCTTCCTTAACCCGCCGCACCCAGACATCGATATTTTGACCTACCTGTATGATATCCTCTACCCGTTTGATGGGTTGATCTTCCGTTCCACCAAGAATCTGAGAAATATGAAGAATGCAAGGCATATCCAGACCGATATCAATCACTGCGCCTGCCAGTGTGATCTTTTTAACCGTTCCGCTAAATTGCATTTTCGGTTTGATCTCATTCTTATTTTCGTTTACAACAACGCTTGTATCATCCATAGCGTTTCTCTCCCAATAACTTTATATTTGCGACGGGTTATTATACCCCCCTGTTAGTCAACTGTCAATTAAACGAGAGAAAATTTGTTTGACGGGGTTTTTGTTTTATTATAAACTTGGCTCATGCCTGCCATTCTTTTCGTTGAAGATAATATCAATCTGGCCAAAGTTGTCATATCTGACTTGAACGAAAGTGGTTTTCGCGCCGTTCATGCAGTCTGCGGGGCAGACGCTCTGGCTGAATTATCGGTGAATCATTACGACGCGGTCATTCTTGATTGGATGCTGCCAGACCTGGACGGGTTGGATGTGTTGCGCCGCCTGCAGCAAGCCGGCGTCAATGTTCCGGTGTTGATGCTTACTGCCAGGGCAGATGAAGCGGACCGAATTGCCGGCCTGGAAGTAGGGGCGGATGATTACCTGACCAAACCGTTTAGCATGGGTGAATTGATCGCACGTTTACACGCCCTGCTGCGGCGGGTGGAAAAAGCGCAGCAGATGCTCGTTTCCGATCGCCAGGGTGGGATGGATACATTTCATTGGGGCGATGTGCTCATCGAACCGCAAAATCATCGCGTCTCGATCAACGGAGAGGAAATTGATCTGACGCCAATCGAATTTGCATTGCTGAATTTGTTTGCCCGTAATCCGGGACGCACGTTCAACCGCTCTTATTTGATGGAAACCATCTGGCAGCAGAGTTATATTCCTGGCGACCGCTCGATTGATAATGCTGTCCTTCGCTTGCGCCGCAAGATTTATCCGCATGGCGAGGCAATTGAGGCGGTTTGGGGAGTGGGCTACCGTTTACGGGATAAAAAATGAGTAAGATTCGAGGATTGTTTTTTCACGGAAAGCCCTGGTTTGTATTCCTGGAAGCCTGGGTATTGATTGTCATTATTCTTTTTCTCATTCTTTCGGTTGTTGGTGAACTTCCTCAAATTAATATCGCGGCAACGTTCATATTTCTCGTTCAAATTCCGGTTGGGTGGGCCGCGTTGCGTCTCAAGCCCTTCAGCGGGTCTTTCAATTGGAAGGATGTCCTGTGGGAAACCAGTTTTGCCGCCGCGTTGCGCGTTGTCGTTGGGGTTAGCGTTTGGGTTATGGTCAGTCTTTATCAGGCGCAGCCCTACCTGCAACTGGTAAACAGCGGTTTGTTATTAAATCTTCTGCTTCATACGCCGTGTTTTTTCCCTTACTTGCTCTACCGGCTGTTCATCAAGCTCCTCTGCGAGTGGCAGGCGCTTTCACAAAAGCGCCTCCTGTGGATGATGGTTAATTCTCACTTGGTGACAGTTTTTATTATCATTGTACTTGCCCTCATTTTGGTAAGGGTTACCGAAGATTCCAAATCGATTGCAACCTATTACCCGCCCGGTTGGCTGGCGAAAATCGTTTTGGATTTTATTCGTTCGATCGTTCCCTGGGTTGGGGTGAGCGTATTATTGATTCTGGCAGCCATTGCGGTATTTTTCCCCCCGACTTTACTTGTATCCTATTTTTCGTCGCGTCGATTTGTCCGGCGAATCAGTAACCTGGCCGAGACAATGAAAAAAGTGCGCCAGGGCGATCTTTCAGCCCGCGTCATGACTGTCGGAAAAGACGAAATTGCTCAACTGCAAGACGATTTTAATAATATGACCGATGAGCTTCAGCGCGCTCAGCATCAGCTTCAGGAGGAGCGCGATAAAGTAGCCGCATTATTAAAAAATCAGCGTGAGCTTGCGGCCGTCGTCTCGCACGAATTGCGTACACCGGTTTCGGTGATGCGAATTTCGATTGAAAATAACTTAAGTAAACTGTCCGAATCACTTCCCGTGCAGTATATAGAGAATCTCCAAATATTGCATCACGAAGTGCTCACTCTCCAAAACCTGGTTGAAGATTTGTTTACTCTATCGCAACTGGATGAACGCCGTTTAGGACTGGCGTGCGCTTGGATTGATGCAGCAAAAAGTATTGAACAGATCGTGCTGTCTCATAAAAAATCTGCCTGGGAAAACAAACGCATCGATTTATCTGCCAGTGTTCAACCGGACTTGCCGTCCGTCTGGGCGGATGAAAGGCGTTTGGAACAGGTATTGACGAATCTGGTGCAGAATTCTCTTCGCCATACGCCGGTTGGGGGCGTCATTGTGCTTCAAGCTGAACCATTGGAGGGTTTTCTTGCCATCAGCGTCAGCGATTCTGGGGAGGGAATACTCCCTGAAGATCTGCCTCATATCTGGGAAAGATACTACCGGGGCGGCAAAGGGGGAGAGGCGGGCCGGACTGGAATAGGACTTTCACTGGTAAAAGAGTTGGTGGAAGCAATGGGGGGAATAGTTGGGGTGGAAAGCCGGCCAGAAGAAGGCAGCCGGTTTTGGATTCGCCTTAAAACCAATGTAAGTACCCCTGAATAACTGCGACAATCTTGCGACAAAAATCTTTCTGTTTTGTTACAGTCTCTCGATAAGATCAACGTATCAAAATGAGAGAGGAGATTGTAAAAAATGGCAGAAGAAAATGTGATTGTCACAGAAAAATTATCGCGCAGCTTCGGTACACACCTGGCGGTAAACAATATCGACTTGAATGTGCCGGCCGGGATTGTGTATGGCTTTTTAGGCCCTAACGGCGCCGGCAAAACGACGACGATCAGAATGCTTCTCGGATTGATTCGTCCTACTTCCGGCAAGATAAGGTTGTTCGGCAGGGAATTTATGCGCGGCGATTGGCGGCGGCTTGAAAAGGTTGGCGCTTTGGTGGAATCGCCAAGCCTGTACCCTCACCTGACCGGGTACGAGAATCTCGAAGTCGTCCGGCGTATGCTCGATCTTCCCAAGGCAAATATCGATCGTGTTCTCAAGATTGTTGGATTAGAAAAAGATCGCAACCGTCTGGTGAGGCAATATTCGTTGGGCATGCAGCAACGCCTGGCTTTGGCGTTGGCGATGGTTAATGATCCAATCCTTTTGGTTCTGGATGAGCCGACTAACGGGCTTGATCCTTCCGGGATTCAAGAGATTCGCGAGATGATCCGGGATATGCCTCAAAAAACCGGCGTGACGATCTTCCTGTCCAGCCACCTTCTGAGCGAGGTCGAATTGATGGCTACTCATGTAGGAATCATTCAAAACGGCAGCCTGCTCTACCAGGGAAAGTTGAGCGAACTCAAGAAACGCTGGGGCGCGGTTCTGCAAATTTCAGTCGATCGAATGCAGGAAGCAGCCGCTTTGCTTTCTGGCTTGGGCTGGCAGGTCAAACACAATGGCAAGGGGTTAGAGGTGCTTTCGGTGAGTGAAGCAGATAGCCAGGAAATCAATCGGGCGTTGATGGAACGCGGCTTTCAGGTCAGACAGCTATATCTGCATCAGGCTGGCCTTGAAGAGATGTTCCTGGATATGACCAAATCGGCTTAAAACAGGAGATGGATGATGAAATACTTTTTCCGCTGTGTATCAACTGAAATATTGAAAACGAAACGAACGATCTATCTGGCAGGTGTGATTGTTTTACCGGCCATCCTTTCGCTGTTTAACTTTATTCTTTTGTTCGGGTTATCAACTAACCACGATTACGATAGAGAAGGCGGGTGGGTGCATTTTGAGCATAACACAATCACCTTTTGGGCGCTGCTTGTGTTTCCGTGCGCCATTATTTTGCTTTCAGCGTTCACCGCTCACCAGGAACACGATACCAAACAATGGCGACGCTTGATGTGCCTGCCGCTGCCTCGGGCTTCTCTCTATCTGGCAAAACTGGCTGTTGTAATGGGACTGGCTTTCTTGTCCTGTCTGGCGGTGTGGATCGATAACATTATTTTAGGATGGGTCTTTTCTGCCTTACAGCCTGAAAAAGGTCTGTCTATGGCGCGAATAGAGCTTTGGGATATGCTCGTTCCTTTCCTGTGGATTTTCTTGCTCTCACTGCTTATCCTCGCTATCCATTACTGGTTCAGCATGCGGGTGCAGAATTTCGTCTTGTCCATCGGGATCGGTTTTGCCCTTGTGCTGGCTGGCGCTTTTTTGCATGAAGATTTAATTTTCAACCGATTTTTCCCCTGGTCTATACCTTCGCTCGTCTATCGGGCCGAAAGTTTTGAGCAGGTGCTGGCCAGTCTGGCGCTCGATCTGGTGGGTTTTACGTTCATTATCTACGCCGGATGCCGTAATTTCATTCGGCAAGACGTGCTTTCTTAGAAGAGGTGTAATATGTTACGGTATATTTTGCGCGGCTGCCGTGCGGAAACTCTGAAACTGAAGCGGAGTTTGGCGTTGATTGCAGACCTTTTAATTCCGTTGTTCCCTGCCTTTGTGAATTTCGCTTCGACCCTCCGTTCCGGGGTGGGCAGGCCGATAGAAGGTATGGAAGACCTGACGCCCTGGTCATTGTATTTTGTTTACGCGAATAAATTCTGGACGATCTTCGCTTTGCCATTTGTTGTGGCTATTTTGAGTGCATTATTGGCCAACCTGGATCATAAGTCTAAAACATGGAAAACGATACTGGCCCTTTCCTATCCGCGGGGCGCCGTCTTTGCCAGTAAATGGGTGGCTTTGGTCGGGCTTACCCTGCTGAGTTCGCTGACATTTGCTCTCTCTAATTTGCTGGGCGGGGTCGTCATCCACTTCGTCCGCCCGGAATTGGGCCTGGATTTTCCGGCTCCGGTTATGGAAATGATTTCTAATTTATGTGTGGGGTGGCTGCTATCCATGTTCATGATTTCCATTCACCACTGGATCAGTTTGCGGTGGTCGAGCTTTCTGGCATCGGTTGTCGTCGGTTTCGCCGCCTCGGTTTCGAATCTGTTCCTGATATCGTCCTATCTCTATGAGAAAGCGGCATTTTCGCCCTGGGCGATGCCTGTCATGGTGTATGAAGATTATTCGCTGACGTTGATCATTTCCCTGATCGGCGCTGCCCTGGTTTACCTCTTTGCCCGAATCGAGTTTGTTCGCCGGGATGTGCTGTAGGGAAGATGCGATCGGGTAACCCAAGACCCTTGACAGAAAAAAAGAATATCAGTAAGATAGGAAAAGGTTTGCGCAAACCTTTTCCTAGGCTTTTTTAACATAAAAACTCTTATAGGATGGCACATGCCCACGATTAAAGATGTCGCAGACGCAGCGCAGGTTTCCATAACTACGGTATCGCATGTTATCAATGGGACGCGTTATGTGAGCGATGAACTTCGTAAACGCGTCGAAGAGGCCATGACTGTCATTGACTATCACCCCAACAATCTCGCTCGTTCTCTGCGGATTGGAAAAACAAAGACCATTGGGCTAATTATCCCTGATAATTCCAACTTGTATTTTGCCGAAATTGCTCGCATTATCGAAGATTTGGGCTACCTGCATGGCTACAGCGTGATTTTGTGTAATACAGATGATAACTGTGAAAAAGAGGCCTCCTATATTAACGTTTTGGTCAACAAACAGGTGGATGGCGTCATCTTTATATCCGCTGGGGGGTCAGGAGAGAATCTTCAGAAATTACTCGATCAAAATACGCCTATTGTCATTGTTGACCGCGAATTTCCTGATGTCGCGGCTGATCTGGTGCTGCTGGATAATTATATCGGCGGCGAGATGGCTGCCAGGCACCTCATTCAGCTTGGTCATCGTCGGATAGCCTGTATCAGCGGTTCTTTGCGGCTTACGCCCAGCGCACAGCGCATGGATGGTTACCTTCATGCCATGCACGAAGCCGGACTCGCTACGCCAGAAAATTATCTTGTTCCGGGCGATTTTCGTTACCAGAGCGGCGAAACCTGTATGGATAAGCTCCTCGAGGATTCTTTTGACCGTCCCTCCGCGGTATTCGTTTGCAATGATATGATGGCAATCGGCGCCATTCGCTCGATCCGTAAACATGGGTTGCGTGTTCCCGAAGATATCTCGATCATTGGCTTCGATAATATCCTTCTGGCGCAGGCTTTTTCCCCCGCACTTACGACGATTGCACAACCTATCCATGATATGTCTGATATTGCCATTCAGCTATTAATTCGCCGAATGGAGTCTAAAAAGAACCAAAAGACAGCAGAACCTTATGAGCGCATTGTTTTAACCCCAACGCTGATTGAACGAGATTCCTGTAACCCATTTAATTCTTAAACCCATACATTTTGAGGAGCATTGCCCATGAAAAAGAGTGGCATCATCAACCACGATCTCTCAGAAGTTATTTCAAGGATGGGCCATACGGATATGCTCACAGTCTGCGACGCCGGCCTTCCGATTCCGGATGACAACTGGCGCATTGACTTGGCCCTCAAAAAAGGGCAGCCGGGCCTCGAAGAAACCCTTGAAGTCATTGCAGTTGAATTACAGGTCGAACGGGCGATTGTTGCCAGTGAGATGTTAACCGCAAGTCCTCACATAGAGCAGGTTGTCCGTCGAATTTTTCCCGACAGCGAAATCCAGACAATTTCACATACAGAATTTAAACAATTGAGTCATCAGTCTAAGGCATTTGTGCGAACAGGTGAGTTTACCCCTTATGCCAATGTGATTCTTGTCTCTGGCATCTGGGGATTTTAACGACGTATCAGAGTGGTCGTTTTGGTTCATTTTTATCATAGGGCGCAATTAATGCAGTATATCTATTCCAAATTTACAAAGGAGGTGAGAAAAAACGGCTAATGTGATTGATAGCAAGATGCACAAGTGACCCTTCTGCCAGGAATCTGATCACTTGTGCACCATCGGGATTTGAGCAGAAGCTCAAATCTATTTCTATTATATCGTATGATGAGGACAAGGAGAATTTCAATGAAAAAATTAAATTACCTGAGCATCTTGCTTATTGTGGTTGCCTTGCTGCTTTCTTCATGTACTCCGGCGGCTACGCCAGCATCGGTCAATTCCGAAGCCAATCAGGCTGAGGTTGCCGCAGAGGAAAAGCCGGCTGAAAGCAACACTCCGGCAGAACCCGCTGCTGAAAAACCAGTCATCACCATGTGGGTGGATACCGGTGGGGATGCTACAGTGTCGCAGTGTCTCATCGATAAGGTGATTGGTAACTTCAATGCCAAAGATAATAGCTTCATCGTTGAAGGACAGCCGCAGGCCAATGCCTGGGATGCTATCCGCACTGCCGTTGCCGGCGGTGGCGGCCCCGATGTCGTTTATACGCCAGGCCCATCGTTTGTTTACGAAATGGCTAAGGCCGGCCAACTCTTACCGCTCGACGATTATGCTCAAAAGCTCGGCTGGGAAGAGCAATTTTCACCCTGGGCGCTTTCGTTGGGTAAAGTTGATGGCAAGCTGTACAGCATTCCACATGAAATTGAATCAATGGTGCTTTATTACAACAAGACGGTCTTCGAAGAGCACGGCTGGAAACCGCCGACGACCATCGATGAATACCTGAAACTGGTAGAAGATATCAAAGCGGCTGGTTTAATCGCCAACGCTTCTGGTAATTCAGACTGGAAGCCCACGGACGAACACTATTTCCCCATCTTTGTCAATCACATGGCCGGCCCTCAAAAAGTGTACGATGCCCTAACCGGCAAGACTCCTTGGACGGATCCGGAAATCGAGAAAGCTGTAGACACGATGGATCAATTATTCATGAATGGCGCATTCATGAGCAGTCTTGATCTCTACTATACGACCGAAAGTACTGAATACCTGGCTGCTCTGGGCGATGGCAAGGCAGCTATGCTCCCTTCGGGTACCTGGTGGATGGGTACGATTGGCAACTACTTCGGTGAAAAAGCAAATAACAAGAATGATTGGGATTGGGTTCCTTTCCCAACCATAGATGGCAGCCCGCTCTACACCCTCGGTATTGGTTCAACTTACTCGATCAATGTTGCCAGCAAGTACCCGGATGAAGCAGCAGAATTTTTGACTTATTACTTCTCTCCCGAAGCGCAGGCCATCAGCATTGCTGAGTGCGGTGTTGCTCCTGCTCCGATCAATATTACATCGGAAGAGTTGAAAGGTGTTGATGCCCGCCGCGCTCGCCTGATTGAGGAACTTAACAAGGCAGCCGGTGCGGGTCAGTATGGTTATACCACTTGGACTTTCTGGCCTCCCAAATCGGATGCGTACATCTACGATGAAATTGAAAAAGTTTGGGGCAATCAGACCACTTTGCAGGATTATCTGAAGGGCCTCGACGCGCTGTTCCAGGAAGAATTGAAATCCGGGGATATTCCACCCATTCCAGAACGAAAGTAATGCTGATGAAGGGCTGATGTGCTGCCTGGATACGGCGCATCAGCCTGCGATTTTAGCAGAACGGTGGTGTGTATTGAAAAGTACACACCACCATCCGTAACCGTGGGAGCAAATATGACACAAGCAATTCAAAATAAAGAGCTTGCTGCTTTCCAGGCATGCCTTCGCCGCAAGCGCTTCTTCCGCAAGAAAATCGTACCGGTACTGTTCGTCATGCCTATCCTGATTGTCAATTTGATTGTCGTGCTTGGCCCGTCTATCGGTTCGGTGTATTACTCGCTTACCGAATGGAACGGCGTCGGGGCGGCAAAATTCATTGGCTTGCAGAATTATCTGAAAATTTTGACCGATAAGCAATATCATCACGCTTTTCAGAACAATCTAATCTGGCTCATCTTCTTCCTGACCATTCCAATTGCCCTCGCCCTGTTGGCTTCCAGTGTACTGGCGCCTTTAAAAAGGGGCGGCCTTTTCTTCAGGGCGATTTTGTTTGTCCCTTATATTCTGCCCAGCGTCATTGTTGCCAGCATCTGGAAAGATTTGTTGCATTTGAATACCGGCCTGGGCGGTCTGGCAGCCAAATTGGGTATGCCATTCTTAAATATTGCCTATTTTGGCCGAATGGATACATCGCTTCTGTCGGCGGCGTTTGTCGATAACTGGCATTGGTGGGGTTTCTTGATGGTATTGTTCCTGACGGCCATGCAGAGTGTCCCGATGGAGTTGTATGATGCTGCAAAAATCGACGGCGCAAATGCCTGGGACGAGTTTTGCCATGTAACCCTTCCGGGTATTCGCCCGACTCTGATTTTTATGTTGCTGATGACTGGCATCTGGTCTTTCCTGGCTTTTGATTATGTCTGGATCACCACCCAGGGCGGCCCGGCGGGTTCTTCGGAACTGCTTAGTGTTCTGGTATTCAAGAATGCCTTTCAGCGTTTCAACGCCGGTTATGCAGCCGCGATAGGCTTGACCATGAGCTTCTTTGCCGGCATTATCATCACGATATACCAGATTCTCAAGAAGCGAGGATGGGAAATATGAAAAGAAAATCCCCCTCGAAACGTCTCAACAGTTTAGCGCCAAATTATGTGATTATCCTCTGTCTGGTTATTTTTGCCATCGGCCCTCTGGTGATTCTTGTTTTTAATTCCCTCAAATCTCCGGCAGATGCCGGACGCAACCTGATCGGTTTCCCTGAAGAAATTGTTCTGGAGAATTACTCGCGCGCTTGGACGGTTGGAAAATTCAGCACGACTGTACCCAATACGCTCATTCTGGTCGCTGGAACGGTTGCTGGCGTCCTGTTGCTGGGCGGTATGGCTGCTTATAGTATTGCCAAACTCAATATGCCCGGCGCCGGCGCGTTGACGATGTACATGCTGGTATCTTCCAGTTTGCCCGTTCAATTGTTCCTGGTGCCGCTGTTTTTTTTGTGGCGTAAGTTGGGGTTGGTCAACAACCTGTTCGGTCTGATTATCATCTATATTGCTACGAATGCCCCCTTTGCGATTTTCCTCCTCCGCTCCTATATGGTGCAAATTCCCAGCGATTTTGAAGATGCGGCCCGGGTGGATGGCGCCAGCGAGCTGGATGTCTTTTCTCGGGTGGTGGTTCCGCTATCCTGGCCTTCTTTTTTGACGGTGGGACTGGTGGTCGGTTTGAATGTCTGGAATGAGTTCCTGTTGGCAACGGTTTTCCTCACCAAACAGGAATTGTTTACTGTGGTGACCAGTTATTACAACTTCTCGACCGCTTACGGACGCGATTGGGGGCTGACCAGCGCCGGTGCTGTGATGATGATCCTTCCTCTGGTGATGATATTCCTCCTCCTTCAACGCAGGTTTATCGAAGGTTTGACACAAGGCGGGCTAAAAGGATAGGATTGAGAATATGATGAAGACGCTTCCTGACAATTATGAAGAAAAAGTGTATGCCGGTGTTTTGGGCAAGATTATTGGCGTGTACTTGGGACGACCGTTTGAGGGGTGGACGTATCAAAAAATCATGAGGGAATTGGGCGAGATTGAATATTACGTCCATGAACGGTTGAACGTTCCGTTAATCGTTACCGACGATGATATTGCCGGCACTTTTACCTTTTTACGCGCCCTGCCCGATTATGGTAATACACTTGATCTCACACCTGCTCAAATTGGGCAAACTTGGTTGAATTACCTGATCGAAAATCGGACTATCCTATGGTGGGGCGGTGCAGGCAATTCAACCGAACATACAGCCTATCTGAGATTGAAGAACGGTGTTCAGGCTCCTCAGAGTGGTTCGATTGCTCTGAATACGAAAGTCGTCGCTGAACAAATCGGCGCGCAGATCTTTATCGACGGTTGGGCGATGGTCTCGCCGGGTGATCCAGAGCAGGCGGCCGATCTGGCTCGCCGAGCTGCCAGCGTCAGTCATGACGGCGAGGCGATTTACGGTGCTCAGGTATTAGCTGCGATAGAGGCTCAAGCCTTTGTTGAGAATGATATCAACAGGTTGATTGATATTGCTGTGAGTTTTATTCCCAAAGACAGTGTTATCTACCGTGAGATCGCTGATATTCGCGAGTGGCGCGCCAGAGATGTTGACTGGCAGAAGACCCGCCAGCGGATTGAAGACAAGTATGGTTACGATAAATACGGCGGCAATTGTCATATCGTACCTAACCATGCCCTTGTCATTCTGTCTTTGCTGGCCGGCGATGATGATTTTCAAAAAACGATGATGATCGTCAATACGTGCGGCTGGGATACAGATTGCAATTCGGGCAATGTGGGGTGCGTGATGGGTATCAAAAACGGGCTGGCTGGGCTTGAAACCGGCCCTGATTGGCGCGGCCCGGTAGCAGACAGGGTATATCTTTCCACTGCCGATGGCGGCAATTGCATCAACGACGCGTTGACGCAGGCTTATCAGGTGATTAATATCGGCCGCGCCCTGGCAGGGTTGGAACCGACAGTTCCGAAGGGAGGGGCGCGTTTTCATTTCAGTCTGCCCGGTTCACTCCAGGGTTTCCATGAAGAGGATAGTATTGCCTGCAGAGGTACCCTTTGTCTGGAGAATGCAATCCTCGAAGGCGAAGAGAATCGCCGTGGATTGGCGCTGCATTATCACAACATCGCCAGAGGGAAGGAAGCCCGTGCGGGTACCGAGACCTTTATACCCCCGCATTACGCTCGTATGAAACTGCATTACGAATTGCTGGCTTCGCCCACGCTTTATCCGGGTCAGCAGGTTCGCGCCCGGCTTATTGCCGGACGCGATAATATGCAGCCTGAGCGGGTCGGTTTGTATATCCGCTATTATGGGGCAGATGATTGCCTGGCGCTGTTGCGCGGCGAAATGGTCATCCTTCAGCCAGGCGCTAGTTGTGAACTGACCTGGCACATACCCGATCTGGGCGGGCAGCCAGTTGCTGAAGTCGGCGTGGAGATTGCCAGTGAAAAACGCTCCAGCGGTGTGATCTATCTCGATTACCTTACCTGGGACAGTGAGCCAGAGGTGCGCTTCACTCGTCCACTTGAAGGTGGAAGTATGTGGCGAAAGGCTTGGGTTAACGCGCTTGATTTGTATGATGAGCGTTGGCCTGAACCTTACCGGCTGGTGCAGAATCGTGGAACCGGGTTGATCTCGCAGGGCAGCCGCGATTGGCATAATTACACCGTGAAAGCGCCTGTTGTTCCGCACCTGATTGTTTCCACGGGTATTGCCGCCCGGGTTCAGGGATTGGAACGGTATTATGCTTTATTGATCTGTGCAGATCATAAGGCTCGCCTGGTGAAAAGGCTGGATGGCAAACAGGTGCTGGCTGAGAAGGCTTGTTTGTTTGAATGGGACAGTACGGTCAACCTCCAGTTGGAGGTCAACGGCGCGAATCTGCGCGGCTGGATCGATGGCGTTCTGTTTTTTGACCTTGAAGATGCCAGTTCGCCGCTGTTGGATGGCGGGATGGCGCTGATTGTGGAAGAAGGCCGGATCACCTGTGATGAGGTTGTTGTAACCCCTGTGGGTTCATAAAAGATTATGTTATCAAGGAGAAAACACGATGACAGTTTATTGGATGAAGCTCCCTTTTCTTTTATCGATTGAATTGATGCAGCGCGAAGAAGAAGGCTGTGATGTTAGTGCATTCCGAAGCCAAGTCGCTTCGCTGAACGACGACTCCTCGCCTTCTGAGATGTTAGCTTTATACGACCAGCTCAGCGCATTGAAGGCGCTCCCCGGTTTTCCCTATTCCGAGCCGTCTGATCTGGAGGGTATCCGCCAAGCCCGCCCGGCAAAGCGAACTGCACTTCCTCCCCTGTCGTTATCCTCTGAAGCCTTGAAAGATCGCATTCTGGGCGCTTGGCTGGGTCGTTGTGTGGGTTGCACCCTGGGTAAACCAGTGGAAGGCTTAACCCGCGCTCAGATAGAGACTTATCTTAAGGCAGCGAATGCATACCCGCTCGATGATTATATTCCATTGATCGAACCTCTCCCCGAGGGCGTCGAGCTACACCCAAGCTACGTTGATACCGTGCGTGGCCGAATCACCTATATGTCGCGCGATGATGATACCGATTACACGATCCTTGGTCTGCACATCCTGGAAAAGTTTGGCCCGAATTTCACCTCTGCGGACGTGGCTGAAACTTGGCTCGACACCCTGCCTTACAACATGGTCTTTACTGCCGAACGGGTTGCTTACCGTAATTTATGCAATGATATGCCGGCGCCGCAATCCGCTTCTTTCCGTAATCCCTTCCGCGAGTGGATCGGAGCGCAAATCCGCGCCGACGGCTTTGCTTATGCTGCAGCGGGCTATCCTGAGATCGCCGCTGAACTGGCTTACCGCGATGCGGCGGTCAGCCATGTTAAAAACGGGATTTACGGCGAGATGTTCATTGCTGCCGTCATTTCAGCCGCTTTTTTGACCGATGATCTGCACGAAATGATTCGGATCGGCCTCGATCAGATACCTGTCCACTGCCGTTTCAGTGAAATGGTGAATCAAGTGGTGCAATGGAGTAGAGAAATCCCTGACTGGCAAACCGCCTGGGATAAAATCAACCTGGCTTACGGCAAATATTTTTGGGCGCACACGATTAATAACGCAGCCGTCGTTTTGTTGTCGCTGTTGTACGGCGGGGGCGATTTGGCCAGGAGTATTGCGATTTCCGTGATGAGCGGTTGGGATACTGATTGCAACGGGGCGACGGTAGGCTCAATCATCGGGGCATGGAAAGGCGCCAGAGCATTGCCGGCGTCTTGGACCGGCCAATTGAACGATATCCTCCATAGCGCAGTGATCGGTTTTGATAACACGCGCATTTCTGACCTGGCGTTGCGATCCTGGCAGAGTGGGCAAACAATCCGAGTTGGAAATGGCTGACCCTGTATGAGCGATATTGTTGTTGTCGGTAGTTTGAATATGGATATGGTGGTAAGAACTGCCTTAATGCCGGGCGCCGGCGAGACTTTGCATGGCAAGGAATTTCACACGATTCCGGGCGGCAAGGGCGCCAACCAGGCCCTGGCCATTGCTCGATTGGGTGGAAGCGTCTCCATGATCGGACGGGTGGGTCAGGATGGCTTTGGAAAGGCGCTGTGTAAAAATCTGGCTGATAATCAGGTGGATATCACCCCGATTCAGATTGACACATTCGCGCCGACCGGTGTGGCTTTAATTGTCGTGGAAGACAGCGGCGAAAATCGGATTATTGTGATACCGGGCGCCAATCATCAAACCTGTCCGGCAGATATCCAGGCTGCCGAAAACCTCATCCGGCAGGCGCGCATGCTGGTTGTTCAATTTGAAGTGCCGATGCCGGTGGTAGAAGCGGTGGTTCGCCAAGCTCGCCGTTGGAATATTTCGGTTATTGTGAACGCCGCTCCGGCATACCCGATTGATTCTGAATGGATGCCGCTAATAGATTACCTGGTGGTCAATGAACATGAAGCCTCAACGCTTTCCGGTCAGGATGTGAGTGATGTGGAATCGGCCAGACGTGCGGCGCAGATATTGATACAACGAGGCGCAAGACATGTGGTGCTTACCTTAGGCGCCCAGGGTTCAGTCATCGGCGCTCCGACCGGGGAATATCATGTTCCTTCATTTCCTGTAAAAGTGATCGATACGACCGCTGCCGGAGATGCTTTTATCGGCGGGCTGGCTGTTTCGCTATTGGATTCTTCCTTAAACCTGCCGGCTAAGGTGCGTTTTGCCAGCGCGGCGGGAGCGATTGCAACCACCCGAATGGGAGCGCAATCGTCGTTGCCGACTCGCGCCGAAGTAGAGGCAATTTTGGCTGGTAAGAACGAGTAGATTTAAACTTTTATTGTTACCGCTCACTCTGCTCGATTCATCGATTTGTCAGGTGAGCGGTAAATTATTTAACCCAAAAGATTCCGCGCCAGGCGGACCGCCCCTTGCGCCAGATCGGCAACCATGCGGATGGGTTTGAGGGTGATTTGATTTTTGTTGGCCGTCTCAATCATTGTGGCCGAAACGATAGGAATGTTGGTAATCACGCCGCCTACCAGGCTGCAGGGGATGTCCTGTTCGAACTTAAGTTGGCGGACAACGGCGGTTACCAATCGTCCGAGCGCTTCCCCTGTTTCGGCGAGAATTTCCCTGGCAACCGCATCGCCGCCTGCGGCGGCTTCGGCCACCTGGCGCGACAGGCAGGCAATTTCCCGTCGGCTGACGCCATCGATGTATAACCGTTTGAAAAGATCTTCGACTACCGCCAATCCCCATTCCTTGAGAATTAAATCTGTCAGCAGAGTCGGCGGGGCGTTGAGATCAGCAGCCCGGGTGACAGCGCGCAGGGCGTCCATCCCGATGGCGTAACCGCTGCCTTCGTCGCCGAGAATATATCCCCAACCGCCGGCGCGCCCCTTTCTGCCGTCGGCCGTCTTTGCGGTTACCACTGCGCCCGTTCCAGAGATGACGCCGATTCCCCATCCCTGCGGCGTCCCGGCGACCAGAGTCAGTTCCAGGTCATCGGTGACGATGACGCGCCGGCTCAGTTTTTCAGAGAGCGCCCAATGGCGCGCCCAGTCAGGGTCTTCGGCCAGATTGACCCCGGCCATTCCCAGGCATAATGCCTCAGCAGGTTGAAAGGGAAGTCCCGCGTTTTGATACGCTGCTTTTATGGCTTCGATGACGGCGGCCTGGGCGGCTGTTCGGCCAACCGACAGGTAATTGGCTGAACCGGACTGGCCGCGCCCGATGACCTGGCCATTAGCGCCAGCCAGAAGAGCAACGGTCTTGCTCCCGCCGCCGTCAACGCCGAGTATCAATTCGTTCATGAACGTAATTCGGGTTCCTCGCGTCCCTTCGGTACAATAACATCCAGAATGTCGCGCATCGAACTGGGCGCATCAGGGTTCATATTCCGGGCGATTGCCATGTAATAAGCCGTGAGGTGAACTGCTGGCAGATAAACCAGCGCTGCCAGCATGGGGTCTACGGCCTGCGGAAGGGTGATCACTTTGTCGCAGTATTGCGCCATATCAACGTCGGGTGATTGGACGCAGAAGCTGTATGCCCCAAACTTCTTGACCAGGCCGAGCATTTCCCTGCTCAATTCCTGGTCGGCGGCCGTCACCAACGCCATGACCAGCCATTTGCTGCTCAACGCGCCGACCGGGCCGTGCAACAGGCTGGAGGTGGAATCGCCGCGCACGGTGATGTAGGATGCTTCCTGAATCTTCACTGCGGCTTCGAGCGAGACGCCGTAATTGCTGGCCGTGCCGACGACGTTCAACAAATCGTATTGAGTCAGGATGGGCGTCGAACTGGACAGAACCGGTTCGATAACCTGGATGGTTTTTTCGATCAACGGCGGCAGGCTGTTGAGCGTTTCGAGCAGCGCCCTGGCTTTTTTATCCTGCTCTGAGGCCAGTGCCAGACCCAGGCGCATGAACAGACCGGCGCAGCAGAGCACGCTTTTTGTCTTGGGGAAGGTGATTTCAGGTCCCTCGCGGGTCAATAAAGTCAGGTTGGATTTTTCGGCCAGGAGGCTATCGGCTACGCCGGTCATGGCGACTGCCAGCGCGCCGCGTTCCTGCGCATCGATGACGGCGTCAACCACCTGTCCGCGCTCGCCTGAACGCGAAACCACGACAACCAGCGAATGCCGGTCAACCCAGCGTTCGGCATAGTAGGGGGATTCGGTTGAGTTCACTACCAGAGTCGGGCACGGGCAGTGATTATAGAATAGCGGCGCTGCCATCATCGCCGCCGTATAGGAGCTTCCCAGTCCGGTGAGCACCACGCGGT
>CAZDAW010000007.1:0-67110 GCA_964503685.1 uncultured Anaerolineaceae bacterium | reverse complement strand
AAGGTACTGCCTTACCGCTTGGCCACACCCGCATTGAGCGTATTATAGCATTTTCCGGGATTTAAGCAAGCTATTTCTTCTGTAAGGTATTTGTAATGCTCTTTTATTGTATTTTTATTACGCATGACCTATAATTTAACTAGAATTAATAAAAAATCTACATCGAAAGGAGGTGAAAATTATGTTATTTGCTCCTAAAGAAAAAGGCCAGGGTCTTGTTGAATATGCGTTGATTCTTGTTTTAGTTGCAGTTGTTGTTATTGTCGTTCTCGCTATTTTAGGGCCCTCAATCGGTCAGGTTTTCAGCAATATTATTACCGCAATCTAACTTCAAATTCAATTCAACCAAAAATAATTTATTTTCGTATATTGGTACCAATAAAGAGCCTTCGGAACAGTCAGGGCTCTTTTTTGTTTTATAATATGCGCTTGGAGAAAATCATCGTTGATTAAACATGTTTCATCTGGTTTAATACTGATGTTCATTTTGCTTTCTGCGTGTTCAACTGTAATTGAGGAGAATACGCCTGCAGTCAGCGCGACTGCAACCGTCGCGGCAGAAAGTCAACCAACAGTCACACAACCTGTTTCATCCAGCGTCACTCTGCTGGCTGGGCCAATCGCAAGTGAAACGCCGGCAATCACGTTGACGCCAGCCCAAACGTTGAATGTGACTGTGCAGGTGGAACGTAAAACTTATCCGATTTATGGCGCTACAGAAATCGAATTGCGCAAAGAATTGGACGCTAAGGGAATCAAAGACTCATTTGGAACCTGGGATGCTTATGCTGCCTGGGATCTGGGTTGGACGCACGATTATATCATTACTGAAGAAAGCTGTAGTACGGATAAAATTGCGGTTGTTGTCGTTTTGACTTACACCTTGCCGGAGTGGAACGCGCCAGCGGATGCGCCGCAAGAATTAAAAGATCATTGGGAAGAATATATGAAAGCTGTGGCCGTCCATGAAGAAGGGCACCGTAAAATTGCCGTTGAGGCGGGGGAGGAATTATACCGATCGTTAGTTGCCATGCCGCCGCAGTATAACTGTAACATTCTGAAGAAAAAAACGGATCTTTTAGGCAAAACAATACTTAATCTCTATAATCAGAAAGACATCGTTTATGATCTATTAACTGATCACGGCGAGACCCAGGGAGCGATTTTCCCATGACCGATTTCATTCCGCAATGTGTAATGTCAATCAACGCCCACCCTGATGATCAGGATTATACCGTAGCCGGTACGCTTGCCAGGTGGGTGAACGCCGGCAGCCAGGTGATCAGTGTGGTGATTACCAATGGTGATGCCGGTAATAACGACCCTACCAAGGATAAATGCTACAAACCTGAATTGGCCAAATTACGCCAGGGTGAGCAACTGGCTGCCAACCGGATACTGGGGATTCAGGAGACAGTTTTTATGGGGTATCCTGATGGCATCTTACAGGCGACGCTCGACTTGCGTCGCGATTTGACTCGTTTGATTCGCCGGTATAAGCCCGATGTGGTTGTTGCCGGAGACCCAACGGTGCGATTTTACGGTAAAAATTACATGAATCATCCTGATCATCGAGCGGCAGCCGATGCAGCCTGTGATGCGGTTTTCCCTTCAGCCGGAACACGTTTGATTTTCCCTGAGTTGCTGGCCGAAGGATTGGAGCCGCACAACGTCAAGCGAGTTTATTTGCACGGGCCGCTGAAAGCCGATACCTGGGTTGATATCAGCGAAACAATCGAGGTGAAAATCGAGGCTTTGCTGCAACATACCAGCCAGATTGATGATAAAGAGGGAACGGCAAAGATGATCCGCGAGTGGGCCGCCGAAGCGGGAAAGGTAAGCGGTTTTAAGTATGCTGAAGATTATATGGTCATGGAACTTGAGTGATAATGAAGTGGTATAAAGAGTAACCCCCGGCGGGACTGTCCAGGGGTTACTGAGAGTACGGCATAGATTAGACAATCTATGCCAGATGGAATGACGCTGAGGTTTTTTTGTTGGTTATAAATTCGAATTCCATATTTTTTAGTGATGTTTTATAGCGATTTTCTGCAAATCGTTAAATTTGAGAACAGGCCCTGTGAATGGTGTTTTCCAGTTCGTTAATTTTAAACCCTTTAATCAGAATGTAAGTGAACCCATAAGATTCGATAATTTGTTTTTGCTTTTGATTCTCAACCAGCATGATACAGTGCAGCCCGGGATTTTCGATCTTTGTCTTGTGTAATATGTGTAGAGAATCTTGAGTAACAGGTGAATTAACCAGAATTACTGCCGGATGTAAATCGGGTAATATGGCAATTGCATCATTGAGCCTGTCCATTATTTTGATAATTTGAACCTCAGGTATATTATTGAGAAAAGCGCACAGAGATTCCCGGTACCGTCCCGGCTGACTGATAACAAGCAATGTTGGGGCTGTTTTATTCTTCATGATTGTTTGCAGATGTTCTCTGATCTTATATCAGAGCAGTGTGAGCAAAGCCTTTGATATAGTTATCTATTAATAGAAAGAAAAAAACATCGGGAGGATACCGATGTTTTTTAATAAAGAATTGATTTAATCGCAGCGTTGGATCTGTAAATTCTTGAGAGCGACTCAATAAATTACCTATTACTCATTTTCCAGTTTGGTCAGCCCTCCCCGTAAGGCATAGAGTGCGACCTGGGTGCGGTTTGCCAGATGCAGTTTATTGAGAATATTGCTTACATGTGTGCAGACCGTTCGTTCAGTGATCGTCAGTTTTTTTGAAATTTCCTGGGTTGATAACCCCTGGGCGATTAATGTGACTACCTCCATTTCGCGTTCAGTCAGGGGATGATCGGCAGCCGGTAATTGGGGCGGGTGGTTTATTTCCTTAATAAGTTTTCGGGCGATTGTAGGATGTAAAAATGATTCGCCGCGGGCAATTTCACGGATCGCGTTCAAGACTTCTTGCGGGGCGGTATCCTTCAATAAATAACCAAGGGCGCCTGCCTTAATCGCCGGGAATACTTTATCGTCTTCTGAAAAGCTGGTAAGAACCAAAATATTTGCGGTGATACGTTTTGCGTTAATATTCTTGATGGCTTCTATACCGTCCATCTGCGGCATAACAAGGTCCATCAAGATAACATCGGGTTTTAATTTTTCGGCGAGATGAACCGCCTCCAGACCGTTTTCAGCTTCTCCAACGACATCGATATCTGATGTTGTCAGCATCAGGTTGCGCAGGCCTTCACGTACAATGGGATGATCATCACATATTAACAGGCGAATTTTTTCGGTCATATTGGTATCCATAAAACATTATTATTGATAATATTTATGCTTGAATCAACGGAACCGATACAAATATTTTAGTACCTTTTCCTGGTTTAGAGTCTATTGATAACGTCCCGTTCAGTTTTTCAACCCTTTCTTTCATGCTGTTCATTCCCAGCCCACCGGGGTTTTCATCTTTTCCGATGGCGAATCCTTTACCATCATCGATGATTTCGAGGGTTGCGTTATCTTGCGTCACATTATATTTTATCGTCACGTTCTTGGCAGAAGCATGTTTAAGGATATTATTCACCGCCTCCTGGAAGATATAATAGAGGGCTTCTTCAAGAGAGGAGGGCAAATCAAAGAAATGCTCGATGATTAAACTGGCTTTTACCCCAGAGCGCGCTTCGACAGAATCCAATCGTTTTTGCATTGAGCCAACAAAGCCATCTTTTTCCAGGGATAGAGGATGCAGTTCATAGATTAACAGGCGCATTCCTTTCAGCGCTTGTAATGCAGCGTCGCCAATCGTTTCCAGCGTTTTCTTTATTTGTTCCAGATCCCCTTTGATCGCCTGGTTTTTCCCATATTCAGTCATCAGATTGATGCCGTAAATTTGTTGGGTGATCGAATCATGGAGGTCACGCGCCAGTCGCTCGCGCTCGTCGAGGATAGCAGATTGCATTGCCTGCTGGCGCAGGCGGTTATTTTCTAGGGCAATGCTGATCTGGTCGGCAATTGTCCCAAGCATGGCCATGTCTTCTACGGTAAATTGTTGGGCGTTATTGCCGAATACGGTGAGAACGCCGGCCATCTTTCCGTGGATTTTTATAGGGATGCCCGCATACGAACGTAATTTCGTGTACGCCCGATAATGCGCCATTCGCTCAAATTTGTCAATATCGTTAATAAAAAGAGGCTCGGTGTTATCACTGAGCAAATCGCAGGGTTTGAAACCGATTTTCCCGTTTTGCAATCGTTCCAATAGTTCCTGGTTTATTCCCTTGTGAACGATTATTTCGGGTTTATGAGCCATAGGGTTGACCAGGCTGATAGCCCCGGCATCTGCATTAATCGTCGAAATTACCAGATTCAGGATCAATTCAAGCATTGTTTGCAGGTTGAGTTGTTTGATGGTGATCGCCGAAACCTCATAAAGTGTTGTAAGCTCGCGTGTTCGAGCCAGTACGCGTTGCTCGAGCGATTCCAGAACCAACAGAAGATGAAAGGCATTGTCGGCAATGTCGGCAATAGCCTCCAGAACATGGCTTTCTCTTTCGGTAAAGGTCAGATTATTACGCCAGCATACCAGTATGTAGCCGATTTTCTCTTCGGGTGTGGTGATTGGCTGAAGTACACTGCAGGACATTTGAGCAGTAAGATTCCACAGCAATTCGGACATACAGCTCCCGGGATCCGAGTTCAGATGACTGACCAGTAATTGTTTCCCCTCTTGTAATGCCGGGTATGCCAGGTCCTCCAGAGGAAAACTCAAGTATCGATATTTAGCTAAATCGTTATTGGCGGCAATTATTTTATATTGGCCCTGGTCGCAGCGGATAAACGCCCCTGCGTCAGCTTGCAGCATTTCGATTGCTGCTTCAATCAGGGTGGAATAAATATCCTCGCGTGAAATATTATCTCTCAGTTTGGTAGATAATGCGACAAGATTACGTAATTCAGCCAGCTGCCTGTTGATGTCCTGTTCGGCCAGTTTTCTGGCGGTAATATCTTCAATCATCTCGATTGTGAATTTGGGTTTTTTATTTGAATCTCGAACCAGGCTTGTAATGACGTTGCACCAGAGCATATTGCCATCGGATTTATATAATCTATTTTCGACCTGATATCTATCTATTTTTCCCCTGGCTAATTTCCGGAAGAGAGGTCGTTCACGTTTATAGTCTTCCGGGTGGGTATATTGCCTGATATCAGGATATTTTATCTTATTTGGAGGGTAGGCCAGTAACGCTCTCATTGAAGGGTTAAACTCAACGATGTTACCCTCGAGGTCAGTGATTACGATGCCGATGCCGATTTGATCAATGATAGCTCGAAGTCGCGACTCGCTGTCGAAAAGGGCTTCTTCCATTCTTTTCAAATGGGTGATGTCGCGGATCATTCCTTCAACGGCCAGCAGATTGCCGTTATTATCGAGAATCGGCGCCATATAGAGTTCGAACCAGACGATTTGATGGTCTTTACGAACGATCCGAGCTGCCATGCGGATATGTGAAGCGCCATCCTTAATGGATTGCCTGAATTTGGTTTTGATTACTGGTATATCGGAATCAAACACAACCTGACGGGCAAGATTGAGATCATTGCATAATTCGTTCGCTGTAAAACCGCAAACTTCTTCAATTGTGGGGCTGACATATTCCAGATGGGGATAGGGAAAGAGTTCGAAACGGAAAAAAACATCGTTCGAATTCTCAGCGATCTGGCGAAAGTTTGTTGCTGCTTTCCCGATTTGTTTGAAGGGAATTTCCGGCGACTGATTTGTACTCTTGCGGCGTAATTGGCGTCTGATGATCAGACAACTTTTCGGGTAATATGTTTTACCCTTAACCACCCTCTTCATTACGGGCGATTCTTTCCTGTTACTCAAGGAACACCTGCACTTAAAACAGCGACCGCTTTAACCTGGAGTATAATACAGGTTGAAGCGGTAATTATAGAAGTGGGCGAAGCCAATCTATCTTTCATTTTTATTCGAGTACCCCCACTGGAATTTGAATCCAGGCCTTTGGCTCCGGAGGCCAACGCTCTATCCACTGAGCTATGGGGGCAAATAATTGTAATTATTTTACCATAATTTATCTTGCACTGAACAGGAACGGTGATGAAAATCAATCGAGTGTTGCGAATACTCATTCAAAGTGTTGCTTTGACATTTTGTAATCTCTTGTCCTTTTTTGTTGCAATTACGATATATAACCTGTTTAAGTGGCCCAACCGGGTTTTGTCTCTGGCATTGATTGCTGCCGGGTTATGTCTGGTTATATTTTTGTCGTGGAATGCGCTGGTTCAGCGCCTGACCAATTGGGGTTTTATCTTATCCGGAAAGGGGGATTTATTATCTGTATTCTTCATCCCCTTGTTCTTGGGCGCGATATTATTCATACCCCTATACGATTTGACTCAGGGATATCCGACAGGACTGGGCAACCTCATTGAGCTATGGATTTTCCAGGCAGTCATTAATTATGTGATTCTGTTTATTATCTATATGGGGGCGATATTTGACGATCGCATGCCGAAGGATTAAGCTAACTTGATATGAACACGATGAATACGTGTTGAAAAGGGATCGATTGAGAGTGTATTTAATACTTCTTCCGGTCGTCCGGTAGCGCTTTCTCGCGCCGATAGATGCATCGTTAGACGAAGGGGTTCAAGATCTCTGGCCGGGATGATTGCAAGATGTTCGATCAGAGGACGAAGATCGTAAGTTTTTTCACGCCGCTGACGAATTATCTTTTTTTCAACGAGTGTTTGTTTTATCCGTTCCTCGAGTTCAGAAAGTGGGAGCTGATCAAGCAACGTGACAATATATTCTGCTGATTGGACGCGAGTTTGCAAAGCCGGACTGTGCGGGTCAACAATTTGAAGCTGCGAAATTTCGATGCCGGGGGGAAGGGCATGATTCAGCGCAGGCGCAATTGTTTGCAGGGGGAGGTCGTCTTCCAACCAGATATCGACCAGTTCGCACTGGCTGGTGAAACCCAGCGGGAGGGCGCAAGCCAGTTGAATGCGCGCCTGGGGATGAAAGCCCTGGCTGTAGGCGACTGGCAAGGTTGCACGGCGCAAGGTACGCTCCCAGGATTTTTGCAAATCGAGATGACCGGTGTAGCGCATCGCTTCAGTTTTAGCAAAGGTAATTCGTAAACGGATCATGGGCAAAACCAGTCCTGAGTTCCGGGGACTTCCTGGCGGATTTCTGCAAAAGATTCATTAATTCCACATGCGTAACAGCCCTGGCGGCAGTCCTCGCGAGTACGGCTTTCCTGACTCCACAGGTAATCAGTTTGCAGGAAATTTTTATGTATTCCAGTATGGATATGATCCCAGGGTAAAATTTCATCCAGAGAACGCTGGCGGTGAGTATAAAAATCGGGATCTAAACCGGCTCTGACAAACCCTTCCTCCCAGGCGGCAAGATTAAAGTGATCTTGCCAGGCGTCGAACCGGGCGCCGGCTTTGAAGGCATGGTAGATTACATCGGACATGCGCCGGTCGCCGCGGGAGAGCCAGGCTTCGAACAATGTCGATGAAGGCTCTGTCCAGCTCAATTTGATGTTGGGGTTGCGCAGCTCGCGTTTGAGCAGATCCAGTTTGGCAGTGATTTGTTCCAGACTATCCACGGGTACCCATTGGAATGGTGTGTGAGGCTTGGGAACAAAAGTACTCACGCCGACATGTAATTTGGCGCGTCCACCGATTACTTTGCGGCCCTCGTTTTGCACTGTCTGGCAGAGTCGGGCAATTTCGTGGACGTCATCCAGGGTTTCTGATGGATGGCCAATCATGAAATAGAGTTTGATAGTAGCCCAGCCCCGGCTGTAAATAGCCCGGGTGGTATCAATCAATTGCTGCGATGCGATAGGTTTATTGATGATCTTTCGCATCCGTTCAGTGGCGGCTTCGGGCGCCAACGTGAAGCCGCCCTGGCGAACGCCCTTGAGTTTATCCATCAAATCAATGGAAAAGGTTTCAATTCGCAGTGAGGGCAGAGATATGGTAAGGTGTTTGCCAGAGAAGCGATGGGCGAGTCCATCGACCAGTTCAAGGATATGCGTATAGTCGGATGATGATAAGGACAGGAGGGCAATCTCTTCGAATCCGGTAGCCTTCAGAGCGTCTTCGATTGCGTCGAGGATCATTGGAACCGGGCGCTCGCGTACCGGGCGGGTTACAATGCCGGCGTGACAGAAGCGACAGCCGCGAGTGCAGCCGCGCATAATTTCTACGGCGATGCGGTTATGCACCACATCTATGCTTGGAACGATAAAATGGGTTAACGGCGGCGGTAATACTGGCAGAATGCGCTTTGTAACTGGCAATGAAGCAGCCTGATCAAGTTTTTGAATGCCGGCGATCAATCCGTCTGGCTGGTATTCCACCTGATAAAGTGATGGGACATAAACGCCCGAAATTTTTGCCAGAGCGTGCAGAAGGTCGCCCCGGCTTCCACGGCGCTGCTGCAAGGATTGGCAGCAGCGCACGATCTCTTCGATCACTTCCTCGCCTTCGCCAATGACAAACGCATCGATGAAAGCGTGCATCGGTTCCGGGTTATAGCAGGCATGTCCACCAGCGATCACGAGAGGGTGGGCTTCATTCCGTTCGCTGGCATAAAGTGGAATACCGGCCAGATCGAGAAGGTTGAGGGCATTGGTGTAGAGATTTTCATACGGCAGGCTGATGCCAAGGATATCAAAATCAAGCAGAGGATGCTTGCTTTCCAGCGCGTAAAGCGGAAGGCCAGCCTCGCGCATTTGCGCTTCCATGTCTTCCCAGGGCAAATAGCAACGTTCTGCCAGCACATCAGGAAGCCGGTTGAGACGGTCGTATAAAATGGCTAAACCCAGGTTGGGAACGCCAATATCATAGATATCAGGGAATGCCAACACCATCCGCGTTTTGACGGTTCCCCAATCTTTGACGACCTGGTTTAATTCTCCACCGACATAACGCCCCGGTTTTTGAACCCGGGGCAGAATGCGTTCCAGGCGATTTTTGATTTCGCCGGGAGATAATTGAATTTGCGGCTGGTCTGGCATTATTTAAAAGACACCCTTGTAAGTTCCTCCATCTACCTGGAGCATAACGCCGGTAATATAAGAGGCAGCCGGTGAGACTAAAAATGCAGCGGCGTTGGCAAATTCATCCGGTTTACCGATCCGACCGAGAGCGCATTGTTGAGCCTGTTTGCTGGCTTCTTCTTCGATAGTTGTTCCGTTGGTTTTAGCGCGAGCGGCGAGCAATTCCTGCACCCGTTCAGTCTCCGTCCAGCCTGGCAGGATTGAGTTGACTCGGATACCCTGGGGGCCCAATTCGAGCGCCAGAGATTTAGTCAACCCGATGACGCCTGAACGAAGGCTATTGGATAGCACCAGATCGATGATAGGTTGTTTAACGGATATTGAGGTTATTGTCAGGATGCTGGCAATGGGAGATTGTTTCAGAAAAGGTAATGCTGCGCGGATCAAACGGACGTGACTCATAAAAGTGAGATTGATGGCGTCGTGCCAGGCTGTCTCATCAACAGACTGGAAATTACCGGACGGTGGCCCGCCGGCGTTTGTGATGAGAATGTCCAGTCCTCCAAAAGCGGCAGTACTCTCTTTGACGAGTTGTTCCGGGATAGCTGGATTTGCTACATCTCCAGGCAGGGGTATGACCTGGGCGCCGGTTTCTTTAACCAGTGTACTGGCTGCCTGGGCTAATTTTTGTGTATTGCGGCTGTTAATGGCGACCCGCGCGCCCTCGCTTGCCAGCAGGTGGGCCGTTGCGTAACCTAATCCCCGGCTGGCTCCAGCGATTAATACTTTTGCTCCATTGAGTTTGAGGTCCATGATCTTTATTCTTTCCTTTGTTGTGACTCAATGCATTATCCTGTATGCATGTCCAGTTATTTTATCAGAAAACATTGTTGCGCGGAGTGTCAAAATTTGTGGTACGTTCACCTTATAAATATGTGATGAAGCTGGGAAAGGCAATGACGCGACGAAATCGCATCAGATGGCCAATCGAACAGGCTTTCCCAGGCGGGCTGATTCTTGCAACGCCTGAATAGCTGCAATGTTGCCCCGGCTATCTTCAAGGCTCACGCGTGGCGCTTTGTTGAGCAGAATGGCGTCTGCCATATTTTCAACCTCGCCGTTGTAAAGGCCCATGCTCTGTGTACTGATTTTTTGTTCCTTGCCGCCCCGCTTTAATATGATTTCTCCCTTGCCTTCAGGTTTGTAAGGATTATTCAAAATAATGCTGCCTTCAGCGCCGACGATTTCGATGCGAGTCCGGAAGGGAAGGCGAAAGGCGGAATTAATCTGGCAGAAGATATTATCCGGGAAATAGAATTGGGCGACGAAGATGTCATCAACGCCTTTGGAGTCTAGAAGCTGGTTGGCGTAAACTTCAACCGGTTCTGTGCCTGTCAGGTAGCGTATATAACTGAGCGGATAACACCCCACATCGTAAAGACTCCCTCCGCCTTCCTTGTATATCATGCGGATATCGTCTTCGCGCGACAAAGTAAAACTGAAATCACCGTAAAAATAACGCAATTGGCCGATCTTTCCTTCCTCGATCATTGTTTTTACCTGCATCGTTTGTGGGTGGTGACGGTACATAAAGGCCTCCTGGAGAATGACCCGGTTATTTTTTGCCGCGGCGATCATCGCGTCAACTTCATCCACGGTTACTGCAAGGGGTTTCTCGCAGAGGACGTGCTTGCCTGCTTCGCAAGCCTTGATTGCCCATTCAGCATGCAGGTGATTGGGTATGGAAATATAAATCACATCGACGGCTGGGTCGGCCAGCAACGCCTCGTAACTGCCGTAAGCATGGGGAATATTCCATTCTTCAGCGTACTTTTCAGCGTGTTCAGTTGAACGGCTGGCGACTGCACTCAGCCGGTTGCGTTTTGAGCTTCTTAAGGGAGAAATGAGAGCGCGATTGATTCGGGCTGTGCTCAAGAATCCCCAGTTTAAGATTTGGTTAGCCATTGTTTGCTCCTTTACAATCATAATTGGGTATGGGTACGGATAGTCTGATCGTTCACAAACCGAAAGCACCTCTATTAAAGATGTGGTGAATTGATTCTATGGGATAAATAGTTGATCCGGGCGAACCTTTTCAGAAATATCATAAAAAACATGATATGGGCCGATATCGGCCTCTTGCCATGTAATTCGCTTACCCATAAAACTTACCCGCAGTCGCTCATTCAATTTTGGGTGCAGGGTGGTGATATATGCGGCCCTGGGGCTTTCATCTGCTATCTGATTGTAGCGTGGAATACGGTTGTCTGTCTGAGAATAGCTCATGTCGCTTTTGTAGGGTAATTTGGGTGAAAAGATGATCTTTTCGTTTGATAAAAACGCCAGCCTGAATGAAACCCAATAATTACTATAACCGACAGTCTCATGATTGGCAACTAAAAAACTGATTAATTCCTGGTCATGGCGGTTATCAAAGCGGGTGATAGGGTCAAATTGGGTCGTAATGAGGTCAGAGGAGGCAGCCGCGCGCCAGGTTTCGACGCTGTTTAGAATCAGGATGGGCGCGATGATCAGCAGGCTGATCCAACGTTGGAGGCGGCCTGTTTTGTGAACATAGTCAACAGCCCTGTCGGCCAGCCAGGCGATCCACAGGGTAAACGGCAAATTGAGGGGTAAGAAGTAGCGCCCGGTCGAATCATATCCGAACCTGAGAAAAATGATGACCATGAAGAATGCGATGCAAAGCAAGGGCAACAGGATTACCCGCGGGTCAGAGAGATTCCAGTCTCGTTTTTGCAGCAATTTTGAGGTCAGTAAAATGCAGACTAAATAGAAGAGTATCCAAAAGAACAGCAAGGTGAACGGCGAAAGCATTGCAGCCCAGGGATAGCGAAAACCTAAGAGTGAAGGCAATCCCAGGAAAAGAATTCCGAGGATTTTGGTTATGGGTGTTGTAGCCGTCTGGTAAGGCTTCAGATATATGATCAGAGGCATTCCGGATGATTGGATGAAAGACAGCCACCAGGGCAAACTGCCGGCAAAAAAGGACGCTATTGCGATGAGCAGACTGGTGATCTTATACCGGCGAATGTTGAGCAGAATTAACCCTGCGACCGGGATAAGATAAACGACAACCATCCCCAGTGTCCAGAAAGCCAGTCCGGAGACGAACCCGAAAATCGCCCAATACGTCCCCGCTGCTGGTCGTTTATCTTCCAGGATGGTGTATCCAAGGCTGAGAACGAGGTTGCCAAATATCAGTGATAATCCGTACCCGCCCATTGAGACGGAAGTATAAGTCGTCACCAGCACGGTAGGAATGCTCAAGAGTAAGGCCGAATAGTCTGCAATTGTCTTGCTCTTAAATAGTTTTTTTGCCAGATGCCAGGTTGTGAGGATATAGAGACCATATAACGGGAATTGCAGAATGTGAATGAGAAAAATTTCCTCGCCAAACAGGTAAAAAAGGCCGGCCAGAAGCCAGGCTTCCAGACTTCCCATATAGTACTGGCCGTAGAAAAATATGGGCGTCTCTCCCTGGAGGATATGCCGCGCCATCAGGCCGACAATCATTTCGTCGGAGTTGTAGGTAATGGCTCCTCTGATTTCCAGGATGGTTTTCAGCGAGATTGCCAGCAAAATACTGAGGATTAACACCCCGTATGTTTTTATTTGGCGAAGGATGGGAGTGGTATTGAGCAAGGGTTTGTTCAGTCAGAGTAATGGGTGTGTGGGCACGGGTTGCCTGATTTTCAGAAAGGGATCAGAAGCATAAGCAGGTATGACGTTGATCATATCAACTCTATGTTCTCATCAAGGAGAGTCAGATCAGTATAGTTGGTCTCAACCCAGTCGGCAATTCGCTGAAGCATCTGCTGGGTAAAGACGCGGTTATTGCTTACTGCGGCGCAGGCAATCAGTGTTTCCTGCCAGACGTTTTCCAGTCCCACCTCGGCTACGGAAAGGTTAAATTCGCGTTGCAAACGGGAAATAAGCGGTTTGATATGACTGCGTTTTTCTTTTAGCGAACGGCAACCGGCTGTCTGCAGGTGCAAGGTGAGCACACCGACAGCCGCATGGTTATGGGCTAACGGAAGTGAGGTCATGTTTTTTCTGGCGAGCTTTCGGTTATATTTTTGATGAAATAGACATATTGAGTATTCCGGGTTTTTCCCATAACCGGGTAACGAATGGCGTGATAGGTATTATTTCCAAAGCGGATTTTTGCCTCATTGATATTGGTTTCCAGCACCTGACGTATTCGCCCCCCGTTGGTAAATAACACATCGCCAATTTTATGTCCGATGACGCCATCGAAAGTTGAATCAAGGTGTTGGATGGTAGGCCGGTTGCAGCGCAAAATTTTGGTTGAGGGGTCGGTCAGGATAATCATATCAACGATCGAATCGACCGCATCTTCCCATTCGTGCTTGCCTTTTTCGATTACGCCTTCAAAGATTTTCTGGTTGGTTATATCGATGCAGGAACCAATCAACCGCAGCGGGTTTTCATCTTCTGTGGGCGCAAGGCGGATGATGGTGTAAACACTTTGATCTTTAACCTGGAAAGTTTCTTCATATTCGCTGGCGGTGCGCAATTTGCGAACTTTGTCGCAATGTTCGTTTAGCCGGCCAGCCTGATCAGACGGCAGAACTTCTTCAACGTCTTTGTTGATGATCTGGTCGATAGTTAATCCATTCAGCGCAGCAAAGGCGCGGTTGACGAAAACGAATTTATATTCATCAATTGATACAGGCTGTAAGATAAACAGCGCATCCGAGAATCCTTCAGCCACAGTCTTGTAGAGGATTTGTTGTTCTTTCAGTGATTCTTCGACGATGCGAGCTTGCAGAATGTGCTGAACGCGCTTGTGTAAAACGGTCGGGTTGATCGGTTTAGCGATATAATCGGTTGCCCCGGCCTTGAAGGCGCGCTCGACCTGAAGGCCATCATCGCCGGGCGTGATCATGATAATTGGAACGTTCTCAAATCCGGGCAGGGCGCGCAGACGGGCGCAGGTTTGAAAGCCATCCATGCCCGGCATCATATAATCAAGCAAGATCAAATCAGGGCGAAATTGCTGGCAGGTGAGAAGCGCTTCTTTGCCGTCTTGCGCTTCGATGATTTGGAAATCGCTTCCCTCTAAAAAACGATGCATCAACAAGCGGCTATCGTCATTGTCATCAATGATCAGAACAAACGGCGTCCGCCGTACGTTTCCATTCGCATTCAACATGGCTTTCTCCTTACGATGAATGATGGCTAATCATTTGGAACGCAATCAATGCCAATAATTTCCATGCCAGGGATGTGTTGTACTTGCTTTGCTATCCATTCAAACCGATAAGTTGTTGATCTATAATCATTATATATCACAACCCGGAATACGATGCGTGGTTTTGTCTATCCAATCCTTTATATAAATTTCATTGTCTGATATTCGCGGTTATTGTATACTGGTGAAAGTATTATTCATCAGGTGAGGGAACTTTTTGAATAATTCACTTCAAGAAGGAATGAAGGCTCTGCGCGCCGGAGAAAAGGGCAGGGCAAAACTATTATTCCTGGAGGCATTGCGCCAGGATCGTGATAATATTCAGGCCTGGTTGTGGCTTTCGGGGGCAGTGGAAACAGATAAGGAACGGATCGTCTGTTTGAAGGAAGTCCTTCGGATTGACCCTTCTCATTCGGCCGCATTGCGTGGACTTGAAAAACTGGGCGCCGGAACGCAACCGCAGACAGCAACCTCCGATTTCAAGTCACGTTTGAAACCATTCACCGTTCCGATTGAAGGCGATGATACGCTTTCCTCTCGACTGGTTCACTCTTCAGTTAACAGCGAATTTGACATCGACAGTTTGCGCTCGACGTTTGCTGCCCGCAACGATGAAATCCTCAAAGATCAGCATCAGATGGATAAGACGGCTGTCTCGTTGCCGCGGTCTGAAATCAGCTCCGCCGGTGAAATCCCTTCACCCCGCGCTCCGAGAGAAGTGGAGGCAGAGTTGGAAGTTCAGACGGAAAAGCGCCGGCTTTCACCTGCCATCATTGTTTTTTTTGTCCTGTTTCTGGCAGCCGCTGCTGTGGCCGGTTACTTTCTTGCCATGAATCAGGGTAGTAATGGTCCGGTTCAGGCAGCGATTGTCGGTTTGCAGGGCGTATTTGCCCGGCCATTGCCGACGGTTACACCCATCCTTTCGCCTACGCTTGCTTCCACGGCGACCAGCACCCCAACGATTACTCCCAGCCCGACTGTGACGCCGACGCGTACGCCTCGGCCCACATATACGCCGACGCCAACAGCCACATATCGCTCCTTCAACCCCACTGTCGCTGCCAGAATCGTTGACATCGAGCAGGAAGTATCCGACCTGCGCGGTTTGCCCATTCAGGTAAAAGCGCCTGGTTTTGTGGTTTCCAAGCAAGAGGCCAAGGATTTATTAATCCAGGCATACATCACGGATGATTATAAAGTTCAACTGGAAAACCAGAAGCGTTCCCTGGTCGCTTTTGGCTTTGTCAAACCGACCTATGATATGGTCGAGAAGGCTGTCAATGGGATTGTGGACGGTGTGGGCGGTTTTTATATGCCGGATCGGAAAGAGATGTATATTTTATCGGGCTTAAAGATCGGTGGGATGGAATATTTTGTCTATTCTCACGAGTTTGATCACGCCCTGGTTGACCAAAATTACAATGTTGCCGGCATGGGAATTTATCCGGAGTGCCAGTACGAGAGTCAATATTGCCAGGCAGTGACCGCTCTTTTTGAGGGGGATGCCACATTATTGATGTATCAGTGGGCGCGCCAGTTTATCAGCGCCCAAGATATTAACGACTTACTCAATTACAATCCGCCGGCGATGCCCCTTTCGGATCAATCGCCCCCGCCTTACCTGACGCAGGATGCGCTTTTCCCTTACACTTATGGGCAAATATTCGTCGAATATCTTTACAAGCGGGGCAACTGGGCGGAAGTCAATAAAGCTTACGCCAACCTGCCTGCCAGTACGGAGCAGATTTTGCACCCTGAAAAATACCTAGCCGGAGAGTTGCCGGTATCGGTGAGTATGCCTAACCTGGGTAAAGCCCTGGGCAGTGACTGGCAGTTGATCGAGAGCAATGTATTGGGTGAATGGATGACCTACCTGTTACTGGCTTACAACGGCGACGCCGCTGCCCAGGTGGAAGAGGAAACCGCCAGAACTGCTTCGGAAGGTTGGGGCGGCGATCGTTACCAGGTCTATTACAATTTATCCGCAGACCAGACGGCCATGGCCGCCGAATGGGTCTGGGACCGGCCTGAGGATAGCGTCCAGTTCGCGGGCGCCCTGCGAACCAGCCTGGGCAACCGCTACCGCGGCAACCTGCTGGAAGACGCTCAACGGGTATGCTGGCAGGCCAATGGTCAGGTGAGCTGTATGGCAAACGCAGCAGATAAAACCTTGTGGGTGCTTGCCCCCAGTCTGGAAACGGTCAATGCCCTGTGGGCTGAGTTTGGGGAGTTCAAGTAAACCCCGTAACTGTTGTTCCGGCAGTTGCTATTTCATAAGCGATGCTATAATTTTATGAAACAGCAGCATATTTCCTATAGAACCGAGAACCGTTTTATTAATTTAAAATCACAGGAGAAAAACATGCCAACCAATCCCAAATCAACCTCGCCTAAAAAAACCTCAAGCGCGGCAGCCGTAGCCCGAATCCCTTCTGCTCAGCGATTTGCCCTCATCCCCACCCCGAAAGGGGAGTGTGTTCATTTTTCGGATAAATTAACCGGCGCCTTACGGAATATCAGTGATGTGATTGAGGATAACAAGGGCACCCTGGATTCCATTCAGGATATGTCTCTGGAATTGACCCAAACCGTTCGCGTGTTGAGGAATGTGGTCGTCAAGTATGTCGAAAAAGTGGATCAGGTGCTGGAAATCATCGCGCCGCTTGTCAATAAGATGCCCATTTTCCCGGATGCCCTCAAGGATTTTGTGAACGACGCCCTTGAGTTATCAAATAAGATTCTTGCAGCAGGTGATGTAGCAGCCAAAGTGCTACCCAATGTGGAGAAAAGTCTGATGACGGCTGACATCAGTGGTTTGCAGGCTTCTAAAACTGAAATGGTGCAATTGACCCGTTCATTAAAAGCCATTGTGCCAATGGATAATTAACGGATATTCATCACGCAATTTGTGCTCAATTAGGTACAATAGCGGGCTGTCAGAAATGTTACAGGCGGCCCGCTGTTTAGGGGTGATGTAACGGACTCATAAAACACCCCCTGTGGGTGCAACATGTGATCCTGTAAATAAAAAGGCCTACCAATTCGGTAGGCTCTTCAGGGGTGGCTGATGGGGGTCGAACCCACAACAACTTGATCCACAGTCAAGCACTCTGCCATTGAGCTACAGCCACCATAACGGATAAATATTCTATCATAATTGGCTGCGCTTGCGAAGGTTAAAATCGAAAATTCTATTTCAGCATTTCTTTGATCGTATTGGCGGCTTCATTTTGCGGCACGGTTTGTTGGGTGCGGCGCGCCAGGTCTTTGATTGTAACCAATCCTTTGGCCTGCTCATCGGGCCCTGCAATAACCACACAGCGCATTCCCATACGGTCGGCCTGTTTTAACTGGCGAGGAAGTTTGTGCGCCTCGGGGTAACAGGTCACTTTCAATCCGGCTTCGCGCAGTTCAGCGGCCAATTTGTAGGAAAGCAGCAGAGAGGCTTCATCGAAAACGGTCACCAGTACGGGAGCAGGTGTGGGTACATAATCCGGCAGGCAGCCGTATTTCTTCAATACCAGGGTGATGACCATATCGCCCATGGCATAACCCACGCCAGGAATTGGTTCGCCGCCGACATCGGAGACCAGGTTATCGTAGCGCCCGCCGCCCAGAATGGCGCGAAATTCGCCATCGCGATCGCGCGCTTCGAAGACGGTGCCAGTATAATAATCCAGCCCGCGGATGATTTGCGGATCATAACGAACGTATTTCATCAAGCCCATAACTTCCAGGGCAGCGAAGAAACGTACCATTTCATCGGATTTTTTCCATAAATCCCGATCAGCGAGGATCGCTTTTAAACTGTCGAGTTGATTTTGACTCAAACCGGCGGTTTCCAGCGCGTAGGCTTCCCAGTCAGCCGGAGGCATTTTATCCCGCCGATCGATCAGCTTGAAGATTGCACTTTTATTTTCAGGTTTTACACCCAGTTCAAGAAGTTGCGCATCCATCAGCCGGCGGTTGTTGACCAGGATAGAAACCTGATCAGATTGGAGTCCGACAGATTGGAAGAAAGCTGCGCCTGTCGCAACGAGTTCAGCGTCTGATTCAGGAGAAATCGTTCCTAACAGGTCGATATTCCATTGAAAGAACTCGCGTGAACGGCCTTTTTGCGGACGTTCGTAGCGCCAGAATGGACCGTAGGACCACCAGCGTACCGGAAAGGCCAGTTCGTTCTGGCGCTGGGCGATCATGCGCGCCAGGCTGGGGGTTAACTCAGGGCGCAGGGTGATCAACTCGCCGCCGCGATCAGGAAATACGAAGGCCTGTTCTTTGACCAGTTCATCACCAGATTTGGCTGCATACAGGTCGATTTTCTCCAGGAATGGCCCGTCATATTCCTGATAGCCATAAGATTCTGAAACCTGGCGCATTTTGTTGTAAAGCCAGACGTGGATTGATTTCTCTTCGGGGTAAAAATCGCGAGCGCCTTTGACAGATTGTATTGTTGGTTTCATATAATTGACCTCATTCTTCCCGGTCAGGCAGCATGCCGGTGCAAGTGAATTTTCTCTTTGGATTTTAACACAAAAATATATAACTCAGTATGCTTCATTATAGGTTGGCGTTTTCTTCGGTTTCGTGTCTGTTATTTTGGTAATTCTCATGTGAAGCAACCCGGCTCAACTCAAGTGTTAACCTGAATTGACGTTAACGTATTGGGTTCTTTAACATTTAATTGGATTATCGGTTATACTTAATTTATCATCTTATGCAATCTGGTTCTGGGGTCCACGGCGACGCTTTAACGCCTGTTGAAATGGCCGTTAAAGCTGAACAGATTGGCATTCGTAAAGCCAAGCTGGATGGTTGGAATACCTTTGTTTCAGCCATTTTAGCCGGGGCGTTTATTGCTGTCGGCGGGATGTTTGCAACTACTGTTGCTGCCGGGGCAGGCGAGATGTTACCCTATGGGGTGACCCGTGTGCTATCTGGTCTGGCCTTTTCACTTGGCTTGATTGCCGTGCTGGTAGGCGGCGCGGAGTTGTTCACCGGCAATACGCTGATGGTCATGGCGCTGGCAGGACATAAGATTGATCTGATCGGGATGCTGCGGAATTGGGTGATCGTATATGCAGGTAACCTGGTTGGGTCGCTGGTTACCGCCTTGCTTTCCTTTTGGGGCGGGCAATATGTGTTTATGGGCGGCGTGGTCGGCGTTTTGGCGTTGACGACGGCGACTGTAAAAACCAACCTGGGGTTTTTCCAGGCAATTGTGTTAGGCATTCTGGCCAATGCTCTGGTATGTCTGGCTGTATGGCTGACTTACAGCGCCCGAACAACCAGCGATCGCATTCTGGCGATTGTCTTTCCGATTTCAGCCTTCGTTGCCGCTGGATATGAACACAGCGTCGCTAATATGTACCTGATCCCAATTGGGTTGCTGATTAAAGATTGGGCCCCGGCGACATTTTGGGCAACGATTGGGAAAAGCGCAACTGATTTCAGCAGTTTAACCTGGAGTGGTTTTATCATTAACAATTTAATACCCGTCACCATAGGAAATGTTATTGGTGGATCGCTTTTGGTGGGTATGTTCTATTGGTTCATATACTTAAGGAAATTATCGTGATTGTTTTTATATCAATAAGCTGGCAGAAGAAATAAGATGAATGTAAACGATCTAATCAAACTTATCGATGGAAGAATTTTGGCAAATGGCGCAGATCTCAATCGTGAGATCAAGGGCGGCTGCGGAGCGGATCTGATGAGCGATGTGCTCGCCACAATCCAGCCCAATGCTGTTTTGTTCAGCGGCCTGTGCAATCCCCAGGTTGTACGTACTGCGCAAATGGCGGATGTCTGTGCGATTGTTATTGTGCGTGGAAAAATGCCGCCTGAAGAAACGATCAGACTGGCCCGAGAAGAAGGTATTCCGCTTATTTCTACACCTCATGGAATGTTTGAGGTTTGCGGCCGCCTTTACCAGGCTGGATTGCCAAGTTTGGAAAATTCGGTGAACCCTCCACCGTGTTTATAAATTGACTCGCTCGATTGCTCAGATAGGTGCTCATGCTCGATAATCTCAACCCTCAGTCTGGCGTGATCACAGACCGAATCGCCAGTGATATCACCCGCGTCGAAGAGCTCGCTTATGATTTAAAAATCGAGCAGGTGATGACCAAAAATGTCCATACTGTCAGCCCGGAAATGTCTATGGAAGAGGTGCTGGATATTTTCCGAGACAGCCGGATTTCCGGTTCACCGGTTGTGGCTAATGAAGAATTAGTGGGGATTATCAGTATCGAAGATTTGATTCGCGCTTTGCGAATTGCAGATCTGCGATCGCCGGTCAGCAAGTATATGACCGGTAAAATCATTCACGTCAATGGTCACGATCCGGTTGTTGAGGCGCTCAAAAAATTTACTCAATGTCGTGTGGGCCGGCTTCCGGTATTGGATGAAAACGGGAAACTGACCGGTATTATTACCAAAGGGGATATCACCCGCGGTATCTTGAAGGCATTGCAATCTGCTTTTCATGAAGAAGAAATTCGCCGCTATCGCGTCAGCCATTTGTTTGAAGATATCATCTCAGACCGCACGAGTCTGATTTTACGCTATCATATTAAAAAGGGCGATTTCACTCATGGGGGTACAGCGTCCAGTTATATCAAACGCGCGCTGGTGCGGATGGGAGCTAACCCTCAACTTGCCCGACGGTGTGGGATTGCCATTTACGAAGCTGAAATGAATCTGATTATTCACACTACTGATGGCGGTACGATCCGTGTGGAAATCGAACCACACCAGATATCAATGGATGCGTATGATAACGGTCCTGGAATACCCAATATTGAGCTGGCGCGTAAACCAGGTTATTCGACTGCCAGCGAGGCGGTTCGCGAATTGGGTTTCGGCGCCGGTATGGGGTTGGTCAATATTGAACGCTGTGTGGATGAAATGAATTTGGAATCAGTAGTTGGACAGGGAACCCGACTTCGGATGAGAATCTTTTTGAATAAAGAAGAAGCTATTGGCGAGAGTTATCCTCAATATAAGGAGACAGACTCAAATGACCATTCAGGAAATCATTGATAAACTGAACCTGAAGCTATTGACAGAAAGTAAAGATTTTTCTTCTATCACTCCAACCTGTGGGTATACCTCTGATTTACTAAGCTGTGTGATGGCAGGCGCCAAACACCACGGCATCTGGGTTACGCTTCAGGCGCATGCCAACATTGTTGCTGTAGCCGCTTTGTTGGAGTTGAGCGCGATCATTATTACTGAAGGCGCAATGCCGAATGAAGAGACCCTGGCCAAAGCCAATGATGAAGGGATCACCCTTCTTTCTTCAGAAGAACCTTCTTTCAGCATCGTTGGAAAATTGTGGGAAATGGGATTGAGGGAAGAATAGGCTGCGCTCATTATCCCATATTCTTTTTAAGATTGGTGGATGAAGAAATCAGGGGGTGGACTATTAACGATGGAAATTGAATTAAAAACTTTTTCCGCTGAACTGCATGTACATACGCTGCTCTCACCCTGCGCTGAGTTGGAGATGATTCCGCCGTTAATCGTGCAAGAGGCGCTTGATCGGAATATCGATCTGATTGCCATAACGGATCATAATGCGACGGCAAACATTGAAGCAGTGCAGAAGGCGGCAGCAGGCAGCAGGCTGAAAGTGTTGCCTGGTATGGAGTTGCAGACTCGTGAAGAAGTGCATTTACTTTGTCTGTTCGATACTCTTGATCAGGCTTATGCCTTGCAGGAACAGGTTGATCGTTTATTTCCACCCATTCCAAACAACCCGGATTATTTCGGCGAGCAATTTGTGGTCGACGCGACCGGCGACTTTATCTGCCGTGAAGAACGCCTTTTGCTGGCGTCAATCGATATCGGGCTGCACGAAGCGGTCGAATTTGTTGGCGGGCTGGGAGGGCTGGCTATTCCGGCTCACGTTGACCGTAAAGCCTACGGCTTGCTGGAAGTGTTGGGTTTTGTACCGACAGATGTACCTATCGATGCATTGGAAATCTCGCGCAATGTGAAAATCGCCGAAGCGCCGGACAGATTTCCACAGGTGCGCGGCTATCCGCTGTTGCAGGGCGGGGACGCACACCGGTTGGAAGAATTGCTGGGAGCAAATCATTTGACACTTGCCAGGCGGAGTGTGGACGAGATCAGACTGGCTTTGAGGGGTGTAAATGGCAGAAACCTGAAAATTGTAAGAGATGGGGAATGCATATCGCGGTAAGATTTAGTTTGAAGTTGAATGGACAAGTATGTTATAATACTGGTAATAACCGGTTCGTACCAGATTTCAATATTGACAATTATCGTAATATTTCGTGACATTCAATCATTGTATTCAACGACTCGCTTGGGTTACACTCTTTATGGTAAAATTTAGTATATTATCAATGTATCTATTCCCTTTGGAGCAGTTTACATCATGTATAAAATCCTAGAAAATGTTCCTAAAACCGATCCGCTGATGACTGCTGAGCAGCGGGCTATTATTGACAAAATCATTGCTGAAAACAAAGACAGACCCGGCGCGACGATGGTAATTTTAAATTTATTGCAAAGCGAGATCGGTTACGTATCAGAGCCGATGCAAGCATACGTGGCTGAGCAATTGAAGGTGCCGGCGAGCATGGTGCATGGCGTGGTTTCGTTCTATTCGTTCTTTGCAACCCGTCCACGTGGCAAACATACCATCAAATTTTGTTTGGGAACGGCATGTTATGTTGGCGGCGCCGAACAATTGATTGAAAAAGCGCGCCAGCAGCTTGGCATTGATATTGGCGAGACCACTCCTGATGGTTTGATTACATTAGAGGTATGTCGCTGTGTGGGCGCATGCAGTCAGGCGCCGGTGGTCGTAATTGATGAGGATAGTGTTGGACGGGTAAAGCCCAATAAAATGCCGCAGCTCATCAGCAAATGCCTAGAAGGCGAAGAGAAAGCGGTGGAAGGTTAACTCGCTTGAGGGAGCTGGCTCTGCATTTGTTGGATATTGCTGAAAACAGTGTGGCAGCCCGGGCGAAAACGATCGAAATTGGCGTTCGGGAAAATTTCCATACGGACCGGCTTGCTATATCTGTTAAAGATGATGGTATTGGAATGGATGCTGAAATGGTTGCCAGGGTGATTGATCCTTTCGTTACCAGCCGCACCACCCGAAAAGTTGGCCTGGGCATCCCCCTCCTGAAGGAAGCGGCTGAAGCGTGTAATGGTTTTTTGCGGATTCAATCGGAGCCGGGTAAGGGTACATTGGTTGAATGTGAATTTCAACACAGCCATATCGACCGGATGCCGTTGGGCGATTTAGGTAGCACATTAATAAATCTGGTTGTTGCGTACCCGCAGATTCGTTGGATTTTTAATTATGAGATAAATGACGCCCGGTATGTTTTTGACAGCGCTCCTATTGTTGAGAGCCTTGGCGATGTGCCGCTCACAGAGCCGCCGGTGCTGACCTATTTACGACAATCCATCAGCGAGGGAATAGACGAGGTGCGCAAAACCAGTTCTGTCAATTCTCGAACCATTGCTCATTGAGCTATGAGTGAGCTTAATTTATCAGACTTCTAAATCTTAGGAGAAACCAAGATGTCAACTGTCAAAACGCTGGAAGATTTGAAGAAATTACGCGAAGAAGCGCTGGAAAAGCGAAAAGCCAAGGCAACTTCCGGAAATGTTCAGATCATCGTTGGAATGGGTACTTGCGGAATAGCGGCCGGGGCGCGTGAGACAATGAAGTCGATCCTGCATACCATTGAGAGTGAGAATTTGAGCGGCATCATTGTAACCCAGACAGGATGCATGGGGCTATGTGAAAAGGAGCCTATTGTTCAGGTGATTGTTGGTGAACAACCCAAGGTAACCTATGGGAAAGTGGATGCCGCGGTTGCCAAGAAAATCCTTGATGAGCACGTTGTCAAAGGGAATGTTGTAAAAGATCACGTCATTCAGGTGTAAAGTTTGCCTCACCCGATCCACTTGAAAGCTCTCCGGTTCCATTTTTCCCCCTCCGTTTACATGGATTGCTATTCCTGTAAAAAGAGGGGTAAATAATTGATAGAAGATAATCGAGACAATGTTTTCATCGGGATCGCTCTTGAGGTATAAATAACACGATGCAGATTTCTTTTATCAAATAAATTATTCCAAATTTTAGTAAGGTGCAGCCAATGAAGTATTACCGTTCTCATGTATTAGTCAGTGTCGATCCGGTGTGTCTGGAAAAGGGCGCGCATCTGGTCCTGGATGCATTACAGGACGAACTCGTTGCACGAGGCTTAATCGATGAGGTGCAGGTGCTGGAAACCTCCCGTATCGGCGATCCACAAAACGGCCCAGACATCATGGTCTATCCGGAGGGGGTGCATTATACGCACCTGTCCGTCGATGATATTCCTTATCTGGTCGATGAACATTTCTTAAAAGGCAGAGTTGCCCAGCGATTGTTGGCTCCCGCCAAAGCCTTAACCGACGAAGAGCTTGGCGCTCCAAGAGCCAAAGAGATGCGGGTTATTCTGCGTAACTGCGGCAAGATCGACCCGGAAAACATCGAAGATTATATTGCCGAAGACGGCTATCTGGCGCTTGGCAAGGTTTTAACCGAAATGACCCCTGATCAGGTCATCGAAACTGTATTGGCTTCGGGTTTGCGTGGGCGTGGCGGCGCTGGTTTTCCAACAGGTAAGAAGTGGCAGCTTTGCCGTCAGACCAATGATTATCCAAAATACCTGATCTGCAATGCAGATGAAGGTGATCCAGGCGCATTCATGAACCGTCGGGTGATGGAAGGCGACCCGCATTCTGTTGTCGAAGGAATGATCATTGCCGGTTATGCAATTGGTTGCTCGCAGGGTTATATTTATTGCCGCGCGGAATACCCGATTGCGGTAAAGATGCTTAATATTGCCATCGAGCAATGCCATAATATTGGATTGCTGGGTAAAAATATCCTGGGGACTGATTTCTCGTTTGATCTGGAAGTCCGCATGGGTGCGGGCGCTTTTGTCTGCGGCGAAGAGACCGCGCTGATGGCTTCGATTGAAGGCCGACGTGGCGAGCCGCGTCCACGTCCCCCATTCCCGGCAGTTAAAGGTTTGTGGAATAAACCTTCCAATATTAATAATGTAGAAAGTTATGCGATCGTTCCACAAATTATTCTTAAGGGAGCTCAGTGGTATTCCAGTCTTGGTTCTGAGGGAAATGCAGGAACGAAAACATTTGCCATCACTGGCGATGTCAAAAACACGGGCCTGATCGAGGTATCCCTGGGGCTTACTCTGCGTGAAGCAATCTTCGATGTCGGCGGGGGGATCAAAGATGATAAGAAATATAAGGCTGTCCAGATTGGCGGTCCAATGGGCGGCTGTATTCCAGAACAATATCTTGATCTGCCTATCAATTACGAGTCTCTCAAGAGTGTTGGCTCGATGATGGGATCGGGCGGCGTGGTGGTGATGGATGAAGATACCTGTATGGTCGATATCGCCCGTTATTTTATGGAATTTACACAAGATGAAAGCTGCGGTAAATGTACACCCTGTCGGGTGGGTACGCGGCGGATTCTGGATATCCTCGAAAAGATTTGCGGCGGCAAAGGCGAGGATGGCGACCTGGAAACTTTGGAGTATCTCTGTGAGCAGACAATGGCAGACAGTCTCTGCGGTTTAGGTCAGGGCGCTCCTCAACCAGTGGTCAGCACTCTCAAGTACTTCCGGGATGAATACGAAGCACATATTTATGAAAAACGTTGCCCTGCGAAAGTTTGTAAAGCGTTAATCCGTTATGAAATTGATGCGGACGCCTGCACCGGTTGTACGGTTTGCGCCCGCAATTGCCCGGTGAGCGCCATTACTGGTGAACGCCGGCATACCCATGTCATCGATCCCGACACCTGTATTCGCTGTGGTATCTGCGCCCAGGTGTGCAATTTCAACGCTGTGAAAGTCAGGTAGCCCATCTGGCTGTTTTCCTCCCGATGGCCTTACCTGCTAATCTACTTGCCAGGAGATTACATTAAGGAGGAGTAGCATGACGATTGAAGTAAAAAGTGGTTCAGAGGTATTGGCTGCTGTCCAATCGGCAGTTGCCAAGCACGGCGCAACGAAAGAAGAATTGATACCGATCATGTTGGATGTCAACCGTGAGGTGGGTTATCTCCCCTCCACTGCCCTGGAAGAGATTGCCAACCAGCTTCACATGCCTAAGAGTCAGTTGTTTTCAGTGGCGAGTTTCTATCGCATGCTGTCAACCAAACCACGCGGCAGGCATATTATTCAGTTTTGCGAAAGCGCGCCTTGTCATGTTGTGGGCGGCAGGCAAGTATGGCAGCGGCTGCAAGATGAACTCATGATCAAAAATGGCGAAACGACGGAAGACGGAAAATGGACGCTTCTGACCACCAGTTGCCTGGGCATTTGCGCAGTTGGCCCGGTCGTTGTGATCGATGACGATATTTATGGCAATGTCAAACCTGATCAATTGCCAGATATTCTAGCGCGATACCAGTAGGAGGAGCAAAATATGAAAGCCATTCGTTCCATGGTTCTTGTATCGAGCGATCCCGAAAGTATGGCGTGCGGCGCTCAGGAAGTATTTCAACGGTTACAGCTTGAAATTAATAAATTTGGGCTGGGTGATGAGATTACTTTAAGCATGATGGGTGATGTCGGACGGCACGATGCCCTGCCAATGGTGGTTATCTATCCTGAGGCGGTCGTTTATGGCCCGGTTACCGTGCAAGATGTACCCTTTTTAGTGGAAGAGCATCTGTATAAAGGACGTATTGCAGCCAACCTGCAGGCTTCTACTCGCGAATTATCAGGGCGGATTGCCTGGTTATCTGCTCGTAAGGGCACTCTGCCAGCTGAACAGCGTATTGTGCTGGAGCGGGCAGGCATCATCGACCCTGAAGACATCGAAGACTACATCGTTCACGACGGTTATACAGCTTTGGGTAAAGTGTTAACCGAGATGTCGCCGGCCAATGTGATCAAGGAAATCGAGGAATCAGGTTTGAAAGGACGCGGCGGCGCGGGCTTTCCAACCGGTTTGAAGTGGCGGTTCGTCAGCAAGACGACGAGTGATATGAAATACGTCATTTGTAACGCTGATGAATCGGAACCTGGCACTTTCAAAGATCGACTTATTCTGGAAGGTGACCCGCACAGTATTCTCGAAGCGATGACGATTGCTGCCTATGCCGTTGGCGCCAGCGAGGGTTATATCTATATTCGTGGCGAATACACCCTTGCCCAGCAGCGCCTCAAGAAAGCCATCCTGCAAGCCAAGGAAATGGGTTTTCTGGGTGAGCATATCTTTGGCACCGATTTTCAATTTGATGTTCATATTCATACCGGGGCAGGCGCCTACGTTTGTGGTGAAGAAACGGCGTTGATTGAATCGATTGAGGGCAAACGCGGCGAGCCGCGTATTCGTCCGCCTTACCCCACCACCAACGGATTATGGAGTAAGCCAACGCTGGTCAATAATGTTGAAACGCTTGCCAATATTCCGGCGATTATTCGGCATGGAGCAGCCTGGTATAAAAACTTTGGAACCGTGAAGAGCCCAGGTACCAAAGTCTACACCATCATGGGCAATGTCAATGTGACCGGTTTGATTGAAGTGCCGATGGGTATCACTCTTCGTGAAGTGATTACCATTTACGGCCAGGGGATGAAACCCGGTTCGACCTTCAAGTTAGCCCAGACCGGCGGTTCCAGCGGATCGATCATTCCGGCCAGTTTGCAGGATACACCGATGGATTTCGAATCCTTCGGCCTGGCGGGGGTTTCGCTTGGTTCGGGCGCGTTGCTGATCTGCGACCAGGAAACGTGCGTCATCGATTTGGCGAAAGTGTTGCTTAATTTCTTCCTGGTAGAAAGCTGCGGTAAATGCACGCCTTGTCGCGTTGGCAACCAGCGGGCTTATGATATATTGGATAATATCTCGCAGGGTGTGGCAACAATGCGCGATCTGGATGACCTGAAGAGGCTCAGTGAAAATCTTTACGAGCTTTCTAATTGCGGTCTCGGACAGACCGCAGGCACGCCCATCCGCGATGTTCTGAACCATTTCCGGGCCGAAGTCGAGGCGCATATTCGGCTCAAGGTTTGCCCGAGCGGCGTCTGCGAGATGAGCGGAGTGCCAAGCAAGATGTATGCATAATCATTCAACCGGACCCCCTTCCGTATGAAGGAAGGTGATCAGGTTATAAGAGACTAATATTGAAATGATACTCTGGTAATCATATTATAGGAGAGGGTTCATAATGGTCAGTTTGACAATTAATGGAAAGAAAGTTGAAGTCCCGGACGGCACGACTGTATTACGAGCTGCAGAATCAGCCGGTATCACGATCCCGACTCTCTGCGATCACAAGCACCTGCTGCCCTACGGAGGTTGCCGGCTTTGTCTGGTGGAGGTAGAAGGTGCACGAACGCTGCAACCATCTTGCACCCTGCCGGTCAGCAATAACATGGTCGTCAAAACCGATACCGACAAAGTACGTGAAGCGCGCAAATTCGTGTTGACGCTGCTGTTCAGCGAGCGTAACCACTTTTGTATGTACTGCCAGGTGAGTGGCGGCGATTGTGAGTTGCAGAATGCAGCTTACGGCGAAGGGATGACTAACTGGCCTCTTCAGCCAAATTGGAAAGGCTTCCCGGTGGATGCTTCGCATCCGTACTTTGTATTAGAACATAACCGTTGTATCCTGTGCAGGCGTTGTGTCCGCGCCTGCGCCGAACTGGTCGGCAACTTTACACTGGGTATTGAAGAGCGTGGCTCCAACAGTGTTTTGGTTGCAGATTTGGGAACGCCGCTGGGTGAGAGCACCTGTATCTCTTGCGGTACCTGTGTTCAGGTGTGCCCGACGGGTGCATTAATCGACCGGCAGAGCGCCTACCAGGGCCGTGAAAAAGATGCCCAGAAGATTAAAACCACTTGTATTGGCTGTTCCGTTGGCTGCGGAATCGAAGCGATTGTACGCAACAATCACTTGATGCGGATTGAAGGTGATTGGGATGCCCCGGTCAACGAAGGATTATTATGTGAAGTCGGTCGTTTCCGGCCGATCAGCGAGCAACACGAACGCATTCTGACACCTCTCGTCCGTAAAGATGGCGCCTTGAAAGCTGCTACCTGGGAAGAAGCCTTGAAAGCGCTGGCAGCGAAGATGAAACCGTTAGCCGGCAAAAACGGTAATGGTGTGGCAGCTCTGGTTTCCACCCGGTTGCCGGCCGAGGCTTTAGCTATCTTCAAAGAAGTTTTTGCTGACCAGATGCAATCTCAGATGGTTACCAGCATCGAAGAAGGTGTACCAACTGCTGTTCAGAGTGAAGTTGCCAGGGAATTAGGCAAAACTTTTGAGGGCAAGCTCGATGAACTCAATAAGACCGATGCTGTGCTGACCTTTGGCGTTGATCTGGTTGGCGACCATCAGGTGGCCGGCTTCTTTATCAAGCGCGCCGTGCCCAAGGGAATTAAACTGGTTGTTGCTGATGCTGCCGAGAATAAATTAAATCCGATTGCCGATATTGCCCTCAAATTCAAAGCTGATAGCGATTACGACCTGGTCATGGGTCTGATGGCTGCGGTTAATGAACTGGGCAACGCCAAAGCCAAACCGGGTAAGAATTATGATCTAAGCAAATATTCCCCTGATGCCGTTTCTAAAACCTGTGGGGTGAGCGCTGAAGCAATTCGCGCGGCCGCTAAATTACTTGTTGAGGCAAAATCCCCTGCTTTTGTTTACGGTAATGGGCTGAACCTGAGCAAGGATTCAAAAGAAACGATGAAAGCGTTGATCGAGTTGGGCCGCATGGTTGGCGCAATCGATGACAAGCATTCTGCTTTGATCAGCATCAAGGGTAAAGCCAACAGTCTTGCATCGGCTCTTATGGGGTTGGATAAACCTTTTGAAATTAATAAGCAGCAGGCAGTTTTCCTGGCGCTGGGTGATGATATTCCCAGTCAACGCCTGATGCAAAAATTGGAGAAGGCGCCCTTCCTGGCAGTTATGGCAAGCTATACTTCTCCTGCCACAGCGAAAGCGGATGTTGTCTTGCCGGTCGAGATGTGGACTGAGCAAGAAGGCCATTATCTGAACCTGGATGGTCGCCTGCAAGAGGCTCATAAAGTGGTTGCTGCTCCTGAAGGTGTGTTGTCTAACGTGGACGCGTTGCAGAAAGTATCAGAAGCGTTAGGATATAAATCCAAAGCGGATTGGAAGAAAGCGCTGAAGTCTGGAACTGCTGCGGTTTTAATAGCCTAGATCAATCAATTTGTTCCTATCCTATTCTTTTCAGCGATCAGTGAGAGGAATAAGATGGGATATAAAGCAAGCTTTACCGGTTATTCGAAAGGAGAAATAATGGCAAAACCCAAAATATCATCAGACTGGATGGCTGGCTGCGCTGGCTGTCACATGTCGTTGCTCGATATCGATGAGCGAATCATAAAAATTGCCGAATTGGTTGATATCCGCGCTACCCCCATCACAGATTTGAAACACCCTGACGAAGGCGGCGTTGATGTTGGGATTCTGGAAGGCGGCGTCAATAATACCTCGAATGAAGAAGTTGCCAGACGGATGCGCGAACGCAGCAGGATTCTGGTCGCCCTGGGCGATTGCGCTGTCTTTGGCGGTGTTCCGGCCATGCGAAATTTTTGCGGACTTGAGGCAGCCTTAAAACGGGCTTATGTAGAGACCGAGAGCACCGATTCGGAAGGGAAGATTCCCGGTGATCCTGAACTGGCAAAAATGACCAAGGTGCGCGCTCTACAAGAAGTTGTCGATGTGGATGTCTTTGTTCCTGGTTGTCCTCCCAGCGCTGATACAATTTTTTACGTACTTTCTGAACTGGCGCAGGGTCGAATACCGGAAATAAAAGACGAAAAGTTATCCTGGCTTTAAGGGTAGGAGAAAACGATATGGTTGCACAAAAAATTACGATTGAGCCTGTAACCCGCATCGAGGGGCATGCCAAAGTTACCGTTTACATGAAAGAGGGCGGCGGCGTTGAGCGTGCTGTTCTGCATATCAATGAGTTTCGTGGATTTGAGAAGTTCTGCGAAGGGCGCATGTACTTCGAAATGCCCCTGATCACGCCGCGTATCTGCGGTATATGCCCGGTGAGCCATCACCTGGCATCTGCGAAAGCCTGCGATGATCTGATGGGTTGTCCTCCGCCGCGTCCGGCTGCTCTGCAGCGAGAGTTGATGCATATGGGGCAGATCATTCAAAGCCACGGCATGCACTTCTTTGAATTAGCCGGACCTGATTTGCTGCTCGGTTTCGATGCCGATCCTGCTGTACGCAACGTGGTAGGGCTGATCGGCGCCAACCCGGATCTTGCCATCAAAGCGGTCAACCTGCGCAAGTGGGGGCAGTGCATCATTGAAGTGCTGGGCGGTCGCCGCGTTCATCCTAACTTTGCCGTCACCGGCGGGGTTAATAAGACACTTAAGACCAGCGAACGCGATGAGATTCTTTCGCAGTATGACGAAAACATCGCTACCATCCAGCTTGGCTTACAGGTCATGAAAGATTGGGCTGAAAAGAACCGCGCTGATATCGATAAATTCGCCGTATTCAAAACCGGGTACTTTGGTATGGTAACCTCCAACGGCGCGTTGGAGCTTTACGACGGTGATATTCGCCTGATTGATTCGACCGGTAAGAAACTTGAACAATTCGACGGGCGAAAGTACTTGGATTACATTGCCGAGCATGTTGAAGACTGGTCCTACCTCAAATTCCCCTATTACAAGAAGATGGGTTATCCGAAAGGCGTTTATCGCGTGGGGCCGCTCGGTCGCTGCAACGTGGCAGAAAAGATTGATACACCTCTGGCAAATGCCGAATTGAAGCTCTTTAAGGAATTTAATGATGGCAAACCAGTCGAGAACACGTTGATGTTCCATTATGCCCGCCTGATCGAATGTCTGTTTGCCGCTGAGAAGGTCAAGTTACTGCTGGAGGATCCCGATATTCTGGGGACTGATATTTTGAATACCAGGCAGGAGTTCAAGGGCCAGGGCGTGGGCGTGATTGAAGCGCCGCGCGGTACTCTGTTCCATCACTACTGGGCGAAAGAGAATGGGCAGCTCGAACGGGTTAACCTGATCGTTGCCACGGGGCACAACAACTGGGCAATGACTGAAGCTGTTGACAGCGTCGCCAAGACCTATATCGAGGGCACGGAGGTCACTGAAGGCCTGCTCAATCGCATTGAAGCTGCGGTCAGGGCGCATGATCCCTGTCTATCCTGCTCAACTCACGCCGCCGGCCAGATGCCGATGATCGTTGACGTGGTCGATGCGCAGGGCGGCCTGATGAAAACGCTGCGCAGAGATTAAATTTCCTTATCCCTGTTTTGCCCGCTTTCCACCCCGCTCGGAAAGCAGGCCAGGTTTAAGGTTATTCATCCTTCGATATCAAATGATGTCGGAGGATTTTTTTGATATATAATCAATCCACGGAATGCTTGTTTCTTACTCTGTGTTTAATAAAGGCAAATGAAAAATGTTTCATCACCCCACTCCCCATGTTTATTATCTGTCTCCTGATGAGACGACTGACCGCCCTATTCTCGGCGCAGTGTGTGGCGAGAGTGCTACGTTGATGCTCGACGCTGGCACCTCGCCGGCCCATGCCGGTCTTTTTTTGGCTGAATTGGTTAATCTGAATATTACCCCCCCGCGATATCTTACAGTGACTCACTGGCATTGGGATCATATCTTTGGAGCATCAGCGATTAACGCGCTGTTCTTCGCTCATGAAGAAACGCAAAAGAAAATCAACCTCATGGCGCGCCTGGATTGGAACAACGAAGCTCTTGACCAGCGCGTCGCTGCAGGAACTGAGGTCGCTTTCTGTGCGGAGATGATCAAAAAGGAATATCCTGGCCGCCGTAAGATATTGTTCAGAATACCCGATTTAACCTTTACCCATCAGGTTAATTTCGATCTGGGTGGCGTAAGTTGCCAGTACATCCATGTAGGAGGCGACCACTGCTCCGATTCGTGTGTATTGTACGTTCCTGAAGATCGGGTTGTCTTTATATCGGATTGTCTGTTTTCCAACTCATATATTAATCCACCACATTATCTTTATACAGCGGGCAAATTGTTCCCGCTCATTGATCGCCTCTTGAGCTTTGATGCTGATATCTATCTCTTCGGCCACGATGAAGAGCCAGTTACGAGAAAAGGTTTAATCGAATATACTGATCGGTTGAAGAAAATTGGCGAATGCGTTATAAACCTGGGCGGCGACCGGGAAAAGATACTGGCGGATTTGAATAAAACTCTCGAATCGGCCATTTCAGAAGAGGATATCGAAACGATGGATGCCTTCATCGCCGGCATCAAGCTGGATGAAACGTCCTGAATATTTTTTCGGTTTCGATTGAATTGAGCAGACGTTTACCAACCCTGAGAGCGTTTGTCCCTTTTTCATTTCACGTGCGATATATCCATAGATGCATGCATTAAATCTTTGCACGTAGTGAAAAGAGGAATGAATGAGCGAATCTATTTTGACGGCGGCTTCGCCTCCCGGTATGATCCGAAATGCCGAAAGGGAAATGGTTGAGGCTGTTCAACGCGACCCGGTTAATTTCACCCATCTTTACCGCCAGTACGTTTCTGTGGTTTACCGCTATCTCTATCAGCGACTGGGAAACCCAAACGCTGCCCAACGTCTTACCGAAGATGTGTTTAAATGCGCCCTGGAACGACTGGGCGAATATTCACCCGAACGATCTTTCATCGTCTGGTTATTAGGTATTACAAGGCGTAAGGTAGGAATCCGGGCTTTACCCAGACCGGTGACGGCTGATCGCCTGGCGCGCCTGATTTATGCATTAGATGAAGATGATCAGGAAATAATCCGTCTGCGGTATATCGCTGATCTGAATCCTGAAGAGATCGCTGTATTACTGGAACAACCTTGTAATACGATACAGAAGAGTCTGGAACGACTTCTTGATGGGCTGCAAGCCCAATATGAGGTGTACCATGAATAACTTGAAACTGTCTGAAGAATTTGAGCAGAAAATGCGGGCTGCTATTGAAACTCCTGCTCCGGATCCGGTTTTTGTGAAGGGGCTGGAAGAGCGGCTGGCGATACGAGCGGCTGAAATTAAAACCCGCCCCAGAACCTTGGTTGCTGAAAACAGGCCTTCTATTTTAACTCACCGCTCGGCGTGGGCGATTTGTATTGCAGCCATGGTCGTCATCTTCACGGCGGCGATGGTCGTTGGCCCGCAGAAAGTTATTGCTGCGGTAAGAGGGTTAATCGGGTATATTCCGGGTGTGGGCTTTGTGGAAAATTTGGAACAAGCGCTTACCCTGGTCGAGCCGGTATGCACTGAACGGGATGGTATCCGGTTATGTGTGGATAAAGTGGTTGCCAGTTTGGAGAACACCACTATCAGTTACACGATTCAGGGGCTGCCCCCGCAAGAGAATCATCCCTTTGACCCAACCGTAACAGCCGGCGAGGCGGCGCTGGTTCTGCCTGATGGACGGAGTATTTCTATGGGCGCTGCTCGACTCGATTGGAGAGGCGGTTTGATGGAATTTCCGGCGTTGCCGTCTGGAACCGATGAAGTCACCCTCTCTTTCAGTCATCTGCCAATTGTGCCGGAGAATCTGGTTTCAGGTGGCTGGCAACTAACCTTCAAACTGCGCCCGGCTATAACAGGGGAGAAACTGCCTTCTCTCACCGAAATTGCCAACGGAGAAACTCCTGCTGTTTTGCCTGATGCCACACCGATCGCCCCGGCTTACCAGCCCAATCTCACCAGTGAAAAGATCAACGGCGTTACGATGAAGATCGATAATGTCTACCAGGATGCCGGGCAAACCGTTTTTCAGCTCTTTCTTGAATTAGATGACCCAGGTCAGCGTTTGTTTATGTTTGGCCCATTTACATTGAAAGATGAGACTGGAAAATCCTATATGCTGATCGACTCGACTCAGGAATTGGTCGATCCGGGTATGCGCGTTTTGTATCGTACATCTGCTCTTGATTCCGGTCATCAATATACTTTGTCATTGGAAGGGTTAGTGGTCAACAGGAATTGCGATGCCCAATTTGAATTTGATCCAGGTTTGGAAGCCCAGGATGGGCAAACCTGGCAGGTTAATCGTGAAATGGAGGTGGATGGTCATCAATTCAAGATCACAACTGCCGCCCTGACCCAACATGATGAAGAGGCTGCCTCAATTGACTTTACTATTGTTCCTATAACACCTGGCCTTGCCAGTGTGATGATTGCAAATACTGATGTCACAGGCGGCGGTGGCGGCGGAGGAGGCGGCGGCGGCGGATGGCCGTTTGTAACCGAATCTTTGACAGTCGGGGCGGGTGTGAATTATCCCTTAAAAGGCCCGTTACATTTCCGAATCTTTGAAATTGCTTATGCCATCAACGGCCCATGGCAGATCATCTGGCAGCCGCCTGATGTCTCTTCCGGCGTGGTCTTGCCTGCGCCGACTTCAAGCGCCAGGAGCTACGCGCCTCCTTACGAAAAACTGCCTCCTGAACTGCTGGCCCTGGTTGAAGAATCGAAACAGGGTGCATTGAAGAATGGCTGGCTCCATGAGACGTTTGTAACGATCCAGCGTGATACTGAAACGTTTGAATATCACTTTGATTACTGGCATCATCTGGACCAAAATGGGAAGATTGATCTCGCTATCCAGATGGTCAAAAACCCTGATGGAAGCCTGGTCAGCCAATCGATCTATAAAAATGGCTATACAAGCGATGTAATCTCAGGTCTTGCTTATCCTTCTGATCCGCCTTTGACGCGGTTGGAAAGCCTGCGGGATGGTCTCGCTGGCGATACACAGGCCGGTTACACGGTCAGGCAGGAACAAATCACCCTGGACGGGAAGCCGGTGATGTTGATTACGGCTGAGCGAGTCTTCGATTCGCCCAGCCGGGCAGTTGATGGCTCTCTGCTCACCCTCCTGCGCGAGCAAACATGGGTCGATATAGAGACGGGAAACATCATCAAAAGCAAATCGGAGTCTTTGACAACCAGCGGTGAGGTAAGGGAAGAGTTATCTGAAGAATCGTTGAGCATCGAATTTGTCGATGCGCCTCCTGCTGAAATTCTGGATCAGATCGAAAAAGTTATCACACCCTAATAACTGGAATGGGTGGTGCAGGGCGGGGCGCGCCGGTAAGCGCGCCTCGTCTAAGTGACTCATGCCTGCAGAACCTTATACTATGGAATCAACGATTAATTGCCTCGATTTGGAACAATGGACGCAAGAACAAGAAAAATTGGCTCTTGCGGCTGCATTACGCGATCCGTCCGCTTTCACACCTCTGTATCGGCATTATGTCGATCCCGTTTACCGCTACCTGTTCAGCCGGGTAGGCAACCAGCAGGACGCCCAGGATTTAACATCGCAGGTATTTTTGGCAGCCCTGGAAGGGTTGGCTAATTACCGAGATGACGGTCATTTCGCGGCCTGGCTGTTTGGAATTGCCCGGCATAAAGCGATGGATCACTTCCGCCGGCGTCGGCCTGACCTGCCTCTCGATGCATTTTTTGACCCACCCGATTTTCCCGATCCGCTTGGAACGATCATCCGGGAAGAGGAAAAAGCGCGTTTGAGGTCTCTGGTCCGTGAATTGCATGAAAATGATCAGGAGTTACTGCGTTTACGTTTTAACGCCGGTTTAAGTTTTGCTGAAATTGCTGTTTTGCTCAACCGAACGCAGGAGGCGGTTAAGAAGAATCTCTACCGGCTGATTGATCGTCTGGCAAAGAAGTATTCCCCTAATTAAACCCGTTTGTTTACTGATAACTTAATCCGATGCAGCTAATAGCCCAATCCGGCCAGCGGAATGATTAATAGAGGGCAGCCGGATTGGGCAAATAAGCGCCTATGTGTGCTATACGGCCGGGCGGGACCGGAATCTTTATCAGAGGGGTATATTGAATAATGAAACGCTGGCGAACCAGAAGGCGAATGGGTTAACTAATAACAGGATTGAGCGGGTAACTTTCCGGTCTTGAAATAATTCCCAAATCGCCAGGGAGGTCGAAATCGTTGCCAATAATGGGCTGATACCAGCAAAGAGGTCAATTTGCCTGATAAACCGGAACCGAAATTGGATTATCGCATGGGACTTTTAAAAACAATACCGGCAATCCACTTCTGATATAATAATTGGATATGTCCTTTTACGATGCCATCCTTATTCCAGGCGCGGGCGTGCGTTCCGGAGGCATTCTGCCACCCTGGACGGTGAGCCGCCTGGAGCGCGCTTTGTCCCTTTACGATGGTCAATATATCATCACGCTTAGCGCCGGTACCACTCATAAACCCAACCCGCTGGACGAAGAGGGCTTCCCGATTTTTGAATCGATCGCCGCAGCGCGCTGGCTTGTCGTTCACGGCGTTTCACCGCAGCGCATTCTATGCGAGACCTGCTCTTATGATACGATTGGCAATGCCTATTTTGCCCGAGTTATCCACGTCGAACCGCGCCGGTTTCGCCGGCTTCTGGTGATCACTTCGCAATATCATGCATTGCGCACGGAAGCTATCTTTCGCTGGGTTTTTGGAATGGATGCCCCACCGGGTGGTTTCGATCTGCACTTCGAGTTCACTCCCAACACTGGCCTCACCGGCGAGGATTTGCAGGCGCGTCTGGAGCGCGAAAAAACCAGCCTCGAAAAATTACTCGATACACAAAAAAATATTTGCAACTTTGCCCGGTTTCACGAATGGTTATTTACCGAGCATGGGGCGTATGCTGTTGCCGCGCCTGTCGAAAAAGCAGTGGGCAGGGTGCTCAATAGCTATTGAGCAGGCATTTTCTTTTTTTCGACTACGTTTTGTAGAAAACAGGACGCAGGCGTCCGTAAATATCAGATGCTTTCTTTTATTAAGCATATAGAATGCGCTTTATGAGCGTTTGAAGTAAAATTGGAACACTGACTCGATCTCATTTAATCCCCACCGAATTGGGGGAGAAAGGTGCACCATGCCCAGAATCGATTCGCTTGCCAGTTTGCAACAGGCTAATAAATTGTTAGGCCCAATTCAATTCCTGGATTATACCGGACTGGATATGGTTGCGGCCCACCGCGCCCTGGGTGAAACCGTTCAGGGGCAGACGCAGCGAGTTTTACAGCGCCGCTTGGATAAACTCTCGCCATCCAAATTGAAAGAAAAATTATTTCTCGCCCGTCAATGCAGTCTGGCTCTTGAGGAGCGCGTTCAAAACAAACGAATTGATCAACGAGTACGCAACGCAGTGGAGGAATATCTGGCTTGCCTGGCTGCCTGGATGGATGGCGTTCGCCTGACCGATTTTCAACACCCAGCCCTTGAGCATATTACAATTGAAGGTTCGAGGGTGACTCTCCGTGACCTGGCTTTATTCCTGCAAGATGATAACGCCGGTTGCCAGACGGGCGCGCTGCGTCTCGCAGATGGTTCGGTTATTTTCTGGCACACCGAAGAGAATCTGGAAGAGGTTCCTAATGAACATTTCGACCAACTGCGGATAGCGACTTTTCGTATAGCTAGTTTCGATGAAACAGTCGATTCCCATTCGTTTATTTATCCTTATCTGCTGCCTGGTTCATCGTTTTCATGGCGCAGCGACGGCTATTTTCAGGCGACTGATTCGCTTTACATCAAACCAGTTATTCAGAGCAACGCCCTTTTTGCTAATATCGTCTGCTGGGTTACCCTGCGCCTTGGAAAAGCTTTGCCTGCTCAGGAAGTGATTGCTGCTCTGTCCCCTTTTTCGGACGGTTATGCTCACTGGTCTTTTGCCCGGCGGAATGGCTCGCCGGCGGTAAATAAAATCGAATTTGCCGGCGATCAGATGATCTCCTGCGAATTGGGGAAACAACCCGGCGACAGTCTCTTCCAGGTCAGCATTGTCTCTCAAACGGATAGTTTGATAGCGACCCGTTTTGAGCATATCTCTCCAGCGTCGCGGCGCCGTTATGTAAAACGCTTTATACGCAGTTCATCCTTAATTGAACGGATTAAAACGGCGCAAGAGCCGCTCAAGGCTGTACAGGAAATGCTGACTTCGCGCTATGGCGGCTCGTATGCCTATGCCAATACAGATGTCAAGGCGTATGTTATTGGCAGACTCACATCGTCAGGTCTGGCGTTATGGATCGGCGCCGGTACAGCCCTGAAGGGAGAGCACCCTCTGTATATCGGAGAGCTGATTGCATAGAAAGAAACTTGCCTATGGCTGAACAAATCATTATTGGTTATGGAAACCCGGATAGACAGGACGATGGCGTCGGCTGGCAGGCGCTCAAATGCATTGCCCAGCGACTTAAACGCAGTACACCCGAGGATCCTTCGGCGGGGATTTATGACCTCGAAAAATCGCCCGGATTGCTGTTCACCCTGCAACTGACGCCTGAACTGGCCGAAACTCTGGCGAAGTATGATGAGGTTTATTTCATTGACGCCCATACCGGGACGTACCCGGATGATCTGGCGGTCATCACGCTGGAAGCTGAATTTCAGGCTTCACCCTTTACCCACCATATGACGCCTCAGACACTGCTCTCATTGACTCGGAAATTATATGGTAAAACTCCCAAGGGTACACTGATTTCGGCTCACGGCTTTGAGTTCGGTTTCAGTAATACGCTCTCGCCGAGGACATTCGATTTGATGGAAGAATTGGTCGAATGGATCCTCAAAAAAATCAATCTATCCTCACAGGAGACGCAATCGCTGTAAACAACCATTTTTTTGTCCTAAAAGCTTATGAATATCCTTCGGCAGGAGAAATAGCGGGTTTCTAATCCACTATGTTTTTGATGTAAAAGATGCTTTTTTATGAGTAACGGCATTATTGTCATATAAAAACAACTGCATCAGGCTTTATTCATCACTTGAACAGGTGACAATTTACAAGTCCTTCTATGACGGAGGACACTTATTTTACACACTAATCCATGTTAAAAAAGTAAGAAGCCAACATTATTAAAGAGATGATGATGATTTTCCAGGAAGACATTACTACTACTTTAGAAACGATACCCTGGTTTAGAGATTTGGATGCCGCTCAGATCAAGCGCCTGGCGCAAATTTCTCACATGGTATATCTGGACGCAGGGCAGGAGCTTTTTCGTGAAGGTGAACTTTTTCACCAGGACGAAAGAGGCGATAATATTTATATTATCATCAATGGCAAGGTGACATTAGACATCATTGTCCCATTGCATGGGCGATTGATCGTTTTCAAAGCTGAACCGCTGGATGTGCTGGGCTGGTCGTGTATGACGCCCGTTGTGCGCCAGCGCACCGCCAGCGCAGTGGCGATCGAGGCCAGCAGCGTTTTGGTGATTGACGGGGATGGGATTCAGAAAATATGTGAAGAAGATCATGATATCGGATACATCGTCATGAAGCGGCTGGCGAACGTTGTCGCCAGCCATTACCTGACGGCCCGTATTCAGCTTTGCGATCTCATTGCCAAAATTTCCCAATCGAAATCAATGGCCACATTAGAATAAATTACCTGACAGCGTCTGCCAATCTTATTCGCACTTAACTCTGTTCGTCGTTTTTTTGTATTTCTTTCTTCTCACTTTTTCGGCTGCGGCGTGGTTTGGGTTGTTTTTCGTTAGCCGGGTGAAGGGCCAGATTGATAACTTCATCCATGTGGGTGACCGGGATGATCTTCATATCTGTACGGACTTTCTTGGGAACATCCACCAGGTCTTTCATGTTTCTTTCCGGCAATAATATCGTTTTCAATCCGGCGCGATGAGCTGCCAGTATTTTTTCGCGCACGCCGCCGACTGGCAGAACCCGCCCGCGCAGTGTAATTTCACCCGTCATTCCGACTTCTTTATGAACTTCGCGTTCGGTAAAGGCGGAAATCAACGCTGTGGCAATGGTAATGCCGGCGCTCGGCCCATCTTTGGGAATGGCGCCCTCAGGGATGTGAATGTGGATATCGAGATGCTCGAAGATTTCCGGGTCGAGTTCAAGCTGTTGGGCGCGCGATTTCATATAAGATAATGCTGCCTGGGCTGATTCCTGCATCACATCGCCAATTTGCCCGGTAATTTGCAGGTTCCCCTTGCCATCCAGGATGAGAATTTCCACCGGCATGATATCGCCGCCGTTTTCGGTCCAGGCTATAGCCGTGGCAACCCCGATTTCGTCCTGGCGCTCAGCCTCACTGGAAAAGAATTGCGGAGGTCCCAGGAAACGCTCAACGGTTGATGGGCCCAGACGGCGCGGGAAGGTGTGTTTTTCTGATTTCAGGCGGGCAGTTTTACGGCACATTCGTCCTATCTCGCGTTCCAGATTGCGGACGCCTGCTTCGTAGGTATATTCGCGAATGATCCGGCGCAGGGCTGCGTCCTGGAAGATGATCTCGCCTTCTTCGAGGCCGCTTTCTTCCATTTGCCGCGGGATCAGGAAGCGGTGGGCAATTTCCAATTTTTCTTCTTCGATGTAACCGGGAAATTCGATCACTTCCATACGGTCAAGCAACGCTGGTGGAATGGTCATCAGCGTATTGGCCGTTGTGATGAACATCACTTTGGATAAGTTGAAAGGTAATTCGAGGTAATGATCTGAGAAGGCATGATTCTGTTCCGGGTCGAGGACTTCCAGCAATGCCGAGGCCGGGTCGCCGCGAAAATCTGTGCCCAATTTATCCACTTCGTCCAGCATAAAGAGTGGGTTGATCGTACCAGCCCGGCGCATGGTTTGCAAGATACGCCCGGGCAGGGCGCCGATGTATGTTCTGCGGTGGCCGCGGATTTCAGCTTCGTCGCGCACGCCGCCCAGAGAGACGCGTACGAATTTACGTCCGAGAGCTTCTGCGATGGAGCGGCCGAGCGATGTTTTGCCGGTTCCGGGGGGACCGACAAAACACAGGATCGGTTGACGGTCGCGCTTGGGTTTCAGGCTGCGAACGGCGATATATTCCAGAATGCGATCCTTGGCTTTACCCAACCCATAGTGGAATTGTTCCATGACGCGGGCTGCGTTAGGCACGTCCAGGTTGTCGTCTGTTTCGTTCACCCAGGGCAAATCGAGTATCCAGTCGATGTAGGTGCGAATGATACCCACTTCAGGCGACATGGGCGGCATCTGTAACAGACGTTCGATTTCTTTCAACGCCTGGATGCGAGCTTCTTCTGAAAGGGGCGCGCCTTCAATACGGGAGCGTAGTTCGGTCAGCTCGCGCGACCAGATATCGCCTTCGCCTAATTCGGTCTGAATGGCTCGCATTTGCTCACGCAGATAAAATTCGCGCTGGCTGCGGTCAACCTCGCTTTGCACGCGGGATTGAATCTCATCTTCGAGTTGCAGAACGTCCAATTCTTGCGCCAATAATCGGTTGACCAGTTTAAGACGTTCAGCGGGATCGGGCAGCATCAGTAAAGCCTGACGCTGCTGAAAAGTAAAGGCGACGGCGGTGGCAATCATATCTGCCAGCCAGCCTGGTTCGGTGATATTGAGGGCAAACAGGTGCGCTTCTTCGGGTAGACTGCGGTCGAGTTGAATACAGCGCTCAAAGAGATTGCGCGCTGTGCGCATAAGAGCTTCGGTCTGACGGCCGTACCGGTTGGGTTCGTCGATGGGGCGAGCGCGGCCGACCAGAAAAGGTTGTATCTGTTTGAATTCGGTTAATTCCACCCGCCGACGGCCCTGTACCAGCGCCGAACTGTTTCCATCCGGCATATTGATTAACCGTCCGACGGCTAATTCAACGCCGATCGGTAAAAAATCTTCCGGCTGCGGGTCATCGATTGTTTCGTCTCTTTGAATAAGAGCAATTACTGTCTGATATTGTACCTGGGCATCCTCAATTGCCAGAAGCGCTGATTCCCTCCCGATAAAGAGGGGTGAAACCATATGTGGGAAAATCACCAGATCGCGCAGGGGCAGCACCGGACATTCAATCAGGCCATCGCTATCAATTTCAGCGTTTGGTATTCGATAAAGTTCTTCAGTTCTCTGGTGCAGAGCAACATTGAATTCGTCTTCATCGTCGAGCAACGGCATCCAATCATCCGATTTCATTCGTTAATACTCCATTCAAAAAACATTTTCATATCGATAGACATACATCATCTTATCACGAAGGCGTGAAACGCGGAACGGACAGCAGCGGCAATGAATAAACTGCCCGTTGCCAGAACCAGCGCATCATCGCCGGCGCTGGCGATGGCCTGCTGAAGTGCCGCTTCGAGGGGTAGAACGACCTGAGAGGGTACACCGTGTTGGCGCGCCAGGTTGGCCAGTTTTTCAGGCTCCATTGCCCGCGGGTGAATCGATTGAGTGGCAATGACCTGGCGGACGCGCGGCAGCAATATTGAGAACATACTGTTGACGTCTTTATCCTCTGATGCGCCAAATACCATCACGATCGGTTTCCCCGGAAAATAATCTTCCAGCGCCAGGCGTAAACGCAGGGCTGAATCGTCGTTGTGGGCCGAATCGATGACCACTGGCGGGTTGGCGCGTTGTAGCACTTCGAAACGTCCCTGCCAGGTCACATTGGCAAATCCGCGGCGGATAGCCGACAGGCTTACTGGCAACCCGGATCGCCGGGCAACCAGCAGCGCGGCATAAGCTGTTGCTGCATTTTCGATCTGATGATAACCGAGCAGGGGAATATCCAGACTCACCGGCGCCCAGCCGGTTTTGTCTTCATCTTCTAAATATGCATCCATCAGAGATTGTTCCGCTGCTTCCCAAACAAGAAACGTTTGCCCGTCAAGCGAGTGTGTTCTGGCGGCATAGCGGATATCACTGCCGACCTGAATGAGCGGAGACTCCTTTTCGGATGCAATTTTTTCGATCACCCGGCGCGCTTCGCTTTTTTGCGGAGAAACCACAACCGGACAGCCTGGTTTGATGATGCCAGCTTTTTCGCCGGCTATTGCAGCCAGTGTATTGCCCAGCACAGCCGTATGGTCAAAAGAAACTGAAGTGATAACGGATACCCTGGGAGTGACGACGTTGGTCGCATCCAGTCGTCCGCCCAGGCCGACTTCGATGACTGCCGCTTCGATATTCTGACGGGCGAAGTATAGAAACGCCAGAGCAGTGGTGAGTTCAAAGGTCGTCAAACCAGGCGTCTGGCTGACATGAGGCTTGATCTCATCAACGAGGGCTGCCAGTTCGCCATGATCAATCTTTTGCCTGTTGATTTGGATACGCTCGGCGTAATCATCCAAATGCGGGGAAGTATAAAGCCCCGTTTTGTACCCCTGGGCGTTCAGGGCTGATGCAATCAATGAAGAGACTGAACCCTTTCCTTTTGTTCCGGCAACGTGAATCACCGGGTACGCCTGGTGGGGATTTCCCAGCTTTTCCAGCAGAGTGAACATTCGTCTCAGATCGAATTTCTCAGGTGAATAGCGAAACGAACGGGTGAGGCTGTAATCGATAAAAGTGTATAAATAATCCAGGGCTTCCTGGTAGGCAATTTCATCTTGCATAGGGAATATCGCGTTTACAATAAGTTACAATCCATCTGATCAATTTTCAGAAGCATTGTAACCGCCGCATGAAGATTGCGCAAGGATGCATTTTCACTTGTCGTGAGGTTGTTTTACCGGCAGCGAAATGAATTTTTAATCCGGGACTACGCAGTCAGTCTGGTATTTGATGATCATCTTTTCAATTGATTGGGCAATGGATTCGCCAACATCCGGGATGCTTTGCAAACCTGTCCTTCCCATTTGATTGTAAATCAGGCTGATATCCTGCTCCAGATCTTCGATTGCCCAGGCGGCTTTGCGGTATGCCCAGATGCGCATAGAGGGTGCGCTGTTGATTTCCAGAGTATAAACATGATTTGCCAGCGCTTCGACGATGCGTTTGTTAAGGGTGCGTTTATCGCCAGGAATAATGGGGCGCGGAATTCGGTCGTGGATGCCGTATTTCTCGCAGAATTCTCTGATTTTCAGAGCAGTCGTATTCCAGCGATTACCGGATGGCCCATAACTGCCCAGGGGATATAAAGACTGGTAACGTTCGAGCAGGTCAGGAAAGCGGCTGGAGAGGACGGAGAAGAAGTAATCCCGCTGCTGATCGGAAAGGGTAAGTCCACTGGCCAGAACGAATTGCCCGCCGTGATTAGCCGTCCAGCGAATAACCGACTCTAAATTGTTCGGGTTGTCGCATAAATCGGGAAGGATCGGCATAAAACAAATACCGGTCAGGATACCGGCGGCAGCCAGTTTCTCCATAGCTGCAAAGCGTTTCTCCGGCGGCGGGGCCAGGCGCTCCATCTGGCGGATTCGATCTGCGTCCGGGGATTCAGGGGTATAGATGACGCTGAAAGCGGCTACGGCCCTGGATCGCTGCTGGATGTCCTGGAGTAAATCGAGGTCGCGCAGCACCAGCGGCGAGCGTTCCAATATGAATACCGGGAATCCCAGGTCGTAGCATACTTCGAGCATCTGGCGTGAAAGGCCAAACTTGCGTTCGACGGCCTGATAATCGCCAGTGAATACCACATCCACCGGTGAACGGCTTAATGCTTTTCGGAGCAATTCTGGGGCGTTCTCTTTCACCTTGATAACGTAAGCAAAGTCATCGATGTCAGCATAGGGTGAATATTTGCGCTCACGGCAGTAACAAAATTCGCAGCCGTGCAGGCAACCCAGGTAAGGATAAGCGCTGTAACGCGACCAGAACCAGTGATCAGGGCGCTTGCTTTTGTTCAGGATGGTTTTCGGGCGATAGGGGATAAAAACAGGGCGGCGTTTCATACTATTGCCCAATAAACCGGGCGCGTTGTTCACCCGGGAGCAGCTTGAGGGCTTTGTGCATCATTAAGGCGCCGGGTTTCCGTTTCAGGTGAAAAATTTGCTGATCCAACCATTCTGCAGCCACATCAGGATAGTAACGTCCCATTGTTTTTAAAGCCCATCCCACTCCTTTGACGGCATCGTAATTTCGTTCCTCGAACATGGGTTCCAGAAAGTTGAGTAGAATTTTTGCCTGTGGAATGCACCGCGTCGAACCGTGGGCGCGTTTGATCCAGAAGTGGCTGCCGACGCCCACTGCCCGGCGCACCCAGGCGTTTTCATCTATTCGCCAATCCGAGAGGAGGCGCAGCGCCTGATCGAAATCTTCCACCAGCGCCGGCCCGGGTACGCGTTCGGCCAGGGCATCGACGGCGTGCCAGATATTGCCGGCAATGATGTACGCCCGGCAGCGGTTGAGGGTTGCCGGCATGTCATTAACCAATCGTTGCCCCAGCATGTCGCCGATGAATGGCCAGCCGCCGATTGCGCCTTCGGTAGCTACCTTATCCATGAGCTTGTCCCCAATTTCTATGTTTCCCGCCGCAGCAGCGCGGGCGATGATTCCTATCAGGCGAAAAGGTGTACGGTTGGAGAGGATGGGCGAAAGCAGATGAAACGCTTCTTCTAATTGATGTTTATCGAGAAGTGTTGCGATCTCCTTACTTATTTCACGGGCTTCTTCAGTATTCATTCTTATCAAATCCCTGTGGTCTTAATTTTACAATAAATACTTTTTATTGTATTTCATGGCGCCTGGGCTAAGAAAGTCACAGGTAAAAATATGACCTGGCAAGGTATGAATGTGAACCCTGTTGTGACTGGAAGCATATAGACATAGTTTACAACGAGAATTAATATCTCGGTTGGAAATCAAAATTAAACCTGAGAGGTTTTCAATGCAAACAACACAAACTATCACAAAACGCCGCCTTGTGGGCGAGATATTCTCTCAATTGTTGAACGTTCCGGTGATGACAGGTCTTCTATTGACGTTTCTTTATTTCCATTTACCCGTTAGTGAACCGCGTCGCCTGACCGGCTATTGTTGGGCAATCCTGTTTTTATGCCTGATCCCGCTCAGCAGCCTGCTATTTTACATTCCGGGTAAGACGCACGACCGTGAGGCCGTTTACCATCGTCAGCGCGTGGCAAGTTTTATTTTAATGCTCATCAGTTATCCGATTGGAGCGGTTGTTCTTTACCTGATTCAAGCGCCGAAAATCTTTCAATCGATGGCGCTGGTTTATTCACTGGTGACACTTGGTTTGATTATATTCAACCGTTTTATTCGTTACAAAGCCAGCGGACATGCGGCCGGTGTGGCCGGCCCGGTGGCGGCAATGATCTATCTATTCGGTTGGGCGGCAACTCCGCTGCTTGCTCTGCTGCCTCTGGTCACCTGGGCGCGGGTTGCTGCGAAAGGTCATGATGCCTGGCAGACTGTCGTTGGCGGGGCGCTCAGTTTGGTAATTACGGTGCTCGTTCTGTATGGCTTCGGTTTTATACCTTTTGTGGGTGTGATCAATTGATACGACAGGTAAGTGCTAACATAACATTTTCTGCGGTGATTTCGAAATATCCAAAAGCTAATCAGGTTAGGTGATGTGAAACTGGCGTTTTCCTACGAATTTTGGGGTAAACTTATAATGATTTGAGTTAATAAACCCCCATAAGGAGTGGAAATGGAATCGGCGTCGAATTCAATCACCAGGCGTTATATTGATCTGGCATTTGCCATCGAAAAGCATGTTCCCGGATACGTGGATGCCTATGTCGGCCCCGATGAATGGAAAAAAGTAGCCGTAGAGAAAGAAAAAATTTCGCCTGAGGAATTGTTTGCTGAAGCTAAACAGCTCGAACATGATGTTTTTGACGATTGTTCGCTGCGCGCCGAACGACGCAAGTTCTTCATTTGTCAGATTGCCGCGATGCAGGGCATCTTGCGGCTGGTTGAAGGCGAGACGATGACGTTGGAGGAAGAGACTCGTAAGCTATTCGATGTTCAACCAGCCTGGGTGGATGAATGTATTTTTCGAGACGCTCACCAGGCTCTGGATGTTTTGCTTCCGCCGGGCGATTCGCTGATCGAGCGGATGTCTGCCCGCCGAAAATCATTAAGAATTTCTGTGGAGCAGGTAAAAAAAATCATTCCCGTTATTATTGAGCATTTACGCCAGTTGGCTTGCGCACGCTATCCCCTGCCTGAAGAGGAGACTTTTGAAGTCGTTTTCGTCAAAGATAAACCCTGGAGTGGATATAACTGGTACCTGGGCAATGCACGATCGCGGATTGAGATCAACACAGATCTGCCATTCTATATTAACACTTTACCCGCGTTGCTGGCGCATGAGGGATATCCGGGACACCATACTGAGCTTTCGATCAAGGATCGGGTTTTAGTCAAGGAAAAAGGCTGGCTGGAAAATTCAATTATGCTGCTCTATACACCGTTCAGCGTGATTTCCGAGGGAATTGCCATGCGCGCCATCGATCAGTTGATGACAAAAGATGAGCAAGTTGATTTTTTTGTGAGTGTGCTCTACCCACTGGCGGGATTCAAACGCGCCGAGGCGCGGCGCGAATTCGAGATTGACCTGGTGTTGCGTCAGTTGGAAGGGACGAGCGGTAATGCTGCTTTCATGTATCATGACAGGGGGGCAAGTAAAGACGAAATCGTTGCTTATTTACAGCGGTATGCACTCGATGATAGCGAACGGGCTGAGAAAACGGTGCAATTCATCAGTCAACCTTATCAAAGTTCCTATGTTTTTAATTACTATTATGGACTTCAAATGCTGGAAGAATTGCTGGATGATGACCCGGAAGCGGATCGAATTTTCAACCGTTTGCTCAGTGAACCGGTGACACCCAGTGAGGTGCGCTCCTGGATCAAAAGCGGCGTGAAGTGAGCAGCCAGGAATTGTCTCGTTGGATTACCTGAGATTAATCGCGGATGTATTGGAATATATCGAGATCAACGCTGCCCGGCTCGTTACAGTCGATGAACTGGCGCAGCGTTGTTGCCTTTTCTGCTATCATTTTCAGCGAATCTTTCACGCCGTCGCCAGACGCACTTTAAAAGATTATCTGGATGAACGCCGTATGTACGCCGCAGCAAAGGCGTTACGCCAAACTGATCTTATAGGCGTTGATATTGCCTTTTAAGCCGGCTTTCGATCTCACGAAGCGTTCACCCGTCGCTTCCGGCAGGTATTCGATTTCACGCCGGCGGCTTACCGCCAGAGCCGCACCCCTGAACCAATGTCAGAGCTTTTTCGCCTTGTGGAACGGGATTTCAAGAACATCCGGCATAATGTGGTGGTAAAACACATCGTCAAAGATTTGCCCGAATTGCATTTGTTGGGGCGGTTTTAGCGTTTTGATCCCGATTCGGCGCAGGCGATTTAATCTCGCGCCCCGGTTATTACAGGTAAATCATGCCTCAACTACAATCAGTGTTTCCGAGGCATTTGAAACTTGGAATGCGGTTAGCCGTCCGGGGACACAGTGGGGTATTGTCCATGAGCCGAAAGCAGGTAGAATTCATTACCGGACCGCCTGGAAACGGTTGCCCCGAACGATCAACTTCAGCGATTTCAATTTATCGGCGCGGGCCATCTCTCTGGTATTGGATATGCATCTGCCTTCGCTGACCGATGGGCGATTCGTGGACCATACACTGGAGATCAACCGCAGTCTGGTTTATTCTTTTTATCGGGATGAGCGGATGGCGCGGTTGCCGGGTATGAATCTGTCTAATGAAATTCTGGATTATCTGGTTGCTTATCCGCAAAAGTAAACCACCTGAAAGGATGGATACATTTATATAACCTGTTATAATATGATTACAAGTTGTTGTTTTACTAAACAGGTAAAGCATATATCAAACCTGGTAATTCATCAATGATCGATCGCAATAATCCGCTTCCTTATTATATTCAGCTCAAAGAATCGATTCGCGAGCGCATTGAGCGCGGCGACTGGAAGCCCGGCGACCAACTCCCCAGCGAGGCGCAATTGTGCGAGCAATTTGACGTCAGCCGTACTGTCGTTCGTCAGGCGTTGAAAGATTTGACTCACGAAGGACTGATTTATTGCCGTAAGGGTAAGGGGTCTTTTGTCGCTGAACCTAAAATCAGCGAGCGTTTCATTCAGCAGTTGATGGGTTTTCATCAGGAGATGTCAGAGCGTGGACTCCGCCCGTCCAGTAAAGTGCTTAAGCAGGAAAAGGTTGCAGCCACGCCTAAGGTGGCTAATCAACTGGCGCTTCATCCCGGAGCGCCGGTGATTGAGATCAGTCGTTTGCGTTATATCATGGATGAACCGGTTGCCATAGTAACGACGTTTCTACCCTATCAGATTTGCCCTCGTTTACTTGAAGAAGATTTCTCGCGCCAATCCTTGTATGAGTGTCTCGAAAGAATTTGCGGGATAGAAATTGCCAGCGGCCGGCGGCTGATCGGCGCGTCACTTGCAGGCGAGTATGAGGCAGGCTTGTTGCAGGTCGAAAAAGGGGCGCCATTGATTGTACTGGATAGCGTCAGCTATCTGAAAGACGGTACGCCAATAGAGTATTACCGGGCTTATCACCGCGGCGACCGTACGAACCTTGAAGTGGAATTGGTGCGGGTCAACGCCGATAAGAAATCCCCGGCTTTTCATACTGCCGGCGAGCGGCAAAATCCAATTATGGATGATAAGCATAAGATAAGTTTAACCGAATGAAGTTACCATGAAAGGTATGACAGGGCGATTCAGATCCCTTAAGATTGATCTTAAATAACCTGTCATCACAGGATTACAAGAAGGACTGGCGGCATTGTGATCGAAAACAAAACAGGAATTGAACAAATGGGCATGATTCAAACCATTAATGGGCCTCTGGTTCCTGAACAAGCCGGCTTAACGGATGCGCATGAGCATGTCTGGATCGATCCAGTTATAGCTAACAGCGAGTTGCCACGTTTGGATCATTATGTCGAGATCGCGGCTGAATTGAGAGATTATCGCAGCGCCGGCGGTTGTACGCTGGTTGACTGCCAGCCGGCTTTTACAGGGAGAGATGGACGCAGACTGAGCCAGCTTTCGGAGGAATCGGGCGTGAACATTATTGCCTGCACCGGATTTCACATCCGATCTTATTACCCTGAAAACGCACGTCTGTGGTCGCTGGCCGAAGAAATTGCCGGGGATTTCTTCATCGCTGAGTTGACCCGCTCGCTGGTAGAGTTCGAGCGCGATACGCCGCCGCATAGGGTAGGCGTGATCAAGGTTGCTTTGACGGCTGAACCGGATGCTCAAACGATAGCGTTGATGCGAGCCGCGGGGCGCGCCTGTCTGATGACCGGCGCAGCCATCATGATTCATACTGACCGCGGTTTGTGGGCAGAGAATCTCCTGCCCTTCTTTGGCGATCTGGGGATTAAAGCAGACCGTTTGATCATTTGTCATATCGATAAACGACCTGATTATGGTTTGCACGCCGAACTGGCGCGGGAAGGCGCTTTGCTGGAATACGACACCTTTTTGCGCCCCAAATATGATCCGCAAAAGAATGTTTACCCGTTGATCGACCAGATGGCATCGGATGGATTTTCAAGGTCGGTTGCCCTGGCTTTGGATATTGCTTATGAAAAATTTTGGGCATTTGATGGCGGACCGGGGCTGGTTAGCCTGCCGTATGAAATTTTATCCACTTTAAAACAGCGCGGCCTGCCTGATGTAGCCATTCGACAGATGACAGGCGAGAACATTGCTCGACGGCTGGCGATTTAAATTGTTGTCACAGGAGATGAAATGAAACCATTTACTGCATTGATGAATCTTTCCAGCGGGGTGTTGATTCCGCATCACAATCACATCTTGCGGAGACTCTCGTCCATGAAAGGGCAGTACTATGATACAGCCGCTTACGATGAGTTGCTGGCAAAGGAAGATATATTGCTTTACGAAGTCTATGAGAATAAAGTACCAGAAGTCCCCGGTGAACTTCAGCATGGTACTTCGATTGTACATCCGGGCAGGGTTGGCGCTGAATATTTTATGACTAAAGGACATTTTCATAATGTATTAGAAACAGCCGAGGTCTATTATTGCTTTCACGGTCACGGGTATATGATGATGGAAAACCCGGAAGGAGAATGGGCAGCGGAAGAACTCAAACCGGGTATGGTGCTGTATGTGCCGCCGCGCTGGGCGCACCGCTCAATCAACACAGGTCCAACGGATTTGATCACCTTCTTCATTTACCCCGGCGACTCTGGACATGATTATGGGACGATTGAGACTAAGGGATTCCGTAAGCTGATCGTTGAACAGGACGGACAGCCTGCTATTATTGATAATCCACGGTGGAGGTAAGCGATGGACTTGAAATCATGCCGGGTATTGGTTACCCCAACATCTTATGCTGCCCGGGATAAACGTCTGCGCGCCGATCTGGAAGCAAAAGTGGGCGAAGTGATTTACAATACCACTGGCAAGCCGTTGAATGCCCAATTGCTAAAGGAATTGCTGCCCGGCGTCGATGGTTATATCGCCGGTCTGGATGAGATTAGCCGCGTGGCGCTCGAAGCAGCGGACCGCCTGAAAGTGGTTGCCCGCTATGGAGTGGGGGTGGACAATGTGGATCGGGAATATTGCATGGAGCGCAATATCATCGTGACCAACACACCCGGGGCAAATGCCAGCTCGGTCGCTGAACTGGCCGTAGGGTTAATGCTATCGCTGGCTCGCTCCATCCCACAGGCTTATGTCGAAACCCGTCTGGGCAAGTGGCCGCGCTTTAACGGTTTTACCCTCGAAGGATGCACAGTGGGGCTGCTGGGGTTGGGGGCGATCGGTAAAATTGTTGCCCGCATTCTTGTGGGTTTTGGTTCGTACGTACTGGCGTATGACCCCTACGCTAATGCCGGTTATGCTTCTGATCATGGGATTAAGCTGGTGACGTTGCAAGAATTGATTCACCAATCGGATATCATTTCGATTCATGCCCCGCTCACGCCGCAGACGAACGGTTTGGTCAATACGGCTTTTCTGGAACAGATGAAGGAGAAGGCCTGTATCGTCAACACTGCCCGCGGGGAGATCATTGATGAAAGAGCGCTCTACCAGGCTTTGTCAAACGGCCATCTGGCTGGTGCAGCTCTGGACGTATTCAGCAAAGAACCGCCTGAAGCTGACAATCCGCTCCTTTCGTTACCGCAGGTGATTGTCACGCCGCATATCGCCTCGCATACGGATAGTGCAACCAACACGATGGGTTGGATGGCATTAAATGATTGCCTGGCCGTTTTGAGCGGGAAGACGCCGGAACATCCGGTTATTTAATACGTACTTCAATGTCAGGGTAAGTCTGACGGTTGTTAAAAACCTTACCTGGTAATGAAAAATCATGCTGAGAAAGGTGTTAATTCATGGATAAAAAAGCGACGTTAACCAAAATCAGTGAGCTGGGTGTTCTGGCGGTGATCCGCGGCCCGTCACCCGAGTTGACTGTCAAAATGGTTGAAGCCTTGATAGCCGGCGGCGTGAAAGGGATCGAGATCACGTACTCTACCCCCAATGCGGCCCAGGTCGTCAAAACCCTTGCCGATAAGTTCGGCGCGGATATATTGCTGGGCATGGGAACGCTCACTAAAGTCGAACAGGCGGCGGAGGCCAAAGCAGCCGGGGCGCAGTTTCTGGTCAGCCCGCATTGTAATCCTGACCTGGCCAAAGCAATGGTTTCAAGCGGCCTGGCAGTGATGGTAGGCGCGTTGACTCCCACCGAGGTTGAACTGGCTTATCGCCTGGGCGCTGATGTGGTTAAAATTTTTCCTGGCTCGCTGGTTGGGCCGAGTTACATTAAAGCGCTGAAAGGGCCCTTCCCCGAAATTCCGATGATGCCAACGGGTGGGGTCAGCATTGATAATGTGGCAGATTGGTTTGCAGCCGGCGTGGTCGCGGTTGGGGCAGGAAGTGAGCTTTGTCCGTCGCAATTTGCCAAAGAAGGCCGGTTTACTGAAATCACTGAGCGAGCGCGTGCTTTCTGTGAAGTGCTTGCGAAAGTGCGTACAAAATAAGCGATGAGAAAGGATTTTAAAGATGGCGAGCAATGATCAATCGAAGTACCCGGTGGTTACAAAAAAAGCGCCGACGTTTTATTTTGTCGGCGTAACCACCTCCAAATCGTCCATCATGAAAGTGTTTCCGGCGTGGATGAAAGAACTGGGTCGTTCAGAGATCATCATTGAAGGGATCGATCACATTCCCCACGATGAGCCGGAGAACTACCGCCGGACAGTTGCCCAGATCAAGTATGACCCGCTTTCACTTGGGGGATTGGTTACCACCCACAAGGTCAATTTGCTGGAAGCTGCCCGCGATATGTTTGAGTATCTGGATCCGTATGCAGTGATTTGCGGGGAAGTCTCGTCGATCTCCAAGCTCGAAGGCCGATTGGAAGGACACGCCAAGGATCCTATCACATCTGGATTGTCATTGGATGCCATAATCGGCCCGGATTATTTCGCGCGCACTGGCGGCAAGGTTCTCTGCTTTGGGGCAGGTGGCTCGGCAGCAGCCACGGCGCTGCATCTGATCAACAAGAAAAACGCTGGCGACCGGCCCAGGGAATTTATTACAGTCAACCGATCACAGCCGCGTATCGATGCGATGAGGACGATGGTCGAGCAGCAGAAGTCAGACATCAAATTCACATTTATTTGTAACCAGGACCCCAGGCGTAATGATGAGATCATGGCGAGTGTGCCGGAAGGCAGCATTGTGATCAACGCTACTGGAATGGGCAAAGATTCTCCTGGTTCGCCGATCACGGATGCCGGGGTATTTCCACTGAATGGGATTGCCTGGGAGTTCAATTATCGCGGCGAATTGGATTTCATGCACCAGGCTGAGCGACAGGCGGAAAGCCGCAAAGTGCGCGTCGAAGACGGCTGGTTATATTTTGTCCACGGCTGGACTCAGGTGGTTGCCCAGGTATTGCATATCGATTTGACGCCTGAATTGTTTGCCCGGTTGGAAAACGTAGCGGGAATGGTCAGGTAAAGAACTTGTTATAAAAAATGCGGCGTCAACGCCGCATTTTTATAACATATCAAGATGCCAAAGAGATGATCGTTCTAATCGATCATCTTTCCGTCCCAGGGGCCGAATGTTTCGATGACGCGTGATTTGACGTGATCGATGAATTTATCGGTGATGGGCAAAGCGCTGGCGCTGGTATACCATAATCCGGCTTCTTCGACATACCAGGCGATTTTGTGCAGAGCTTCGGCAACATCATCCCAGGTAACGCCCATCGCTTCAGGGCGGATATCGACGCCTACCCGGCGGATGGCTGCCAGCATTTTCTCGGCTTCATTATCTTGCAGCGCTGAACCGATATAGACGCCCAGGCAAACGGGCTGCCCGTGCAGGAAATGTTTGTGGGTTAAATATTCGAGGGTATAGAAGAGGAAGTGGTCGAAACCTTCAATGTGACGTGGATTCCAACCGGCATTGTGGTAAGTGCAGCCACCCCAACGATGCGCATTCATCAGCGTGCGAATGCCTTTTTCGTTGACGTCGTGAATGTCATCCAGTGCGTCCATCACTGTATCGAGAACGGCCTGCGATTGATCAACCCACTCCTGGTCGTAAGGCCACTGCGGTTCGGTTTTACCCAGTTTGTGGGCTAACTTCCAATCGTAAATGCCGGTGTGGTAGCAGAGAATGTCGCCGACGCCGCAGCGGTTGAGCGCTTTGGGGGCTGATTGGATCACGCCGAAATCGATATAAACGGCTTCGGGGACAGCCCAACCGATGTAACGCACCTTGCTGCCAAAACGGATGCCAGATCGCTGCCCGAAAACAGCATTGACCGACATGGCAGTTGGCACCTGGAATAACGGCAAGCGGCGGTTCCATACAATGAACTTGGATATATCCAGAGCCTGCCCACCTCCCAAACCGATGACACTGTTGCAGTCAGGGATTTTATCCATTTCCTTCATCAATTCGTCGTATTCGAGCGTATTGACGAAATAGACGTCGGCCATATTTTTATCGAAGTATTTCTCAAATTTGGGCCATAGATCTTCCATGGTGACAACCAGATAGGGCCGGTGAACAAAGTTGGGTAATTCGGCAACCAGATTTCGTCCGTAAATTGTTGTAAACATATTGCCAGTGAATTCCATTTTCGCGCTCCTTAGGGGTTGGTTGGGTCAGTTTATGGATATGTGGATTTATAACAGCATATTGAAGTAAGTGAAGGCAATTGTATGGGGAAATTGTAGTAATATTTGTTTTTTTTGTCAAGCAGAAAACGAATAACGATCATAAATTTGCACAAAAAAGATATATACAATCATATAACAATCAAATATCACTTGACATTGGCTAATAATATCGTTATAATGAGAAAAATATGATTGATTGATGATTGAATAACATGATAATCTTATCTTTTGTGATTGAATTTGTTGAGAGAATATGCCAATTGCTCAAAACCAACCCAGTCTGAAGCGCCAGGAACGCATCGTCGAATTTGTTAATCAGCGGCAGCGCGTATCCATCGAACAAATTTGCGCTGAGTTTGAGATCAGTGAAGCAACAGCGCGGCGCGACCTTGAGATTCTCACCAGTTTGGGTAAGTTATCCCGCTTCAGGGGAGGAGCCTTTTCGACGCAGCCGGGAGCGACTGAATTATTGGTCGAAGCCCGAATGCACAGACAAATTGAAGAGAAGAAAAGGATTGCCCAGACGGCAGCTAATTTGGTGAACGATGGGGAAACAATATTTTTAGGCGGCGGCACGACGGTGTTGGAAGTAGCCAGACGCCTTATTAATAAAAAGAAATTGACAGTAATTACAAATTCCATGTTGGTGATGAAAGAGCTTGCGCAGGCTTCGGATATCACCCTCGTTTCACTTGGCGGGGTGTTACACCAGCCTGAAATGATTACCATCGGGCATATCACCGATATGGCGCTCACCCAGGTTAGGGCGGAGAAGGTTATCGTAGGTATTCTCGCCATTCACCCGATATATGGATTGACAAACGACTACCTGCCCCAGACAGTAACTGACCGGGCGATTCTGGCAATTGGGAAGAGTGTCATTGTCGTAGCCGATCATACAAAATGCGGAAAAACATCGACATCGTTGGTCGCGCCGATCCGATCTATCCATACCCTTGTTACGGATACGGGAGTTGATCCCGATTTTATTCAAACCTTAAAAGATCAGGGTGTTGAAGTTCTGTTGGCGTAGGTGATTATATGATTCGACCTTCATTAATCATTCATGGTGGGGCAGGGGATATCATGGACACGGAGTTGATTCCATGCCGCGATGGACTGCGCGCGGCTATTGAAACGGGTTGGGCAGTGCTTGAAAAAGGGGGTTGTGCATTGGACGCGGTGGAAATTGCCATTAATGTGATGGAAGATGACCCTGCTTTTGACGCCGGACGGGGGTCTTACCCAAACACGGCAAATGAAATTGAAATGGATGCAATTATCATTGATGGAGCGACGCTGAATAGCGGCGCGGTTGCTGCCATTCAGCGCGTCAGCCATCCAATCAGTGTCGCTCGCATGGTGATGGAGCGGACTCCTCACAGTCTATTCGTCGGCAGCGGCGCAGAAGCATTTGCCCGGCAGAATGGCGTTCCGCTTTGTCCTGTCGAAATGTTGATGGCGGATCCAAAGAAACCCAAAAATGGACCGGGCGATACTGTAGGAGCCGTGGCGCTTGATTCGAACGGGCGCATTGCAGCGGCGACCTCGACCGGCGGTACGCCTGATAAGATGCCCGGACGGGTCGGCGATAGTCCGTTGATCGGCTGCGGCGCTTATGCTGATGACCGAATTGGCGGCGCTTCTGCCACCGGGCGTGGAGAAGATTTGATGAAAGTCATTTTCAGTAAATCGGCTTGCGATTATATGGCTGCCGGTTTATCTGCGCACAGCGCTGCCGACCGTGTTGTCAATCAGCTCGTCAGCCGTATTTCTGGTGGGCAGGGTGGAATTATCACGATGGATATCAACGGCAACGTCGGTTTTGCCTTCAGCACGGTTCGGATGAATTGCGCCTGGGTAACGCCAGCCGGAAATATCGAGTATGGCGTCTTTACCGATCATCGAAGAAAGATCATTTGAGTGAAATCCAGATAACAGTAAACCTCAACGGGAAGGAAGGAGGTGATTATTACAAATTATCTCAGGGGATAAGCCGCAAGCGAAGTCTGCTGTTCAATGAGAAGTTTATACGCCAGACGTTTTTATTAACTACAACACAATAAAGAGGAGAATAATCATGTTCCGTAAGATTTTGGTAACCATTGTTGTTCTATCGTTCCTGCTGACTGCCTGCGCTCCGGCGGCTGCGCCTGCTCCTGCCCAGGCGCAACCCGCTGCACAAGAGCAAAAACCTGCCGAACAGGTTCAGAGCGAACCCGCCGCTGCTGCTCCTGCCGAACAGGCTGCCGCCCCCGCCGGTTTTGGCGAGACGTTGAAGGCTGTTCAGGCGCGTGGTAAAGTGCGTGTTGGTACTCAGAACACCTCACAGGCGTTCGGTTATGTCGATACAGCCGGCAAATTCAGCGGCTTCGATATTGACTACAGTAAGGCTATCGCTGCGGCCGTTTTTGGCGATCCTGAGAAGGTTGAATTTGTCGTCACCACCGGTGAGACGCGCTTCCCTACCCTGCAAAATGGCGACACCGATGTGCTTATCCGCAATTCAACCAATACCTTTGGTCGTGATACTGAATTGGGATTGACCCCGACCATGATTTACTTCTATGATGGTCAGGGTTTAATCGTTCCCAAGGCCAAGAATTTCAAGACTCTTGAGGATATGGACGGCGCTACCATCTGCATGGACCGCGGCACAACGACAGAGGCAAACATTGCCGACGCTATGGGAATGCGCGACCTGACCTACACACCCCTGCTGATGGATAACACGCCGGATGAATATGCTGCTCTCGATCAGGGCCGCTGCGACGCCCTTACCGGAGACCGCTCTGGGCTGGTTTCTGACCGTATCAAACTTAAAAATGTTGACGACTACGAAATCCTGGACATTACTCTTTCTAAAGAACCGTTCTCTCCCTACGTTCGCCACGGCGATGACCAATGGGCTGACATTGTTAAATGGGTTTTCTATGTTCCCATTATTGCAGAGGAACACGGTATCACCCAGGCTAATGTCGATGATATGAAAGCCAACAGTACTGATCCCGAAGTTCGCCGTCTGCTGGGCGTTGAAGGTGAGATGGGCGCCAAACTTGGTCTTCCGAACGAATGGGCGTACAATGTCATTAAAGCTGTTGGCAACTATGCTGAAATGTACGAACGCAACTTCGGTGAAACAACCGAAACTTATCTTTCCCGCGGCATCAATGCTTTATGGAAGGACGGCGGTTTACTCTACGCTCCGCCATTACGCTGATCAGTCAATGATGTAGTGTAATCCCCTGAGTTTATTTTCCCTCACTCCTGAATAAGAATTGATCGGGAGTGAGGGTTGGGGAATTGAATATGAAAAGACTGGAGTTCATCGCATGTCCGGCGTCACGTCTGAATTTGGACCGAAATCATCCCAAGATCGTTATTCATTGTTCAGAGATGAACGTTTTATACAGGCTCTCGTCCAGGTAATATTTGCATTAATCCTGGTGGGGTTGGTTGCATTCTTTTATCAAAATCTTGTTGCTGCCTGGAAGAAAACCGGTGCAACCTTTGGTTATAGTTTTTTGTTTAATCGCGGGGGATTTGATACGGCGCACAGCTTCACTCAGGTCAATCGCGAAAGCAGTAATTTACAAATCATCATATCAGGTGTTTTAAATACAATTTTTGTTGCTCTTTTGGGGAATGTACTTTCCTCTGTGTTAGGGCTGATTGTCGGTGTTGCTCGCCTTTCGAAGAACTGGCTGGTTAACCGGATTGCTTTTCTGTACATCGAAATCTTGCGCAATATCCCATTGCTGCTGGTTATTGTTGCTTCATATTATGTGATGTTATTCAGCCTGCCAAGGGTGGCTGATGCCATTGCATTGCCAGGCAGCGTGTTCATCTGTAATCGGGGCATTTATACGCCTGTTCCAGTCTCAACGCCCACGACAACACTTTACCTGATTCTGATCGGCGTTATTCTATTGCTGTCAATCGGGCTGGCCGTTTACCTGTTCAAAAAAGTTTTCCACGACGGATTCATCTCGTCATCGATCGGGGCAGGAATGTTCCTGGTCGGCGCGGCGATTGCCTGGCTGGTTATGCCGCAGGCGCCTTTTCAGGCCGAAGCGCCAGTGTTAAAGGGGTTGAATTTTACTAAGGGCTTCTGGATGAGTCCTGAGCTGGCTGCTTTGTTGTTGGGGCTGGTGCTGGGTACCTCCCCGTTTATTGCTGATATTGTCCGCGCCGGTATTCAAAGCGTTTCGCCTGATCAGATTGAAGCTGCCCATGCCCTCGGATTAAGTAATTATCAGACCTTCCGTCTGGTGGTTTTTCCTCAGGCGATGCGGGTGATGGTGCCCCCGATGACCAGCAATTACCTGAGCCTGACGAAAAACACCTCACTGGCTTCGGCGATTGCTTACCCGGAATTGTTTGGTCTTTCGGGGACGATTATCAATATGACCGGTAAGGCGGTTGAAATGATGGCTCTGGTTATGCTGATTTACCTGGCGCTCAGTTTACTGACAGCTCTGTTCATGAACTGGTACAACAACAAGATTAAATTGGTGGAGAGGTAACGATGAGTACAATGACCGATAATGTTTTACCTCCGCCGACTGAACGATATAGCGTTTTGAGGTGGCTGAAGAAGAACCTTTTTAATGATGTACTCAGTTCGCTGGTTTCAATTGGGATGTTAGTTCTGATTTATCTGACAGCCAAGGGTATTTTGCACTGGGCGCTGACCGAGGCGCGCTGGGAAGCGATCCTCATCAACCTTCGTCTGTTTATGGTGGGACAGTATCCGGTGGCAGAAATGACTCGAGTCTGGGTTTGTCTGCTGGGGGTCGGTTTACTGATCGGACTTTCGTGGGGAATATGGATCGGCGGATTGGGATTGGAAAGCCTGGTCATGTTTGGTTTTCCATTCGCCCTGGCGCTCCTGCCTTTTGATTTGACCACCCGCCTCTGGTGGGCAGGGATGGGCGTTTGCGCATTGATCGGCTTGGGGTTGGGTTGGAAGTTCGCTGCAAAACTGGGCAAGGTCACTCTGGCCGGATGGATGCTGTTTTTCCCTGCCGTGATTGTCATTTTGCGCGGACTCGCGCCTGAAGGCCAGCCTTTTGGTTTGATCTCGACGAACCTCTGGGGCGGCCTGCTGCTCACCTTCCTGTTGAGCTGGGTTTCGGCGATCCTGTCTTTTCCCATGGGCGTTCTGCTGGCAATCGGCAGGCAGTCTAAATTCCCGGCAGTGCGCTCATTCTGTATTATGTATATTGAGTTAATCCGCGCCGTGCCGTTGATTACCGTCCTCTTCATGGCGCAGGTGCTTTTGCCGTTATTTTTGCCTGCTGGCATGACAGTTGACCGGATTGTACGCGCAATGGCCGGTATCACCCTGTTCACGGCGGCATATATGGCAGAGATTGTGCGGGGCGGCTTGCAGGCGATCCCGAAAGGTCAGGGCGAGGCGGCAAGCGCATTGGGCATGAGCGAGACGCAAAAGATGACGCTCATCATTCTACCGCAGGCGTTGCGGTCGGTCATCCCGGTGATTATCGATCAGTACATTGGCATGTTCCGCGATACGACGCTGGTATTGATCGTCGGCCTGTTTGACCTGCTGGGTATTTCAAGGGCGATTCTGGCTCAACCTGAAACGCAGGGCGCTCATATCGAAGTTTACGTCTTTGTCGCTGTTATTTACTGGGTGTTCAGCTATCTGATGTCTTACATCGGCCTGCGCCTCGAAGTCCGCTCGGGCGCTCATGCAAGGCGGTAGTCTATTTCTGGAGGAATATTGTGAAAGAGTCATTGGATACGAAACCAATCATTATCTGCCGGGATGTGCACAAATGGTACGGACAGTTCCACGCCTTGCGCGGCGTTGATATGGATGTTCATAAAGGGGAAGTGGTGGTCATCTTTGGCCCGTCAGGTTCAGGTAAATCGACATTTATTCGTACTATCAACCGCCTCGAAGAGAACCAGCGCGGCCAGATCATTGTTGATGGAATTGAGTTGACCCACGATGTACGTAACATCGAAAAAGTTCGCATGGAAACCGGCATGGTTTTTCAAAATTTCAACCTCTTCCCGCATCTGACGGTCATGGAAAACATCACCTTGGCGCCGATCTGGGTGCGCAAGTGGAAGCGAGACCGCGCTGAAGAGATCGCCTTGCAACTTCTCAAACGGGTGGGGATTGAAGAGCAGGCGCGCAAATATCCCGGACAGCTTTCGGGTGGGCAGCAGCAACGCGTTGCCATCGCCCGCGCTCTGGCGATGGAGCCAAAGATCATGCTTTTCGACGAGCCGACCTCGGCGCTCGACCCGGAGATGATCAAGGAAGTGCTGGATGTGATGATCGAACTGGCGCGCAGCGGCATGACCATGCTGGTAGTCACTCACGAGATGGGTTTCGCCAGGGCGGTCGCCGACCGAATGTATTTTTTCGACGCCGGTCAAATCGTCGAAACCGGTACACCGGAGGAAATCTTCAATAAGGCGCAGGAAGATCGCACCAAGCTATTCCTCTCTCAGATCCTGACGCAGTGATTGCGATTGGGCATCTTCTCTCATACCCTCCTCTGATTTCCGATTTCGGAGGAGGGCTCTTTATTTAATTCCAGGTATTCCGGTCAATAATCGGGGCATTCTTCGTAGGTGTAAGCTTCGCGGTAAACCCCTTCGACGATATTCCATAGCTTGCGTAAATCGACGTTGCCGTTTTCATCCCACGCGCTATCTCCATAATAATCGTAAGCCACCTGTTCGTGGCCGCTGTAGAGGAGGTAATCGATCTTGGCAATCGAAGCCTGAACTTCACGCTCAATGGTGCAGCCGCACTTCATCCCTGAAAACCACTGCACGCCGTGAGTCATTTCGTGGGCTAATGAAGCGGCAATCATATAATCGGGTTCGGCGCCCAACCGGCGCGGTGGTATATAGATGATTCCGGTGGAACGGTCGTTGCAGTTTTCGATCCAGCAGGCCAGCGCATCCGGGCCGCATTTATCTTCGACCTTGATCTGCACCGAATGTTCCATGTTGACCTGGGCGACGCTGGTCAACGCTGGCAGAGACGTGTTGGCTACCATATCAAAGAGATGCCTGGCTTCGGGATCAACCAGTTCGTCTGGCGTGGTCGGCCGGGGCGTTGCCTCAGGTTCCAGTTGAAGCTGCGCCTGAGCCTGAGCAGGGGGCATAACTTTAAACGACGCGGTGCGTAAAACCTGTCCGGCTATAGAGAGTTTCAGAGTGTAAGTCGATTCGACCAGAGGGCTGCCGTCGGCGTTCGATATCGAAGCAAAGTACATCCCGCTTTCATCCCATTCCCACTCTTTGTTGATCTGGTGGATCGGTTTGCCGTTGCCCAGCCATTCAACGGTATAGTCGTCTCCTTGCCTCATGTTTACGTAGGAGAACACACCGTAAACTTCGCTGATCCCGTATTCGAACACATCCGCCGGGCCGATCGGCAGATTATCATTGGAAACATCCCTGGCGAAGACCACCGTGCCGAACGCCGCAGCATCCTGGTTTACCCTGGCGCTTGATCTGCTCACCGTTGCCGACCCTTCAGCGGCGATTTCATCAGCGAGGTAAAGCGTGAACGTGTACCGGCCCTCCAGGCCATCAATATCCTCCAGTGAATATGCCACCCAGCCTTCCTCGCCGTCCTCCCAGGACAGGTCGCGGTAATCCTCGATGATCTGGTCGTCCTGCTTCCAGGTGTATCCCCAACGTTGACCGTCCTTCATGTCGCGGTAATCGAAGCGCGCCCAGACTACCTCAGCGCCGTTGAACGCCGCGCCGGGTTCCATGCATTCCCCTTCGTCGGAAACATCCGCGCAAAACGTCAGGTCGCTGATTGTCCCGCTATTCCCCTTTATAATCCGGCTGGCCGTGCTGCACGTCAGGCTTGCCAGCGATAACACCAGGATAACTGCAAGAATGCTCCCTTTGCTCTTGTTCATAAACCATCCCTTTGTTTGTGGAGTCGTTAATGCATTCATTATGGAGTAAATGAACGAAAAAATCAACCAGTTTGGATGAGATCTGTCGCGAATCATTTAAAGCCGTTCTGTGATATATTAGACGAATATATCCGGTTTGCTGGTAGAAAGCAGTTAATTACCTGCGATTCATTATTGAAAAGAGGGACGAACCCAATGACAACGATACTCGATTTTACCCAATTTCAATGGCTCAATAGACCGGCCCGATTGATGGCGGAAGAGGGAACGCTGACCTTGACCACTGATCCGCAGACGGACTTCTGGCAGCGCACCTATTACGGCTTTCAGCACGATAACGCCCATGCATTTGTGCTGCCGGTAAGCGAGGAGATGTTTTCCTTCTCCGTCAAATGCGCCTGGACGCCGGCGAAATTATATGACCAGTGCGGGGTTGTTCTGTATCAGGACGCCGACAACTGGTTTAAGGCGTCGGTCGAATACGACAACGAACGATATTCCCGCCTGGGCAGCGTCGTCACCAACCTGGGCTATTCGGATTGGGCGACGACCGATATCGATTCGCAGCAGCATAGCATGACCTACCGTCTGAGCCGCCGCGGGCCGGATTTTCTGATCGAGAATTCTATGGACGGGCAGCACTTTGCGCAGATGCGCATCTTTCATATGCACCGGCCCATCGAACGCGCCAGCATCGGCGTGTACGCGTGCAGCCCGCTCGATTCGTCCTTTCAGGCGGTGTTTTCCGAGTTCTCGCTGGGAGATTGTGTGTGGGAGTTGGAAGGGTAGCTGGTGAGGGAATCTGGTATCAAAATTGCATAGCATCCTTGGCGTGACAGGTAAAATGTTTTAGAATCCTTCATCTACCCTGTGACGCGGAGGTCATGTTGGAACAATCGAAACATAGCGTTGTGGTGATCAGTCATGCCCGGCCACTGGATTATATGCAGGATTACGTCTGCCTGCCGCGTGAATATGGCTCGCCGGCTTACGAAGCCCGTGAAGACGTGCAAGCCATCCGGGCGGTTGTGTTCGAGAACCTGAACAGGCTGGACGCCGAAATCCATTTTACTGATCGGGTCCGCGGGCGCAAGGTGATCATCAAACCTAATCTGGTCACCGTCTTTCACGACCTGGGCATGCCGCAGCGCGACTACCCCGAATCGACCGACCCGCGGGTCATCGACGCGGTGGTCGTCTTTTTGCAGCAATTCACTTCCAACATCATCATCGCTGAATCATCCGGCAGGGGCATGCCGACGCGGACGGCTTTCCGCGTCGCCGGGCTGGATCGTCTGGCGCGATTCCGTAAAGTGGATCTGGTAGCCCTGGAAGAGCAGCCGGTTGACCGTTACCTGCTGCCGCAGGCGCGGGTGATGTGTGAAATAATCGTACCGCGCCTCTTCAGCGAAGTGGTGAACGGCGGGGCTTTTTATATCTCCATACCGAAGCTGAAGACCAATCTCTATACCGGCGTGACCCTCGGATTCAAGAACGCCATGGGCGTCCTCTCTTATAACCTGAGGCAGCGCAACCACAATCACGCCATTGACCAGAAGCTGGTTGATATGCTGCACCTGTTCAAAGCCGACCTGGTGATCATCGATGGGATTGTGGGCGGGGAGGGCAACTGCCCGGCGCCGGTTGACCCGGTGCAGAGCGGGGTGATTATCAGCGGCAACCAGAGCGTGGAAACCGACCGGGTAGCCACCCGCCTGATGGGTTTTGATCCGGCGAAGATTCGCTTAATGCGTATAGCAGATAACGATGGTTTTAACGACCCGCAGGTGAAAATCATCGGCGAAGAAAAGATCGTCCGTTTTCATCCCGCTGACCCCTCGCTGTTGGGCGATTGGATGCAAAAGAATTTTCCTGACGTGAAGGTGCTGATCGGTCATAGCAAGAATAATGCGCCTGTCTCTCTTGACGGCGGGCGTTTTACCCGCGAGCAGCTTTGCGCGCTGGAAGATGTGTGCCGGGGAGGTTGCCTGGCTACTACGCGCTACGCTTTTGATATGCTGTATTATGAAGGAAAGAAGCGTGACTTTCAACTGACAGTCGTTCTGGGCAGCGGCGTTAATTATGCGGGAGGTGTGGTGTATTACGATGCGACAGGTAAACCCTATACGGTTGGCGAGATTGCTGCCCTGAAGGGAAAGAAAGTGGCTATAGGGACCTGTACCCATCATCTCAAAGGTATCGTTGACCGCTATGTGGATGGATGCATGCCTTTCCCCAACTCGCCGCACATGGTCATCCACCAGTTGAGCGGCACGTCCTGCGCGGTGATTTCACCGCGCAACCGATACCTGATCCCGGCGCTCATCGACACGTTGCAGGTTTGCGAACGGCGCAAGGCGCTGCTGCGCAGCGGCCAACGCATCGATATTCCCCTGCGCCACGAAGATCGTTGTTACGAAACACGCCCGCTCAACGAAGCGGAAAAAGAGCAGGCATATATCTATGAGCCTTTCGACCCGCTGACTCCCGCGGAGATCAGGGCGTTGTGCGCCGCGGAAAATCGCAATATCCTGGCAACATTTCTTCCATAATTGGTGAAGGAGGCTGTAATGACCTTATCTAAAATATTCTGGGGTTTTTTGATGATTTGTACGGGGGCTTTATATCTGGTGGGCCTGGGATTGCTACTGTTTACCGAATGGAAAATTGCCGGAGAAGTGATCATTATCTGCGTTGTGTTGTTGCATCTGGCCGAATCGAACACTGCCCTGAAAATTGGTCGAGAACACGGCCTGTCAGATGCGGTGACGATGTTTATGAATATGGCCTTTGGTTTCACCTGGTGGCTGCCGCTAAAAAATGGCATCTTCGAGTAGTATCGCCTCATCGGGCTTATTGCACGAAAGGATCCTGGGTGAGCAAAGATTTACCCCAGGTATTCAGGAAATCCTCCG
>CAZDAW010000006.1:0-67429 GCA_964503685.1 uncultured Anaerolineaceae bacterium | reverse complement strand
ATATTTATTTATTCATTCATCATTTTCAGTAAAAGAGTTGACTTAATAATCCCTTGGCGTTAAAATAATGAATGAATAAATAAATATTCATTCATTATTTGCAATAATCAATGCTTACCCTAAATCCAGCGGAGAATCGCATGCAGCCGCAAGAATACAAATAAAAAGTGTAAGTTAAGAAGGCAGAAATTCTAAAATGCGCCCGGGCGTTGTTCAGCGCGAACGGCTTTAAAGACACCAACGTATCCGACATCACAAAAATGGCCGGCATCGCCGCCGGCACCTTTTACCTCTACTACCCTTCCAAAGACAAACTCTTCATGAATCTCTTTCTGGAAGAAAACGTCAAATTGAAAAGGTCAATCCTGGAGGCCGTCGATCCGAACGGCGACCCTTTCAGCGTCATCCAGGAATTGATGCGGCGGAATATGGAAGGCATGGCTGCCAATCCAATCCTGAAGGAATGGTACAACAAAGACGTCTTTGCAAAGATTGAAGAAAAATATCGCGAAGAAAACGGCCTGGAACATGTCGATTTCATGTATCAGAGTTACATTGAGATCGTCAAAAAATGGCAGGCCGAAGGGAAATTGAGAGCCGATATCGACAGCGAGATGATCATGGCAATATTTACGTCCATCATCACGATAGACACGCACAAGGACGAAATCGGGCTGCAATACTTTCCCAAAATTCAGGAATACCTGATGGAGTTCATTATGAACGGTTTGGCGCCCGGCTCGAAGTTGGCAACGGATCGTGGAAAAAAGTGAAGGACAGTATGTTGTTGGAAAATCCATTGGTCGCCCAGAAAACCCACTGCGCCATGGGCACGGTTATGACCCATAAAGCTTTTGGCAGGTACGCCGAAGAAAGCCTTGCAGACGTTTGCATGGAAATTGAGCGAATAGAAGAACAACTCAGCCGGTTTGCACCCAACAGCGACATCAGCCGGATCAATTATTCTGCCGGGGTAAAAAGCGAAAAGGTCAGCCCGGAAACCGGCGAAGTGCTGTCAAAGGCGGTCGAATTCTCCCGGCATTTTCAGGGATGCTTCGATGTAACCCTGGAGCCGTTAGTCGCCCTGTGGAATAGCGGCAAAGACTCGTTTACCCCGCCTGACGAATCAAGCATCAGGCAGGCCCTTACCCTGGTGAATTATCGAGACATAATCCTCGATCCCTGGAAAATGACCGCCGGCCTGAAAAACGTGGGGCAATCCATTGACCTGGGCGGCATCGGGAAAGGCTACGCCGGCGACAGGGTGCTGGAAATTTTCAGGGGATTTGGCGTCACATCGGCTTATTCAAACCTCGGCGGGAACGTCGTCAGCCTGGGAACGAAGCCGGACGGCTCTCCCTGGCGCATCGGCATCCAGCATCCCCGGCAGGAGGAACGCCTGATCGGCGTCGTCTCGGTTGCCGGTCAGTCGGTTGTTACTTCAGGAGATTACCAGCGCTATGCTGTGGGTCATAACGGAAAACGCTACCACCATATCCTGAATCCACTGACCGGATACCCGGCAGAATCCGGGTTGGTCAGCGTTACCATCATTGCAGAAAAATCGATGGCAGCAGACGCCCTTTCTACCGCGGTATTCGTCGCAGGGATGGACAAGGGGCTTGAATTACTGAAAAATTATCCCCAGGTTGAAGCCGTTCTGGTAGATTCAAAGATCGAGGTTTTTATTACCAGGGGACTCAAAGATCGTTTTCAGACGGATGAGAACATCCGATTGAATATCCTATAAACCGAAGAAAGAATGTAAGAATGAAAGGAAAACATAGAATGAGTGGTTGGATTATTGCACTGATAGTTGTCGTTATTTTGGCTTCAGCCGGAGGGATCGGCTGGTCGTTCCTGATGAAAGAACACAAGGAAGCCAGAAGCCTTCCGTTAAACGCGGTGGATTTCAGTCAATTGAATGACGGCGTGTACACCGGAGTCTATGAGGGGGGCATGTATAAATGGAGAGCAAACGAGGTTCGGGTCACAGTGGCTTCAGGGAAAGTCGCCAAAATTGAATCCATCAGGAGTGCCGAAAATTGGGATAAAGAATCTGCGGCGATGCTTTACGATCGCGTCATCGCCGCGCAGTCGCTGCAGGTGGACACTATCAGCGGCGCCACCCTCACCTCAAAGGCCTACCTGCAGGCGGTGGAAAACGCCCTGATCCCGGCGCAGTGTGATCAGGAATAGCCTGTTTTCAGCAAGGCATATCAAGAATGCGCATCAATAAAATCATATTTTATTCTCTGGCAGTTCTGGTCGGGTTAATTCTGGCGATCGAACTGCCAACCTCTTTCGCCCAGGGAAAAGCAGTTCCCGAAAATACAGTGGATAACGTTTCTTATGAGGAAATCGACGCATACATTGAGCAGAAACTGAAGGCGTTGAATATCCCCGGCGCATCGCTGGCGATCGTCGAAGGAGATGAGATCGTCCATACCAAAGGTTTCGGGGTGACAGGCCCAGGAGGTGAAGCGCCTTCCCCGCAGACGCCCTACTTTATCGGCTCGCTCACCAAGTCTTTCACTGCCCTGGCGATCATGCAACTGGCAGAAAACGGCAAAGTTGAACTCGACGCCCCCGTCCAACGTTACCTGCCCTGGTTCACCCTCGCCGACCCCCAGGCGGCGGCGCAGATCACCGTGCGTCACCTGCTCAACCAGACCAGCGGCCTGTCGTCGATTCCGGGGATGATCGCCCTGGGGAATTTTGATGATACACCGGGGGCTACGGAGCGGCAGGCGCGTTCTCTGGCAACCTTCAAACCCGCCCGCCCGGTCGGTTCGGCTTTTGAATACAGCAATATGAATTTCAACCTACTGGGTCTGGTCGTCGAAGCTGCCAGCGGCGAGACTTACGCCGGCTACATCCAAAATCACATTTATGCGCCCCTGGATATGCAGCACAGCTACACATCCAAAGCCGCCGCGCAACAGGACGGCCTGGCAGTGGGTTACCGGATGTGGTTCGGTTACCCGGTCGCCGCGCCCAATCTGCCGGTGCCGGTCGGCTCTTTACCTTCAGGGCAACTCATCGCCAGTACTGAAGATATAGCCCATTACCTGATCGCTCAGCTCAACGGCGGTAAATACGCCGGCGTGCAGGTTCTCTCGCCGCAAGGGGTCGCTCAGATGCACCAGCCGGCAACCGAGGTAATCGCCTTTGGTAAGAAAGAGGGCGACTACGGCATGGGATGGTTTATTATCGAGCCTCACCAGAAGCAGATCGTCTTTCATGACGGCGAAGTGCCCGAATATTTTTCCTACATGGCTCTTCTGCCGGAACAGAACCGCGCCATGGTTCTGCTGGTTAATGCCAATGAACAGGCGTTCAATTACGCTCTCTGGGCGCTCGCAGAAACCACGGCGCTCCGGCTGGCCGGTGTTCCACCCCAGTCTGATTCATGGGGTCTCCTCCCCTGGGCATTGCGCAGCTCCCTGCTCCTCCCACTCCTCCAGATCGTCGTCATCGTTGCCACGCTCAGGAAAGTGAAGCGCTGGCGGCTGGGAGCGATTCCCCGCCCTGGTGCCGTCCGGATGTGGCTGCTTCACATCCTGTTACCGGCAATTCTCAATCTGGCATTGGCAGCCACTGCCGGGGCCATACTGGTGAGCGGCATGCTCAAATTCATCATGCTCTTCATGGGTGATATTGCCTCGGTGCTGCTGATCTCCGGCGGGATCGCCCTGGTGTGGCTCATCGTGCGCACGCCATTGATTCTCCGGTCGCTGCGAACGCCACTGGAGAGAGGAACCGGCGAATCCTGATATTTTCGTAGAAATAGAACCATTGCCGCCGTCCCTGAAGCGAAGTTATCAGAAAGCGCAGGAGTGAACGCATCGATCTAAAAAAAAAGCGCCCGGATTATTTGAATCCGGACGCTTTTTGGCTAAAATCGATTCAGATCAGCCGACGCTGCTCAACACCGTTTCGAAGCGGTTCAGGGCCTCATCGATGATCTCGTCTGTATCCGCCATACTCGTGTAAATGCGGCTGCCCGCCAGGGTAATCATCCCCTGCGAAGTATAAGCCATGCCCATCTCTTCCATCATGCGCTTGCGCGGGCTTAACTCACGAGCGATCTTCAAAGGGTTTCTGAAATCCAGCAGCATCGTGCCGGCCGTTTCAAGGTGAACGATCGAGCCTTCATTATAAGCCACAAAGGGCAGGCCGAGGCGCTCGATGATTGCCTGCAGGCCCTGGCACAACCGGTCGCCCGCCTGTCCGGCCTTCACCGCGGCGTTGGTGCGTTCCATCTCAAGCAGCGAATAATAACCGGCGGCGCAACTGAGCGGGTTGGCCGAAAGCGTCCCGCCAACGTAGGCGCGTTTGTTGCTGCCGCCGATGCCGGCCGCCAGATGCATCATGATCTCTTTTCGTCCTCCCAGGCCGCCAGCCATAGGGTAACCGCCCGACACACATTTGCCGAATACCGTCAGATCGGGCCTGACCTTGAAATATCCCTGAGCGCCGCCCATTCCCAGGCGGAAACCGGTCACCACTTCATCGAAGATCAACAGCGCGCCGAATTCGTCGCAAAGCTCGCGCACCTTCTGATTGAAATCGGGATAGACCGGACGGGTGCCGCTTTCGGGGCCAAGCGGCTCCAACACGACCGCGGCAGTCCCTCCCCTGAAGCGATTCATGCTCAACAGGCGGCGCAGGTGATTCAAATCGTTCGGATAAAATTCCTGAGTGTCGCGTGAACAGCCGGCAGGAATTCCGGCAGCTTCGTAGCGGCCAGTACCCGGAATGTGCAGGCCGTACACCAGTTGGTCGCTCCAACCGTGGTAGGCGCCGCCGACTTTGATGATCTTCTTCTTGCCGGTGAACGTGCGCGCCAGACGGATCGCCGCCATGTCGCTTTCGGTGCCGGAACCCAGCATGCGAAACATTTCGACGGAGGGCATATACTGGCGAATCAGGCGCGCCAGTTTCAACTCATACTCGTGGAAAAGGCCGGTGACCGGCCCGCAGTGCGCCAGCAGTTCAAACACTTTCTCTCTGACCGGCGGATAGTTGCTGCCCAGAACGGTCGGCCCGCCGGCTTGAAGAAAATCGAAATATTGGTTTCCATCCACATCCCACAGGTAAGCGCCCTCAGCCCGGTCAATGGCCAGGGGAAAAGGAAAGTTAAAAGCCAGGTTATGCTGCACGCCGCCCGGAATGTACTCTTTCGCTTCATCCGTCATGGCTTTGGATTTTCGGCACTTTTCATCGAAGTATTTCTGGTACTCGGCCAGCTTATCCCGCCGGATGGGCCGGGGCGGCTGCCTGACCAGGTCGTTCAAACGGGCATAGATTTGAGCCGTGTCATGCCACTGTGAGATCGCGTAAGGATATTCAACCATAAGCTACATCCCTATTCCCTTGCCGAAGGGATCCGTCCAGGTTTCCAGGGCCACTTTCAATTCCGGGAATTCCTCGGCGGCTTCTTCGAGCGGGCGACCCTGCATGGTCGCCTGGATCGCCTGGCGGAAAGCCTTTGCCCCGGCAATCGGCCCCTGCGGGTGGGCGTGAATTCCGCCGCCCGAACCGATGACGATATCCGTACCCAGGTCCTTCATTACGGCAGGCACCATCTTGGGGGTAATGCCGCCGCTGGCCATCGGGAAGGTCGGTTTGAGCTGGTAGAGGGGGAAGGACAGGTTTTGCGCCACGCGCTGGAATTTTTCGGGCAGCACAGGGCCTTTGCCATAGGGCGCCGGGAAAACGACGATATCCGCCCCGGCCAGGCGCGGCAGTTTGCCCAGTACAAGATGCGAACTCAACCCGTGCCACTCTGATTCGTACAGCGCCCCGGCCACATCCATGTGCCCCAAAATGGGCACGTTGATCTTGGGGTCTTCCGCCAGCGCCCGCAGTACGGTAAAGCCCGTCGCCAGATAGTTGACCATGATCGCATTCACGCCCAGTTCGACAGCGCGATGGGCGTTCTCGAAGACCTGGGGAATTTCGTCAGTCACATTGACGGTGTAAAGCGTATGCTCGCCGGTTTCTTCAAACTTCTGTTTTTCGGCCTGCATGTAGAGCTTAACCCGATCCCTGATCGCGTTGAAGGAGGCGTTGGCAATCAGCTCATCATCTTTGATAATGTCGCAGCCGCCCATTGCCGCCGCTCGGAACAGGTTCACGCCCACCTCAGGCGAGTAACCCGTGCAGGGTTTGATCATGTTGTTCAGCAGCGGGCGGTCCTTAACGCCGAGGATTTCGCGAATCCCTTTGATGCCAAAGCGGGGGCCCTGGAAGCCGGCTACATATTTTTCCGGGAAGCGAATATCCAAAACTTTGAGGCGTCCGGCCATCGAGATATTCCCCACCACCGTGGTAAGCAGCATGGGGATCTGCGAGCCGATGTTCACCACCGGGTAAGCAAGCTGAATGACGTAATCGCGGAACTCCACTTCCTTGGGCAGCGACCATTCGTAATCGGGGACTTCGTACACGCCGATTACCTTGGCGATGTGATTGCGGCGCACCTCTTCCGTCTCGCCCGGAACGGCAACCCAGGTTCCGGTCGACTGTTCGATGGCCAGGGCAGGCGCCAGTTGCGGCACCGGAACGTTGCGCGGGAAAGAGCAAATATAGGTGACGATGACGTACTCGGAATAATCGACGCCATCCGGCAATGCTATTGGCATGGATTGAGGACTGATTTTCATAAAGAGTCTCCTTGTTTAAAATGAGATGAGGGTTACGAACATTCCTGACATTTTCTGAAACGCGCATCGTTAACTTCGCGATACAGATCGTGCAGACAGGTGTACAGGCGTTGATAGGCGCGGAAAAGCTCTGAGTAGCATTCGGCGTTGCACGATTGCGGCTCGAATCTGCGCTCAACGCGGATGACCTTCTTAAGGCTGGCAAAATCGGGGTATATTCCCAGGCCGACTGCGGTCGTCAGCGCAATCCCTACCGCACCGGCTTCCAGCGGGTTGGCGACAACCTCCACTTTTCGCCCCGTCACATCGGCAATAATCTGCATCCAGGGATTGCCGCGCGCTCCCCCGCCGATCAGGCGCAATACGGGGACAGAGTAGTGAAACTGCTTCTCGACCACCTCGATCATCCAGCGCAGGTTATAGGCGACGCCCTCATAGACTGCCCGCATCATGTGCTCGCGGGTATGTTCGGCGCTGATATTGAAAAAGGTGGAGCGCACCCACACATCGGTGACGGGCGAGCGTTCGCCGTAAATCCAGGGGGTGCAGATCAACCCGTCAGAGCCAGGCGGTATCGTTTCCGTTTTCTGGTCCATCAGAGCGTACACGTTGGGAATATTAGGATCGGCCTTTTCCGACTGATAAAAATTATCAGCAATCCATTTCAGGCAGGCGCCGGCGGTTTCCATCTCTGAAACGAGAAGTACTTTTTCAGGATCAGCCGATTGCAGGCAAACGACGCCGTCGTGTCCGGTGAAAATCTTTTTTGTGGTGACAGATACCCAACCCGAAGTACCCAGGTAAATATGAGCATCGCCCTCACAGATGGCTCCGGCGCCAACCGCCGCGCCCATAATGTCGCCCCCGCCCCCAAAAACAGGCGTCCCTTCCAGCAAGCCAAGAGCGTCAGCGGCTTCCTTCGTCAGCCCGCCCACTTTTTCAGTGGAACGAACCAGCCTGGGGAATTTGGATAAATCCAGGCCGATGTATTGCGCCACGCCGCGCAGCCAGTCTTTCTTGGTCATATCAAAACCGATGGCCGAAGCGCAAGACCAATCGATCACCTTCTCGCCGGTGGCGCGAAAAGTCAGATACCCATTGACATCAAGAAAACAATCCATTTTGTGGTAGATCTCCGGCTCCTTCTCTTTGAGCCAGAGCAGCTTGGGTAGTGCATCCTTGCCCGAAAGCGCTGCGCCGGCAAAAAGGGCGAAGACGCCCGGCCCCAAAAATTTGCGCATCAGTTTATCAGCCTGCCTGGGAGCGCGCCCGTCCAGCCAGATGATGGCCGGACGCAAGGGCTGCGGGCATGAGCCGCAGACCGGAACGATTCCGAGCAATTGGGTAGTATGAGCAATGCCGATGATCTCTTTTGGGGAAACTCCCGATTGTTCCATTACCTGCCGCGTCGAACGAACGATAGCTGTCCACCAGTCTTCCGGTTCCTGCTCAGCCCAGTCGGGAAAAGGATAATGGGTTGAGTAATCGACAAAAGCAGTCGCACGCACATTCCCGTTCTCGTCCACCAATACCGCTTTGTTGCCGCTGGTGCCGGCATCATGAGCAAGAAAATAGCTACCCATACATTCCGCCTCTCTGAATAGTTTTTGGTTGCAATGATCAGTCATTTCTATTATAATAATTTCGTTGAACAATGCAACTGTGCAACAGTACGATTCAGGATCAAATAAATAACTTCCGTTTGTCAAGCATCACAAACAAAACCGCCGTTCTTCAATGTTCATCGCAATGTTTTCCAACGGGAGAAACTCATGCCATTCTCAAAAATTCGCTTCTGCCAATGCCCAATCTGCCAGCAACAGGCCGACCACCCCGACAAAAAACTTCACCGGATGATCAATCTGCTCGTCAGCCATTTGGACGAACAACAACGACGCTGGTTCGTCGCCCTAGAAGCCTCCCAAATTGGGCGCGGCGGCGTCAGATTGATGTCACAAATCACCGGCATGGACGAGAAAACGATCCACCGGGGACAGGTGGAGCTGGAACGCGGCCTGACAGACCGCCCGCAGGGCAGAATTCGCCTGGCTGGCGGCGGCCGCCGCCTGATATCACAAAGGATCTCCGAATAATCCTTATATCCTCTTACGCGAGTGTTTTAGAGTTATGCCGCCTACCCCTAATTACGTACTTGATCTGGACCGCAATTCAACGCAAACGATCCGCGAACAGGCCTGTCAGGCCATCATCGCCGCCATCCGGGCCGAGCGTCCGGGCTTCTGCGTGGGCGATAAATTAACCAGCCAGGAACTATCCCGGCAAAACGCCATTCACCGCAACACCCTGGCTTATGTGATGAGCGACCTGATGCGCCTGGGTTTTCTGCGCCGCCTGCCCAACAAGGGCTTCGAGATCGTCCAGCAGGAGCCGGAACGCCCCCCGCTGCTCACCCGTCACAATCTGTCGCTGACCGAAATCGCCCAGCGCAGCCGGATCGATTGCCGCTCTCAACTCATCGACGCTGAAACCGGCCTGCGCCGCCTGAGCGACCTGGGCGGGGATTTCGTCCGGGTGAAGCGTGATCTCGACCTGGACGATCAGGATACAGTTTCTATGCTCGCCCGCTGCCGTTTGATGAAAAAGCCCGACGCTTCAGCCTGGGAGATGATCGCCATCGAGCAGTCCTTCTTTTCAACGCCGCTTGTCCCCAATTTACTCGCGGATATGACCCGCGAAATTCAGGAAACCGGCGACTCATCAGTCTACCGCCTGCTGCGGCGCATTTTCCCGAACGAAGAATTTTTCAATACCCATTACGAAATATCGCTCACCCCCCTGCCGCAAACCCTTGCCAAAAGCTGGACCGGCTCTACCAATCACCTGATATCGGTCGTCTCGATCACCTTCTGTTCAAAAGGGCCGGTGGAAATGACCCACACCTGGTTCAACGCCGGCAAAGCGACCCTCACCGCCAGTTCGCTGGATGTTAAGCTGGTGGAGTGATTAAAAACGTTCTTCACCACACGGAAGAGATTGCTGCGGCCTTTCAGGCCGCGCAAGAACAATGACAATAATCTCTGCGTTTGTCACTGCGAGAAGGGCGCTTTTGGCCCGACGAAGCAGTCTCAACATCAAAATCCGAGATTGCCACGCCTCGCCATTCTGTCGAGGCTCGCAGTGACAGCAACGAGTAAATTTTTCCAATCCCAAACTCACGTTAAATTAAAGCTGTGACATAAATGAGAATAATGGATAATCGATTGAATAAGTCAGCCGATTCGGTATAATTTTCTTTATGGAAGAGCAATCCCCTTATTTATCCCACAATTTAATCAGTATGGAGGTGAAGTATGACCAAAATCAGTAGAAGATCGTTCCTCAAAAAGGCAGCGGTTGGAACAATTGGCGTCGCCGGCGCCGGCATTCTCGGTTCCTGCGCGCCTAAAGTCGCCGAAGTTACCCCAGAAACTGCCGAAACCAGCGGAGGCGCTGCCGCAACGGGAGCGGCCTGCAACGCCACGCCCAGCTTCCTCATTCCCCCCGATCCCATCCCCGATTCCGAAATCAGCGAAACCGTGAAGGCCGACATCGTCATCGTCGGCTGCGGTGTTGCCGGCCTGTGCGCGGCGCGTTCTGCCTCTGAGCAGGGCGCAAGCGTGGCCGTCATTGAAAAAGCCACCAGCTACCAGTATCGTTCGGGGCAGTATGGCATCAACGGCAGCCAATTCCATAAAGACCACAACATGGTATTCGATGGAAACGCAGCGGTAGGCGACCTGATGAAGGAAATGGGCTACCGCCCCGACCAGCGCGTGTGGAATTACTGGCGCGATTATTCCGGCGAAGCCTTTGACTGGCTGCTCAAACCAGCCGTGGAGCAGAACCTGGTGGATTACATTGACCAGTTTGCCACCACCTACGACAACAAACGCATCACCCTGTGCTCGCTGCACTTCCCTTACCCCGAAGCCTTCGACCCGGCCAATGAATACAGCCCGGTTTACCCTGAAGCGACCCTCACTTTCCTGCCCGATCAGGGCGCTATTCTGGAGATGACCTACCAGATCTGCCTCAAGAACAAAGTGGATTTTCACTTCTCCACCTGGGCAAAGCAGTTGATCCGCCCCAACAAGGAAGGCCGCGTGCAGGGCGTCATCGCCCAGGATATGGACGGCAAGTATATCAAATTCGAGGCCGGCAAAGCCGTCATCCTGGCTGGCGGCGACTACGGCAGCAACGAAGAGATGGTCAAGTACTACTGCGGCGGGCGCACCTATATGGGCTTCTTCCCCAATAAGGACGCCAAGGGCAACGTGACCAATGTGGGCGAGGGTATTCTGATGGGCATCTGGGCCGGCGCCAAGGTTGATGACGGCCCGCACGCCCCCATGACGCATACCCTGGGCGCGGCCCTGGGCTGCGATCCCTTTTTGCTGCTCAACACCAGCGGCGAGCGTTTTTGCAACGAAGATGTCGCCGGGCAGCAGCTTTCTTCTCAACTCTACCGCCAGAAGGACGGCTACGCCTGGCAGATCTTCGACGACAAGTACCCCGAACAGCTTGCGTTCATGCCAGTTGGCCACGGCTCGGTCAACTATGTTGTAGAAGAAAGCAAGAACCCGCACCTTGAAAACAACATGGCCATCGGCAAGAGCGGCGTCACCAGCCGCGAGGAGGTCGACGCCGGCTGCCAGAAGGCCGATACGCTGGAAGAACTGGTGGCCAAGCTGGAGATGAGTGAAGAGGCGCAGAAGAAAGCGCTGGCTTCCATCGCCCGTTACAACGAGCTCTGCGATAAAGGCGTTGACGAAGACTTCCACAAGACCCCGACGCGCCTGTTCCCGGTCAGAACGGGCCCCTTCTATGCCTCAAAGCTCTCGGCGGGCGCCATGCTGGTATGCATCGGCGGCCTGAAGATCGAACCCGTCAGCATGAACGTGGTTGACGAGAATTTCCTGCCCATCGAAGGCCTGTACGCCGCCGGCAACAACATGGGCGGGCGCATCCTGCAGGATTACCCGGTTACCGTTCCGGGCGTTTCTCACGGCACAGCCCTTACCTTTGGTTATCTCGTCGGTAAAAAGGCCGCCGCCGCCTGATGATTCGATAATTCATGTACTACAGCAGCCGCAGCTTTCCATCGCTGCGGCTGTTGTTCTCAAGGAGACCTTCAGGCCATAAAAGACCGGCGCTCAGGCCGCTTAAGCAGTCTGCGGATTTATCTTCCACAATCACACCTTCAATTTCTCAGAATCGAGATCCCTGGATTCTTGGGGCGTTTGATAGGCGCTTCTGACGCTCAACGTCACGCCTCCGATGACGATCAACCCGCCCAAGATCTGCGCCAAACCGATCCTCTCGTGCAAGAAGATCATTGCAAAGAGCAACCCGAACACCGGAACCAGGTTAAGCAGGTTGACCACCAGCGCCGGCTTCAGGCTCTTCAGCCCGTACCCATAGAGGAGGAACGCAGCCGTGGAGCAGAAAACGCCCAGGTATAAGGCGTTCAACAGACCGGTCATATTCAGCGGCTGCCACGAACTCACTTCGGTCAGCGCCAGCGGCAGCAAAGCCGCCGTACCGAATATCGTCTGCCAGAAGATGACCGTAAACGTCGAATGCCGGCGCACGACCGTTTCGGTTGCAAAATTATATAAAGCCCAGGCCAGCCCGGTAGCCAACAGCAGCAGGTCGCCTGCCAGACGGCCCGGTGCGGCCTGCGCCGTCGCCGGATCGATGATCAGATATATCCCGCCAAAGGCAATGGCTATCCCGCATAACTGTAATACGTTGACCTTTGCCTTGCGGAAAAGGATTTCCAGAAGCAGGGTGATTGCCGGAAAAGAAGCCACTAACAGGGTCGCATCGGCAGCGGAGGTGCGTTGAACGCCCAGATTTTGCAACGAGAAATAAGCCGTGATGCCAAGAAAGCCCCCCAATGCCAGACGGAGGAGTTCGTTGCGCGGCAGCGGCTCGATGCGCAGCCCGGCCAGCGCCATCCCGCCCATCAGAACTGCCGCAAATAAAAAGCGAATGACCGCGAAAGTGATCGGCGGGATATCTGCCACGCCCGCTTTCGTGACGACATACGAGCTGCTCCATAACACCACCGCAGCCAGCACAGACAGGAGGGCGATTTTCGGATTTGGCTTATTCATAGGATTAAACCTCACTGACTAACTCACGGCTTTCACAAAGTCGTATGGCGTTGCATCCACAAGCTGTCATGCGAACGAAGTGAGCCTCGCCGAGATGAAAGAGCGCCTCTGCGGAATACGCTGCGCAAAGCGACTGACATCGAATCTCCATGCCAATTGCCCCGCCGTCTCTGCGAGGCGGCTCGCGATGATAACTTCTTCAGGAAGTGATTATTCTTGTGAAAGCCCTGATTGATTGTGTTTAGTAGCTACTGTAGTAGCTACTTTTATGGTATCATATCACTTGCTGTTGCCTGAGTCAATAGTACAGAGTAAAATAAAATCATGCGCGAAGAGATTTCAAAACTACTGGTCAATCTCGGTTTTACCGAGTATGAAGCCAAAGCCTACCTGACTCTGCTGCACGAATCTCCCTTGACCGGGTATGCAATTGCCCGCGATTCGGGGGTGCCGCGCTCCAAGATTTACGAAGTATTGGGGAATCTCGTTGATCGAGGGGACGTGCTGGTGAGCAACGGCGAGCCGGTTCAATACGCGCCCAAGCCGCCCGCCGAGCTGATCGCATCTCGCCGCCAAATCATGGAGAAACAGCTCGATCAGGCAGAAAAGGGACTGGAGCAATTTCTGGAGCAGAAAACGCCCACGGACCTCATCTGGGATATTCGCGGCCGCGAAGAGATTTTATCACGGATGCGCGAGGTCATCGGGCGGGCAGAGCACGTGCTTCTTCTGGGAATATGGGCAGAAGACGCGGCAGAAATTTACGACGCGCTGGCGGCGGCCGCCCAGCGGGGTGTAGCGATATCGGTCGTCTCTTACGGAGACCTCGACCTGCCTTTCGCCCAGGTTTACCTCCACGAGCCGGGCGCAAAAGAAATCGAAGAAGATTACGGCGGGCGTTGGATGATCATCAGCATCGATGGAAAAGAAATCATAACAGGCATCATCTCGATGGGGAAAGAAAGCCGGGCCGCCTGGTCGGCTCATCTGGGCATCGTCATGCCCATCACCGAGCAGCTCAAACACGATCTCTATATCACCGTGATGCTGAACACGCATCGCGAGATTCTCGAAGCCAGCTTCGGGCCGGCCTTACGCGATCTGCGCAGGCAATTTGGCCCGCCCACAACGACGTATCGCCCACGACAGGAAAAGTGGTAAGGGGGAATCCGCCTGGAAGTCAGTCGATTGCTGTGAAGTCCCATTTTCACACCAGATAACCCATTAATTTCAGATAAAAATAACTATCTTTATATCGCATTTACAGCGTCTCCCTTTTTTGGTCTCTATAATGAGACATGAGGTTGTGGAAATACTTTAGTGAAGTTTCCCGCCAAACAGAGCACTTTTCAATAAATCAAAATGGAATTAATCGGTCTCATTGATATTACCAAAAACGCTGACAGATCGAGATGGACAACGATAGCTTTGTACGTTTGAGAATAGAAAAAGTATCCACCTTGCAGGATCTCGTGGGGGAATTAGGTTTAGCAGTTCTTTCAATAACACACGACGCTTCAATCACAGAATTAAAATCACAAAAACTGATCAATAAAACGCACCGCCTCGAACTATTGATGCGTGAAGTCCAGGACCGCACCTCCGCTTTGCGCCTGGTGCCCGTTGGAGAATTATTCCGGCGGATGGAGCGGATCGTGCGTGATGTTTCTGCTCAGACAAAGAAACCATGTAACCTCATTCTCGAAGGCGAAGACACCGAAATAGATAAAGCCGTGCTGGATCGATTAGGCGATCCGTTGATGCATCTGCTACGCAATGCGATCGATCACGGGATTCGCTCGCCAGAAGAACGCATAGCGAACAAAAAACAGCCTGTCGGGCAAATCACGCTTTCTGCGACACAAAAAGGACGTGAGATCTGTATTTCTGTGGCAGACGATGGTGAAGGCTTAGACCGGCAGGCTATCATCAAAAAAGCTCGAGCGCAGGGCATTCTCGGCGAGAATGAAGAACCGGATGATGAGACAGTCTGGAGCTTCATTTTCAAGGCTGGCTTCTCAACAGCAAAGGAAATAACCAAGCTCTCAGGACGCGGGGTAGGGATGGATGTCGTCAGGACCGCGATCCAGTCGCTGCACGGGCGGATCACAATCGAGACGCAGGCCGGGAAAGGCACGCGCATCAATCTGCATCTGCCTCTCACGCTGGCCTTTTTAGACAGCCTCATCGTAGAAGAAAGGCAGCGCTTATATGCCATTCCAATCGATGCCGTGAATCTGGTATTCAGTCCAACTCCTTCGGAAATTGCCAGCGCATCCGCCATTGGCGACAATATCGTGAAATGGCAAGAAAGGTGGATTCCTCTTTATCAACTGCACACGATTTATGGCGAGGCGGAATCGGCGCCGATGCAGATAGAAAAGGGCTTTGAAAACCCCGTTGAAGATCATGGCAAGGGGATTGTTGTCGTCTTGGGAACCGAAAAGGACGCTTTCGGATTGAAATTCGCCCGCGTGATCGGACAGCAACAGGTGATCGTCAAACCACTGCCGGGTCAAATGGAAACAATCCGCGGCGCTGCCGGGTGTGCACTGCTGGCAGACGGTCAGGTCGCCATCGTTCTTGACATCGATACCCTGTTCACGGAGAAGCGATGATCGGGAACACTCTCATGGAACTCCCGGCGACAGAACGCAACGCGCTGGATTACATGCGCCAGTGGATAATGGAACGCACAGGTTTACACTTCCCTGAGAATAAACAAACCAATCTGTTTCACCGCTTGCAAAAAGTATGTTACCAATCCGGCATTCAAGACCTGGAAGAGCTGACTTGCCTGATAAAAGAACGACAAAACCCAGGCCTGGAAACCCGCATCATTCAAACTGCCTGCACGAACCACACTTATTTCTTTCGCGAAGCTGAAATCCTGCATTTTTTCACGCACCGCATTGTGCCTGAGCTCCCCGCAAATGAAACCTGGCGTATCTGGAGCGCGGCGACTTCCAGCGGAGATGAAGCGTACACAATTGCCATCTTGCTTGCTGAATGCCTAGGCGTAAACCAGGCGCAACGGCAGGCAACCATCCTCGGCACAGACCTCAGCGACAAAATGCTGCAACAAGCTGAGAAAGGCGTATATACCAAAAACAATCTGAGATATATAGAAGACAATGAAGTGCTCCAGCGTTACTTTAAATGCGTCAACAAAGACCACTGGCAGGTTATTCCGGCCATCAGCGAGATGTGCATGTTTCGCCGCCTGAATTTAAAAAACCCCGAATGGCCTTTTCGCAAACGCTTTCACGTCATCTTCTGTCGCAACATTTTTTATTATTTCAACAAGCAGCAACAGGAGGAAATTTTAAACAGATTATACGAATTTACAGTACCAGGCGGCTGGTTGCTCACCAGTGTAACCGAAACCCTCTTGGGCGTCGTATCACCCTGGAAAAAAGTATCCAATGGTGTGTGGAGAAAAATAATATCATAATCGCTGTACTTCACGAAGGAGAGCTCGCAAAATGCAGAAGAAAATAATGATTGTCGATGATTCAGCTACAATGCGTTTGGTAATTTATAACTTCCTCAACTCTAATCCGGATTTTAAGGCAACTGCCTTCGCCAGTAATGGCAAAGAAGCGCTGGAAAAATTAGATACGGTAAAACCCGACCTCATTCTGCTGGATATAGAAATGCCTGAAATGGATGGGCTTGAGTTTCTGCGTCACGTGCGGCTTAAAACCGACGCCAAAGTAATCATTCTGAGTGCAATTGCTCAACCCGGCTCGCCGCAGGCGCAGATGGCGCGCAGCCTTGGCGCCGATGCGGTTGTTGCAAAACCTTCAGGGTCGGTATCTATCGACCTGCAGGAAAAGAGCAGCAGTGAGCTATGGCAAGTGATCTATCAGGTACTGGGTATGAAATGATCATTTACTTTCAGCAGATCATCAGAAAAAATTAACCATGGTAAGACCGCCTGAATTGTCTGATAAAAATAACGTCAATTCGCCCGAAATGGACGAGTTGTGGCAGTTGTTTGCCCAGGAAGAGCGCGATAATCTCGATCTTACCGAAGACGCCTTATTGCGCCTGGAAAAAAATTTTTCAGACGCCGAACAAATTGCAGTTCTGTTTCGTTCTATTCACTCACTGAAAGGTGGAGCGCGCATGATGGGGCTATCCGTGCTGGAAGAGACGGCGCACCACGCCGAAAACCTGGCCGCCCTGGTGCGCGACGCCGGAGTGAAAGCGGACGAAGAAATCATCGATATTCTTCTGAAAACCACTGACCTGATACGTCAGCAGCTCGCTGTGGTGCTGGAAAAACGTTGCGATGTCTCACCCGAAACTACAGAAGACATGGTGCGTCAATTGGAAGAACTGATTGACAGGAAAAAGGGGAGTGAAGCGAATGCGCCGCGGGCAGTGCCGCCCGAATCGCCCATCCCGCAAAATGTAGAGGAAGAGGACGCCAATCCTGATGATCAGCAAATGGAGGAGCAATCTGCTTTCATACCCACAAGCATCCTGCCTTCCGACGTAGAAAAAGTGGTCCCGGCAACAGACGCGCAATATCTGCGCATCTTCTTCGAGATGGCAGACGCCGAGATGGAGCGTTTGCAGACAGCATTACAAAGTCTGAGCGCCAGCCAGTCAAAACCTCAAGGTGAACAACAGCAGACTGAACAATCCACAACCTGCCAGACAATCCTTGCAGCTTGCCTGTCGCTGCAGCGCGCTGCCCGCCGCATGGGGTATAAAGACCTGCTGTTGTTGCTGGAACAATTAGAGGGCACCCTGCGCCGAATTGAGGCCCACGGCGGAGCTTTGTTAAAGAAGGAGTTGAAGCAATTAAAAGACAGGTATAAAAAATTATCACTGGCTCTGAAAGCGTTGCGCCCTTCCGCGTTAGATGAGCCCGGTCAGTCGGTTGATCAGGACGAGACGCCGCGACCAGCTCGATTTGTTCTCGGTGAAGAGCCGGCGGTGGAACCGCCTCCAACGGGCGACCAGATCGTAATCGATGAAACCGCTGAAGAAGCAGCGCAGGCGGGAATGGTATCGCTGGATTCGCTCAACGAGATACTCGAATACAGCGGAGAAATCATCGCTGATCATTCAATTTTACAGAATCTGATCAGCCGCATGGCGCGTAATGACCTGGCAATGTGCGTGCGCCGCGCCTTTGCCAGCGGAGATGAACAAGCCATAGCAGAGATGAACGATATGCTGGAAGACTGGGAAAAGAACTTCCAATCGATGAAACAGGTGAGCATGAACATGGGCAATGCCCTTAATGATATGCAGGATAAAGCGCATCTTCTGGGCGCACGCGCAGATACGGTCATCAATGCCATGAATGTACGCATCGGTGATATCTATTACGCTATTCCGATCGATTCAATCCGCCGGATTGTTACCCTGAATGATCAGAATCTGGTGCGTTCCTCAGCAGAAGGCAAAGATTACTTCGTCAAGCTGGAAGGCGAGCTGGTATCCCTGCGTCTCTTAACGCCTGAAAAGGACGAGCTGCCATCTCTGGCTGTGGTGCTGGAAGGGGAGAATCAGAAGATGTGCGCCCTGGCAATAGAAGAACTTTTAGGCCAGCAACGGACGCTTATTCACCCATTACAAGGTTTATTATCCAACTCCAAAAATGCCAGCGGCTGCGCTCTGCTGGAAGATGGCAGGATTGGGGTGATGTTAAACCTGGATGCGGTGCTGAATTGCTGAAAAGGAGACTCTATGAACGAAAAAGATTTTCTGGGGATTGACACCGAAGACGTGGAAAATATGTACATGGTCTTCGAAGTGGCCGGCGAAATGAATGCAGTTAACATCAGCTACGTGACGGAGATTGTTGGCATGCAGCGTATCTCGGCTATACCGGATATGCCGGCTTACATTCGCGGAGCGATAAACCTGCGTGGAAAAGTCATTCCTGTTATGGATACACGCCTGCGCTTTGGGTTGCCCTGGCGGGAATACGACGACAGAACCACCCTGATCGTGCTGATGCTGAAGAACATCCCCACTGCTCTGGTAGTGGACCGCGTCACCGATGTGGTCACGATCCCGCCTGAAAACATCGACTTGCCCCCGCGCTGGCAGAGCGGCGAAAAGGGTCTCATCCTTGGATTGGGCAAAATCGGCGAAAACTTCACTGTCATTTTGAATGTAGAACGATTGATAGAAGATAAAGAAATCCAGGCGGAGCAGATCAGCGCTGCTTTGCAGGAAATTAAAAATGCAGAAAAAGACGCGGAGGAGTAAAAAAATGAAGATTAATATATTTATTAAGCTTTTGGCAGGTTTTATTATCGTGCTGGCATTGACCGGTGTGGTCGGTTATTTTGGCATTTCCAACGTTGCCCAAATGAACAGCAGGCTCAATCAAATGTACACGGACGACCTGCTGGCAATTAAGCACCTCGGCGATTTACGGGGAGCTTTTATCAGGAACTACGTTTATCTCATCCGGCATGTGATGGTAGAAGAGAGCGATGTAAAGGATAGCTACGAAACGAAATTAACCAGCGAGACTGAATCAATAGAAACTTCGCTGGAAGCGTACCGTAAGATACACCTTACCGATGAAGAAAATAAATTGCTGGAACAGTTTGATGCTGACTGGGCAGAAATGCAGGTTTCTTACAAGGAATTCCTATCTCTAAGTCGTTCCAGCAAAACCGAAGAGGCAATGGCACTGCTCGACAAAACGATTGTTCCACAGATAAATTCAGCGGACGCTTCATTAGTTGCGTTGCAGAAACTCAATGCCGATACGGCCAAAGCGGCTTACGACGAAAGCGAGGCAGATGCCGCCGTGGCGATCAATACAATTTATATCGTAACCGCCGTAGCGGTGCTTTTCGGCCTGCTGATTGCCTTTTTCCTGGCGCGTTCAATTTCCAGAGCGGCCCAATTGATGGCGAAAACCGCTGAAGATATTGCAGAAAAAGACCTGAGCGCCCTCTTCGAAGTGTCGCAGGCGTTGGCAAAGGGTGACCTGAATTCGCAGCTTACCATTCAGACCCAACCGGTCAAGTATTCCTCCAGCGACGAGATGGGGACGTTGGCAAAATCCTTCAATAAGATGATTCAACGGCTGCAGGAGAGCGGCGCCGGAATCGATCAGGCGATTAGCAACCTCAACGATACACTCTGGCAGGTGAGCATGGTGGTAGAGCAGGTTAACCAGAGCGTGATACAGGTGCGTACGGCCAGCGCAGACCTTTCAAATAACGCCCAGGAACAGGCCGCATCCATCGAAGAAATCTCTTCCAATGTAGAAGAGACCAGTTCCCAGGTGAAGGCCAACGTGGAGAATTCTGCCGTGGCAAATCAGATTGCCGTACAAACCGCCGAATTAGCCGCCGAAAGCCAGGCCAAGATGAAGACGATGTCTGTTTCGATAGACGCCATCGCCAAATCTTCACAAGAGATATCAAGGATCATGAAGGTCATCGATGATATCGCTTTCCAGACCAACCTGCTTGCCCTCAACGCGGCCGTAGAAGCCGCCCGCGCCGGACAATACGGACGCGGCTTCGCCGTGGTAGCTCAGGAAGTGCGCAACCTGGCCGAGCGCAGCGCGAATGCCGCCAAAGAGACCGCCGCCCTGATCGAAAATTCGATCAACCGGGTGCAAGACGGTGTGAAAGCTTCAGATGAAGTGGCAACCTCTCTGGAAAACGCAGCGCGCAATGTTATCAAACTGCGCGACATGGCTGCCGAGGTATCGGCGGCCAGCGAAGAACAGAGCCAGGCTCTCTCGCAGATCGGGATCGCGATTACGCAAATCAACCAGGGCGCCCAGGCTGGCGGCGCTCAAAGCGAAGAGCTTTCCGGCACTGCCGATGAACTGGGCAGCCTGTCAGACCGCCTGCGCGAGGAGGTGGAACGCTTCCGGCTAAAGAAACGCGAGGGAAAATCGGCGCAGGAGAGTTTTGCCGCCAGCAATATAGCGCACTCTTCCTCAAAAAGCGCAGCGCAACGCATCCTGGCCAAGAGCGGACAGAGGGCGCACGAGACCCAGCCGGCTAACCGCCTGAACCTGGACCACGATGAACGAGGTTATGGAGAATTTTAGCAAAGTATTATGGCAAAAAAGATTCGCGTATTGATCATCGACGATTCGGCGCTGGTGCGAAAACTGCTCACAATTGGTCTATCTCACGATCCGGAGATCGAGGTTATTGGGGCAGCGCGCGACCCCTACGCCGCGGCGGATATCATCAACCGCGATCCGCCGGATGTGATAACGCTGGATATCGAAATGCCGCAAATGGATGGCGTGACCTTTTTAGAAAAGCTGATGGCCCAGTATCCTATACCCACTGTGGTAGTCAGTTCCCTCGCCGAAGAGGGTAAAAAGGTCACGCTGGATGCCCTGGCAGCAGGGGCAGTGAGCATCGTTGCCAAACCCCGGCTGGGCATCGAGGATGGGATCAACGTGATGATGGGGGAAATCACAGAGCGCGTGAAAGAAGCAGCAAAAATGATGGTCAGACCAATCGTCAGGAAGACGCCGACCAAAATAACATCAGCGAGAGCGGCAGAGGCGGAGGCAGACTACGCTCTATCGGAAACGACCGACCGCGTCATCGCCATTGGCGCATCAGCGGGGGGCGTCGCCGCTCTCGCGAATATTATGCCGCTATTTCCCGCAAATTCACCGGGCATCGTTATTGTTATGCACATGCCGGCAGGGTTTACTGCTGCCTTCGCAGAAAGACTGAACAATATCTCAACTGTGCAGGTCAAAGAGGCAAAGCATAACGACCGCATTCATTCGGGGCTGGCCCTGCTTGCGCCAGGCGGCGAAAAGCACATGGAGGTTTATCGTTCAGGCGGTGAATATAAGGTCCGCCTGATAGCCGGCGAAAAAATATCCCGGCATATCCCATCAGTGGCCGCGCTGTTCAATTCAGTGGCAGAGCGCGTTGGTCAAAATGCCGCGGCGGCCCTATTGACCGGTATGGGCGACGATGGCGCCAGGGGATTGCTGCATATCCGCCAGGCAGGGGGGCGCACACTGGCCCAGGATGAGGCCAGTTCTACGGTATATGGCATGCCGCAGGTTGCCTGGGAAATCGGGGCAGCCGAAAAGCAGGTAAGCCTTCTGGATATCCCGGCTGAATTGATAAGATTTACAAGAAAAGGAAAGAGCGCCAATTAACGCTTCTCATTTCGATTGTCCATCCCTTTTCATAAGCAATAAATAAAAGAAGTCAGCAAACCCAAACCGCTCTCAGGCGTTTTGATTTTTTATTCGCCGCGCAGGGCATTATTCACCTATACGCAACAGGCAACTCTGGAATCCAGTAAATTTCGCCGCAGCATAGGTTCCGCCGGTGAAATGCCCCGCGCAGAAGCTCAATCCAGAAATCCGTGGACGAGTTAACACCGTAATCCAAGTTGCCGCCTGGAGTCATTGTGCCGAATTTTTGACGTTAAGACGGCCTGTCGGGCAAATCACGCCCTTCTCGCGGTGACAAACGCAGAGATTATTGCCAAGGCAGCAACTTGAGTTTAACCTTATACATTTTTTTGCAAACGCAGATGTCAAACAGTAAAATTAACTTACTCCATATTGAAGCGATTGAGTCTTCGCCGTTTTCATTGCGCCAACCAGTTCCGCTATCAGAAGTAAAGGTGAAAAAATGAAAGATATTACCCGTCAAATTTGTGTGGCGCTATCCATTCTGGCTACCATCATCATCAATATCCTTGCCAATGCCCTGCCCATCAACGGGCTAAACACCGGAGAAATTTCCGACCGCTTCAACGTTTATTTCGTTCCGGCGGGGTACGTCTTCTCAATCTGGGGGCTGATCTACGTGGGGTTGATCGCCTGCGCCATCTTTCAGGCCCTGCCCGCTCAACGCGAAAACCCCCGCCTGCGCGCTGCGGGATGGTGGATCGCCCTGGGCGGACTGGCGAACAGCGCCTGGATCTTCCTCTGGCACTACGAGCAGTTCCCGCTGACGCTGATTGCCATGCTGACTCTGCTGGCCTCGCTCATCATCGTTTACCTGCGTCTGGGAATCAACCGCAGCAAGGTATCAACCGGCGAAAAATGGGCCGTCCATCTGCCGTTCAGCATCTACCTGGGCTGGATCACGGTGGCAACGGTCGCCAACATCACCGACGTGCTCGACTTTATCCAATGGGATCGTTTCGGGTTAGCCCCTGAAATCTGGATGATCATCATGCTGGCGGCTGTGCTGGTGATCGCCGCGCTGATGAATTTTACCCGGCGGGATATCGGTTATGCGGCGGTGATTCTGTGGGCGCTGATCGGGATTGCGGTGAAGCATGCCGCCGTTCCGGCAGTGGCCGTTCCCACCTGGATCACCTTCGGGCTGGTAGCGCTGACGCTTGCCCTGGCATTCCTGCTGGTCAAACCTGGACGGAAGAGTGGAAACGCCCTCTGACGCCGGTCTTTATTTTCAAAAGGAGTAAGCTCATGTCGCGAGTTGCAATCAATACCCCTGCGCCTGATTTCGCTCTGCCGGATTTCAAGGGAGAGACCGTTCGCCTCTCCGATTTTCGCGGCAAAGCCCACGTACTGCTGGTCTTCAACCGCACCTTTACCTGACCGTTCTGCCAGAGGCACATGGCGCAGTTGCGCCAGGACTATCAGGAATTCGTCAAACGGGGGGCGCAGGTGGTGGTCGTCGGCCCGGAAGATGCAAAGGCTTTTCAGGCTTATTGGAAAAAGCACGACCTGCCCTTCATCGGTCTGCCCGATCCGAAGGCCAGCGTGCTCAAACTGTACGGGCAGGAAGTCAACCTCTTCAAGTTGGGGCGAATGCCCGCCCAGGTTATCGTGGATAAAGCTGGCACAGCGCGTTTCGTGCATTACGGACATTCGATGTCCGACATTCCCGAAAACGCCGAGGTTCTTTCTTTATTGGATCAATTGAATGTATAACGCCGTAATATTATAAAAAATCCTTAGAGGTATTCACCATGAAAAGACTCGAAAACAAGGTTGCCGTCATTACCGGGGGCACACGCGGGCTGGGTCTGGGCATTGCCAGAGAATTTACTGCGGAGGGCGCCTCTGTTGTCATTGCAGGTCGTTCGCAACCGGCGCTGGAAAAGGCCCTGGCAGAACTTCAATCCGGCGGCGGTCAGGCGGCTGGCATCCCTTGCGATGTAGGCGATCTTAAACAAATTGAGGCATTGGGGTCATTCGCCGTTCAAACCTTTGGCAAAATTGATATCTGGGTCAATAACGCCGGTTTATCCGTTCCTTATGGGCCAACGGCCGCGATTGCAACGGCTGACTTCATGCGTTTGATCAATACGAACATCGTGGGGGTTTACAACGGTTCGATGGTCGCGTTACGGTATATGCTGCCCAATCACAGCGGTAAACTCATCAACATTCTTGGGCGGAGCGGCAATAAAGGAGTCGAGTTTCAGAATGCCTACGGCGCCAGTAAAATCTGGGTGCGCTCTTTTACTTTGGCGCTGGCAAAAGAATACAAAGGCCAGGGTGTAGGAATCTTCGCCTTCAATCCTGGCCTTGTAGATACCGATATGCTGCGTCACGTTGACGTGGTGCAAGGCTACGAACAAAAGGTAAAACCGCTGGAAACCGTCATTCGCCTGTGGGGAAACCAGCCAGACCTGCCAGCCAAAAAAGCGCTCTGGCTCGCCTCGAAGGCAACGGACGGTAAAACGGGTCTGGTGGTGAACGTCCTCAATGCAAAAACGATGTTGAGCGGATTAATCCGCGAGGTACTCCGGCTGGCGCTGCACAGGCCAGCGCCAGACACGTCGCTTGATATTCATACCGTGGCGCCCAATCAATAACCTGGTTTCTATACTATAATAAATAATCCAAGTTGCCGTCTGGCTGTCATTAGCCTCGACAGAATGGCGAGGCGTGGCAATCTCGGATTGTGACGTTGAGACTGCTTCGTCGGGCAAAAAGCGCCCTTCTCGCAGTAACAGACGCAGAGATTATTATCAGGGCAGCAACTTGAGTTAAATACAAGGTATTAATAAACCGTTATTGAAATCGGGGGAACCCAAATTGATAAAGTGACGGGATATACTTTAAGGAGGATATTATGAGTATTAAAGAGCAGTTCAGCCCGGAACAATGGAAGATTCTCATCAACGCGCCCGGTTTGGCGTCGTCTTACGTATCGACGGCCAGCGGCGGCGGCTTTGAAGTATTCAGCGAAGTCTTCACGGCGAGCAAGTTTGCGGTTGAATTGGCCAGAAAACCGGGCGGCAGCGGTTACGGCGAACTGGTGGATGAGCTGCTGGAAACGATGACAGATATAAACCTCAGCGACGCCAAAGAATACCAGGTCAGCTACCAAGCAAAAGACCCGGCAGAAGTGCGCGCCGAAATCAAACAATATCTGGCCAACGCCGTCGCGATCGCTGGCAGCCGGGCAGACGCAGCCGGCTACAAACGCTTCATCATGGATACAGCGCGCAAGGTGGCAGAAACCAAAACCGGCGGCTTCATGGGCATCGGCGCCCAATCGGTCATCGACGAGAAGGAACAGGCCGCCATCGATGAACTGGCCGCCATCGTGGGCGTGTAAAAACCAGAGCTTTTGCAGGGTATCAAGAGGCTGTCCAAAAAGTAGAGGACAGCCCCTGTACAATTTTAAGAAGCAATGATTCAATAAAGGAATGAGAAGAAAACAAGCCCACCCCGTGTTTAAGCCCTATGTAATGAACCAGGTAGCGCTGCTGCCGCCCAGCTACGAAGAGATGATCCCGGCCAACCATCTGGTGCGGATCGTTGACGAAGCTGTGGAGAAGATCGACCTCAGCCCACTCCTGCAGCAATACAAAGGAGGCGGGACCTCCAGCTATCATCCGAAAATGCTGCTGAAGGTATTGGTGTATGCCTATGCAGAGAAGATATACTCCTCACGCCGGATCGCGAAGGCATTGCGAGAAAACATCCATTTCATGTGGATTAGTGGGGAGAACCGGCCAGACTTTCGCACGTTGAACCATTTTCGCAGCAGCCGGATGAAGGCAGTGATCGGGGAGGTGTTTGCGGCAGTATTGGAATATCTGGTTGCGGCGGGGCATGTGAAACTGGAGGATTACTTTGTGGATGGGACGAAGATAGAAGCCAATGCCAACAAACACAAGGTAGTGTGGGCAAAACGGCGCGAGAAATACCAACGCCGGGTGCAGGAGCAAATCAAAGAGCTGTTTGAGCAGATCGAAGCAGAAAACCAAGCCGAGCAAGAAAAATATGGCGATGAAGACCTGGAAGAACTGGGCGGAAGTGGCCGGGATGATGTCCATAGTGAAGCCTTGAAACAGAAGATCGATGAACTCAATCAGCGCTTGCGCGAACAAATACAGCCCAAGAAAGCGACCCAACCGGTCCGCAAGGCACTGAAGAAGTTAGAAAGCGATTGTCTGGTGCGGTTGAAGAAATACGAAGAACAAGAAGAAATCCTGGCCGGGCGGAACAGCTATGCCAAAACCGATCCAGATGCCAGCTGTATGCGTATGAAGGAGGATCGAGGGGCAGAAAAACCCTGGCCGAAACCGGCCTACAATGTGCAGATGGGTACTGAGGGTCAATTTATTGTGGGCTACAGTGTGCATGGGCGTGTGGGAGACACCGCTTGCCTGATCCCGCATTTGGAAGGAGTGCGGCAGCGATTAGGCGGCTTGCCACGCAGGATTGTGGCAGACGCGGGCTATAGCAGTGAAGAGAACTATGCCTATCTACAGCAACATGGCTTGGAGAATTTTGTCAAATACAACACTTTTTATCAGGACACCCATCACTACCGTAAGCCGGAAGTGCTGCGCAAACACCAGTTCCGGGCAGAGAATTTTGGTTATGACCCCCAAACGGATGAATTCATCTGTCCAGCAAATCAACGTTTACATTTCGTGGCTACCACCCGCTATGTAACAGACAATGGTTACCAAACTGATCGGCGTTATTATGCATGCGATCACTGTGACGCCTGCCCCCTCAAACCACAGTGTACCAAGGCTAAAGGCAATCGACGCATCAAAATTAGTTTCCGCTTGCTGGAATACCGCCGACAAGCCAGAGTCAACCTCACCAGTCAGGAAGGCCAACGGCTGCGATCTGAGCGCTCCACGGAAGTGGAAACGGTTTTCGGATGCATCAAACACAATATGGAATTCAGAAGATTCCATTTGAGAGGGTTGGATAAAGTCAATATTGAATGGGGTTTGATCAGTATTGCCCATAATATGCGAAATTTGGCAGCCAGGTAGGCTACCAATTTTTGTTTTTTTCGTTGTTATTCGATTTGCAGCTATTTTTTGAGGCCGTTTCTAAGTTCTTTAGAGACAGCCCCTTTTGATTCTATTCCCCAATCCCTTGACATTTCAATTAAACGGAAGTATGATTTGTCATACATTTCATACTATTCTTACTTTTCGTACCACTGTAAAATGGAGGCTATCAATGAATCGACCCAAAGGTAAATACGCCTGGACGGCAAAGGTCGGTGAAAAGGGACAAATCGTCATACCCAAGGAAGCGCGCGATGTCTTCAACATCCGGCCGGGCGACACCCTCCTGTTACTGGGAGACGAGGCGCAGGGAATCGCCATTATAAAAAGCGACCGGTTTTTGGAATTTACCGAAGCCCTGCTGCAAGCACAAAAACCGACAGAGGATAAACAATAATGAACGCAATCGAAATCAAGGGACTGAGCAAAAAATACAAAGAACGAATCGCAGTCCATTCGTTAAATCTATCGATCAGGAAAGGCGAGGTATTCGGCCTGCTCGGCGTCAACGGCGCCGGCAAAACCACCACCATCCGCATGCTCTGCTGCCTCACCCGGCCCACATCCGGCGAGGCAACCGTGCTGGGAAAGAGCATCCTGTCTGAACCGCAGGCGGTTAAGGAGATGATCAACTTATCGCCGCAGGAAACAGCCGTGGCGCCCAACCTCAGTGTGCGCGAAAACCTGGAGCTGATCGCTGGCATCTACGGTTTCCATAACCACGCCGCGAGCGAGAAGGCGACGAACATCATCGCTCACCTGGGGCTCGCGGAAGTGGAAAAAGACAAAGCCAGGATTCTCTCCGGGGGCTGGCAGCGCCGCCTGAGCATCGCCATGGCGCTGATCTCCGACCCGCAAATCCTCATGCTCGACGAACCCACCCTGGGGCTGGACGTTCTCGCCCGCCGCGAACTTTGGTCGGTCATCGAGAAGTTGAAAGGCGAGATTACCATCATTTTAACCACCCATTATCTCGAAGAGGCGCAGGCGCTTTCAGACAGGATCGGGATCATGGCGAAGGGCAAACTGCGGGCGCTCGGAACAGCAGAAGAATTGATTTCCGCCGCCGGCGCGGCAAACTTCGAAGACGCCTTCGTTGCCCTGGCAACAGAATCGGAGAAACCGGAATGAAATTAATGATATTCGCTTCACGCAACCGCAAAGAACTGCTCAGAGACCCTTTGAATCTGGCCTTCGGCATCGGATTTCCCCTGGTGGTGCTGCTTCTGCTTTCCGCCATCCAGTCCAATATCCCGATCGATCTGTTCAGGATCGAAAGCCTCGTACCGGGGATCGCTGTTTTCGGTCTGTCGTTCCTGTCCCTGTTTTCAGGCATGCTGATCGCCAAGGATAGAACCACGTCGTTTCTGATGCGCCTGTTTGCTTCGCCGCTCACTTCGTCCGATTTCATTCTCGGTTACACCCTGCCGCTCATCCCCATGGCGCTGGCGCAATCCGTCATCTGCTTTATCGCCGCTTTCTTTCTGGGGTTGGCGATAAACCTGAACGTGCTGTTCGCCATCGTCATCCTTACCCCGGCAACCATTTTCTTCATCGCCATCGGTTTATTGACCGGGAGCATCTTTACCGATAAGCAGGTCGGGGGCATCTGCGGCGCGCTGCTGACCAACTTAAGCGCATGGCTCAGCGGCACCTGGTTCGATTTGAACCTGGTGGGAGGCGCCTTCAAATCGATCGCCTACCTGCTGCCGTTTGCCCACGCCGTTGATGCCGCCCGGGCCGCCCTCAACGGCGATTACGCCTCCATTTTCCCCCATCTGTGGTGGGTCATCGGGTATGCGGTTGCAATACTGGTCATCGCCATTCTGGTGTTCAGCCGAAAAATGAACAGCGATAATAACTGAGATCATACCTGTAAGAAAAAATAAAAAGAGCATGGCAATCAACACCATGCTCTTTTTATTTCATTATTCAGTTAACAGGGTTGCTTAACAGTCATAGACTTTCTCCGGTCTCGTATGCAGGGCAATTGCATCTTATGGCTGACAACCATGCTGTTTGCCTGTTTTATCATTTAGAGTAAATCCGGATAACGCTCATGCCCGGTTTTACTTGCTCTACAGAAGAAAATATAACCGATGATGCATCAATCATAAATTTTGCTGTCATCGCGAAGGAGCGCCCCTGCGGGATACGCTACGTTAAGCGACTGACATCGTACCCGAAGGGTAAGCCATCTCTTTCATGGGATAAGAGAGACTGCTTCGCCCTCAAAGAGGGCTCGCAGTGACAAAAACGGGTCAATTTTTCTACACCCGAATTCACGTTATTTAGATGCGATTGCCCTAGTCTCGTATATAATTAATCTGCGATGTTACGCAAAAGGGAAATGATGCAAGGTTTGAATACCACTGAAGCACAAGCCAGTTTACTCAAATACGGGCCGAATGCTATTCCTGAGGAAAAACCTCGTTTAATCCTCGTTCTTCTTAAAAAACTGTGGGGACCGGTTCCCTGGATGCTGGAGGCCAGTATTGTTTTAGAGTTAATGATTGGCAGATATACTCAAGCCGCCATCCTGGGAATTTTACTGATATTCAACGCTGTTATCAGCTTCTTGCAAGAAAACAAGGCGCAAAATGCTTTAGCGTTATTGCAAAAACGTTTAATCGTTAAAGTCCGCGTTCTGAGAGATAACAACTGGCAGATTCTATCCTCAAAAGAATTAGTTCCCGGAGACATTGTACACCTCCGTATGGGAGACTTGATACCAGCCGATCTTATTCTGATAGATGGATACCTCTCAGTAGATCAATCTGCTTTAACGGGCGAATCACTCCCAGTAGAGATTGGACCAAAAGAAACGGTTTACGCCGGCGGCATCATCCAGCGCGGTGAAGCAACCGGCAAAATTACGGCCACTGGAATCAATACTTATTATGGCAAAACAGCCGAGTTAGTCCACGTTGCAAAAACCGTCAGCCATCTTGAGACTACGATTGTTGGCCTCGTTAAATACTTGATTATTCTGGACTCAGTCCTTGTTGCATGCGTGTTGATTTATTCGCGGATCAATGCCATTCCTTTTACAGAAGCTGTCCCGTTCGCATTAATGCTTTTAGTGGCATCTGTTCCTGTTGCTTTACCGGCTACCTTTACCCTGGCATCTGCCCTTGGAGCGCAGGAATTAGCAAACCAGGGTATTTTGGTGACCCGTTTATCGGCTATTGAAGAAGCCGCAGCAATGGACGTTCTATGCATCGATAAAACTGGAACGATCACGAAAAATCAACTTGTAGTTTCAGCTATCTATCCCTTTGCATCAAACAAAGAAGATGAAATCCTGCGGATGGCTGCGCTTGGTTCAGACGAATCCTCTCAAGACCCGATCGACCTGGCAATCATCAAAGCCGCGCGGGAGGGTGGGTTATATGAAGAAACCCAGAAATTACACTTTAACCCTTTTGATCCTTCAACCAAATACACCGAGGCGATTGTACAAACCGGTCAGCGCACACTCCGCATTATTAAAGGATATCCCCAAAACGTCGCAGATCTTGTGCATAATGGTTTAAGTATTGATGAAGATGTGGAACGCCTCGCTGATAAGGGCTATCGCGTGATCGCAATCGCAATTGGGGAAGAAGAACATTTAGAGTTGGCAGGTTTGATCGGTTTATATGATCCCCCAAGAGAAGATTCGAAATCACTTATCCGTAATCTGCAAGAACTATCAATACGTATCGTCATGATCACAGGAGATAGCCTGGCAACCGCCCGGGCTATTGCGGCGCAAGTCGGATTGGGAAATATTGTTTGTCAGGCAGATAAAATTCGACAAGGTTTGAATGACCACGTATTTGATTGTGATGTTGTTGCCGGAGTGCTGCCAGAAGATAAGTATCACGTAGTCCAAAGATTTCAACAAGCCGGCCATGTTGTGGGTATGACGGGCGACGGCGTCAATGATGCACCCGCTTTGAAACAGGCGGAGGTTGGTATCGCCATGGCTAATGCAATCGATGTTGCAAAATTTGCTGCCAGCGCGATTCTTTCAAATCCTGGATTGAGCGACATCTTATCGACTATAAAGACAGGTCGCCAAATTTATCGGCGAATGTTAACCTATACTTATAATAAGGTTATCAAGACATTTCAAATCGGGTTATTTCTCAGTCTGGGGCTTCTCCTGACCGGAGTTTTCGTCACTACCCCCCGTCTGGTGGTTTTGTTATTATTTGCCAACGATTTTATAACCATGTCACTCGCCTCTGATCAGGTTTCTTATTCTCGCAAACCCGAACGCTGGGCCATTAAACCGCTTGTCATCGTGTCGCTGACAATGGCCTTTGCCTGGCTAGTGTTCTCCTTTGCAATTTTTTTCCTCGGGCGCGATATCTACCAACTTAATTTAGCGCAACTTCAAACTCTGGTCTTTGCCATGCTGGTTTTTACCGGGCAGGCCAATATATATTTGATTCGTGAACAACACGGCCATTTCTGGAAGTCGCGGCCTGGCAAAGCTCTGATCTTGAGCACGATTGTGGATATCTCTGCTGTCATTTTACTTACTACGCAGGGCATCCTGATGACGCCGATCAGTATCGATTTGATCGGCGCCCTTATTGGATCAGTAATAATTTATACATTTGGGTTAGATTTATTGAAATTGCGCCTATTTTCCTGAAAACCGCCCGCCTGGAAATAAAATTCAATAAGTTTTCAGCGTAATCCATAGCCGGCTTTTTGTGTTAAAATCCTGGAGGTTATACCACACACAAAAGAAAGATACACTATTGTCTATGAATAATAAAGCAACGCCGGCGATCATTTTTGATATTGGGGGCGTTTTGCTGGATTGGAGTCCGTATTACCTGTACTGCGATAAGCTGGGCCTCGACCGGCAGGCAGTCGACCGTTATATGAAAGAGGTGGATTTCCCCGGATGGATCAGGGAGCAGGACCGCGGGCGCCCGTTCGCCGAGGCAACTGCGCTGCTGTCTGCCCGGTTTCCCGAATACCGCGAGCTGATCTACGCTTATGACGAGCATTATCTGGATTCGTTAGGAGGACCCATCCAGCCTGTGGTGGATATCCTGGGCAGGCTGAAAGACGCCGGATATCCGCTCTATGTTTTGAGCAACTGGCCGGCCGAAAAATTCAACACGGTGCGCCCTCTGTATCCGTTCTTCGAGTGGTTCGACGGAATGGTGATTTCAGGAGAAGCAGGGGTCGTCAAACCGGATCAGGCAATTTATGAAATAGTGCTGGCACGCGCCGGGCGCCCGGCTGATGAGTGCCTGTTCATCGACGACTACGCCGCCAACATCACTGCTGCCAGAACGCTGGGTTTTCAGACGATCCATTTCCAATCAGCCCGGCAACTGGAAGCAGACCTGCGGCGCATGGGAATACTCAATGGCGCAAAATTGACCAACTGAACACAGACAGGATTACAGCTCAATATCCGGCGCGAAACCGTGTTATGGCCGCCGCCAGCAGGCGCGCCAGGGCGACCTTCAACGGAGAAACAGACTGCTCCACGAAGAATGTCCGGCGAGGGTCGAGCCAGCCCTTCTCTTCCCAATAGCGGCGAGAAACCGAATCCGCTCTCTCATTGCGCCAGATCATCTGCTCGACCCTGAAGAGCGCCAGCATGAAAATGGACGGTCGCAGAGAAGCCCTGCGCTGGAGGCTGCGAAAGATGCTTCGGGCAATCTGTTCGATCTCCGCCCCGTGACGGGCTTCGATTTCTTCCAGACTGGAAAGGGCGCCCGTCGTCAGGCCTGCCCAGCCGATAACGTGAAACCCCATATAATTCAGAACCTGCAGCGTCTTGAGCGCCCGGCGGGGTGATGTACCGGCCGGGGCGGATATCAGTGTAAGGGGGACCTGCAGAGCCCGGGTCAGGCGTTCAACCAGCCGCGGGCGCGGAACGAGCATCGCTCGCCGCGGGGGGATGAAGAGCTTGGCTGAAAGAATCGCCATCGGGGTTTCCATGCGCCGGATCACCTGTGCGGGGATTGTTTATGAATTGAACGAACCCACTGCTCCGGCTATTATAACCGCGGGAATAAGGGATATCAATGTGCGTTATTCTTAAGCAGGGTTTTTTACAAAGTCAGATAACACGGCTAAAGTTCAGGGGTTTGTCATAATTAACTCAAGTTGCTACCCTGACAACAATCTCTGCGTTTGTCGCTGCGAGAAGGGCGCTTTTTGCCCGACGAAACAGTCTCAACGTCACAATCCGAGATTGCCACGACATCCAGGTGGCAACTTGGATTAATTATCGTTACGGCAAGGTCAATTCACCCTGCATTGACTCTTAATGCGGCTTATGCAATAATGATTACAAATCATTTATCGTTAATGGGCTGTTCTATTGATTCCGAGGAATAAAAGAGGATGGCAAAAAAATTATCCCCCTCGTATCTGAAGCATTCGATGCAAGCCCGCTTTTTAGTGTTTACTTTTTTAATAGTCACTGTTCCATTGACTGTTATGGGGATATTAATTCTTAATCAGAGTCGGCGCGTCTTGCAGGAAAGAATTAAATACGATCTGGCAATTCAATCATCGCTGCTCTCTTCATCGATGAACCGCTGGCTGGACGATCGGGTAAAAGATATCAAGGTCTTTGCCAATATGCCTGCCACCATCGCTATGAATCCTGAAGGAATCAGATCCTATCTGGAAACTATGGATAAAGAAAATGCCTTCTATACCGGCATTGCTGTACACGACCGCAACGGCGATACCGTGGCTAATCTCGCTGATACCAAACCGAATATTAAAGACAGGCCCTATTTTCAGGCCGCCATGAACGGGCAGACCAGCGTTTTCGGCCCGGTCATCAGCAGAGCGGACGGAAATCTGATTATCATCATTGCAACCCCGATTCTCCGGCAGGATGAGGTGATCGGAATGGCTCTTCTCGCCATACCCACGAACGCATTGAACGAGATGATCCAGGCTTCGATGCCGGGAAACAAGACCGACGTCTATCTGATCAACTCGGAAGGCATGTTCGTCACTCCCTCCTTTTTTACCGAATCGTTAAAACAAAAGGGGCTGATTGAAAATCAGACCGAACTGGAATTAAAAGTCAACAGTTTTGGAGCCTCGCAAGCGCTGGCGGGCCATTCCGGGGTGAGCGAATACTACGTCGATTACCGCGAAACAAGAGTGGTGGGCGCGTATACGCCACTTAAATATTCCGGGCTGGCGCTGCTCATCGAGCAGGAAGCAACCGAAGCCTATTTGCCCTGGAAAGAAACGCGTGATTATTTTATCCTCCTCATCATCCTCGTGGCGTTCGTTTCCAGTATCATTGGTCTGATAACTTCACGAACGCTTGCCAAGCCAATTGAAAAAATAACCAAAGCCGCCCGAAAAATTACCGAGGGCGACCTGGATATTTCTCTGGATATCAACCGCAGTGATGAAGTCGGCGAACTGGCGCGCGCCTTCGACCAGATGACCCGGCGCCTACACGAGTCGTTCTCCTCTTTAACCGAAAGCGAGAACCGCTTCAGGGCTTTGAGTGAAAACACACTGGCCGGGGTGTTCATCGTTCAAAACGGGGTGATCCGTTACGCCAACCAATCTCTGGCGCGTATCCTGGGGTACTCTCTCGAAGATCTCATAGGGACTCAAATAGAAGATATCATCCATCCAGACAGTTACGAGTTGGTCATGGAAAATATGAGGCGGCGTCTGGAGGATGATTCCAGTCAAATACAATATGAATGCCGCCTTATACGCAAAGATGGTCAGGTGATCAACGTCGTCGTTCTGGGAGGCCGGTTAATCTACGAGGGAAAACCGGCCCCCATGGGAACCTTGCTGGATATCACCGAACGGATTCGCGCCAGAGAAGAAATCATGAAATTTAATGCCGAACTCGAAAAGCGGGTGAACGAACGAACCGAACAGCTGAAAATCGCCAACCGCGAGCTGGGGGCATTCTCTTATTCGATCTCGCACGATCTTCAGGGACCCCTGCGAAGAATCGTTGGCTACAGCCGGATGCTGGCGGAAGATTATGATCAGAAATTAGATGAAACAGGCAAACATTATATTGACAACATCGTGACCGTATGCAAACAAATGGACCAACTGATCAACGATTTGCTCAGGTTGTCGCGCGTCACCCACGTTGAAATGCAGATTTCAGAAATCAACCTCAGCGATATGGCGCAGGAAATCATTCATAATTTTCGTCAGGCCGAACCGGAGCGAAACGTTGAATTCAAGGCGGCTGCCTCCATTTCCGTCCGCGCCGACTACAACCTGATGCGCATCGCCCTGGAAAACCTGCTGGGCAACGCCTGGAAATACACCAGCAAAAAGCCTGACGCCGTCATTGAATTGGGAACGATGCAATTGGACAACATGAAAACGGCCTATTACGTTCGCGATAACGGTATCGGTTTTGATATGGCTGATCACGACAAAATGTTCAATGCATTTCAGAGGCTGGATACCGCCCAGGATTTCGAGGGCACCGGAATCGGGCTGGCTTTGGTCAAACGGATCATCAACCGCCTTGGCGGCGATATTTGGGCGGAATCTAAAATCGATCAAGGTTCAACTTTTTATTTCACCCTGGACTCCAATTTCACCCACTCAAATTGAAGGGCCTCTTGCCATGTGAAAGAGACAACTCGCCCGCAAGTGGGGCGACCCGGGGTGGGGTTGATTATTTCAGGGTCTGAATTGCCTTATGCCTGAACCTTCTCTAATCCACCACCGTCGGAATGATGCCCTCCTCGAACAGCGGCCAGCGATCGCGCGGCTTCATGATGATTTTAGAGGCGATGGCTGCCGCCAGGTCAATCCTCATCCATCAGCGCACGCGAAACATCACGCCGCAGGCAGCCGATCCAGCGCATCGCGCAACCGCTGGATTCCCAGGCCGATCTCTTCGGGCGTGCAGGCGGCAAAGTTCAGGCGGATGAACGGCTCGCCCTCTGCCGGGTTGGCAAAGAAGCGCGTCCCGGGAGCGAATTCGACCCCCATCGCCTGCGCCAGCGGCAGCAGTTCAGGCGAGGATGCCCCTTCAGGCAATTTCAGCCAGATGAACAACCCACCCTGGGGTGAAGCGACCTTGCATTTCGGCAGTTGGCTGCGGATTGCAGTCAGCATAACATCACGCCGGCTGCGGTAAAGGCGGACAGAACGCCGCAAATAAACCTGGTAACGCCCGACGGTTACATAGCGGTCAAGAACGCGCTGCATAAGCGGGCTGGTCGTCAAATCAGATACTTTTTTCTGGCAGGCCAGCTTCTTCAGAATCGGACCCCTTGCCAGCAAATAACCGATGCGCAAACCGGGCATCAGCATTTTGGAAAACGTCCCCACGTATATGACCGTCCCCCCTTGATCGAGCGCCTTGATGGCCGGCTGGGCGCGCCCCTCGTAGCGCAGGTCGCCGGCAAAATCATCCTCGATGATCGGGCAATTATAGCGCTCTGCCAGAGACAGCAACTGTCCCCGGCGGGCTGCGCTCAAACAAACTCCGCTCGGGTTTTGGAAATTGGGAATGGTGTAAATCAATTTCGGGTGATGCTGCTGCAGCAGAGGTTCCAGCAGATCCACCTGCATCCCAAATTCATCCACCGGCGCGCCGATGATCTTTACCCCCGCCGCCTGAAACAATTCAATGGCCAGGTTATAGGTGGGCTTCTCGACGAGAACCGTATCCCCCGCTTTCAGCAACACCTGGCAGATCAACGCCAGCGCCTGCTGCGAGCCAGACGTGATCAACACCTCTTCGGGATGAGCCTGAATCCCCTGGCTTGCCAGCACGTGGATCACCGTCTCGCGCAGGGGCGAGTAACCGCTGTCAAACGGGCCGTACTCCAGGGCGGTTATCCCATCGCGGCGCAGAACATCCCGTAGCGTCCTTTCGAACTCCTTCAGGGGGAACTGGCGCGGGTCGCCCACCCCGGTAAAAGAAACCGGATTCGGGCAGAGGCTGTGCGGCGTTGGCGTTGGCGCGGCCGCCAGCTCCGCTTCTCCGGCAGCCTCTAATTGCCAGAGCGGCCAGCGCATTTTCTTCGGGTCGGATGCCTGGCGCCGAGTTGCAGCGAAGGGCGCCACAAAAACGCCGCTGTTCAAACGGGAAACGATCAACCCTTCACTTTCCAGGGCGGCGTAAGCATTCAGCACCGTGATGCGGCTGACACCCAGCTTTTCAGATAGCGCCCGGCTGGCGGGCAAACGCGTGTTGACCGGCAAGCTGCCGGAGCGGATATTATCCCTCAGCCAGTTGACGATCTGCTGGTAGAGAGGTACGGCGGAATTTCTGTCGAGAGGGATGCGCATTTTTCCTCCGCAATAATAAAATCGGCGTCACCTCAAGTATACCCAATATCATCAATTCCATAAAACCATTTACAAAATATGGCAAAGTGGTATTAATAAAATGACGTAAAACTGGTACTTGGAATAAAACCATTTCGCGCCTATACTCAAAGCAGTAACCGACGCTTTTAAATTCAATCACAAGAAGGAAAAATGACTGCAAAACTTACCCGCAAACTTGGCCGTTCCGGCATCGAGGTCAGCGCCCTGGGATTGGGCTGCTGGGCCGTCGGCGGCCCCTGGATGTTCAACGGTTCTCCGGCAGGCTGGAGCGGCGTAGATGACGCCGAATCGCTGCGCGCCATCCAGCGCGCCCTCGACCTGGGGGTGACCTTTTTCGACACGGCGGCCAATTATGGCGCCGGCCACAGCGAACGGTTGCTGGCAAAGGCTTTCAAAGGCCGCCGCGACCAGGTCGTCATCGCCACAAAGTTCGGCTATCAGGTGGACGAAGCCGCTAAAGACGTGAAGCACTACGACGCCGCCGAAGAAGACAGCGACGTTGCCAGCCGCCTGCGCGCCAGCCTGGAAGACAGCCTGAAACGTCTGGAAAGCGATTACGTGGACGTTTACCAGCTTCACGTCTGGGGTCTGAAAATCGAACGCGCCCTCGCCGCCCGCGAGGTGTTGGAAGACCTGGTTAAAGAAGGCAAAATTCGCACCTACGGCTGGAGCACCGACCGCCTTGACGCCGTCAAAGCGTTTTCCACTTCGCCGCATTGTTCAGTCGTCCAGCAGCAATTGAGCGTGCTGGACGGCAACATGGAACTGCTCGCCTATTGCGAGGCAGAAAACCTGGCCAGCATCAACCGTGGCCCGCTGGGCATGGGGCTGTTGACCGGAAAATTTGCGCCCGACAGCACGTTTGCCAGCGACGATGTACGCCATCACGCCCAATGGCATCCGGGGTTCAGGGACGGCAAACCGACCCAGGACTGGCTGGATAAACTAGCTTCCATCCGCGAGGCGCTGACCAGCGGCGGGCGCACCCTGGCGCAGGGCGCCCTGGCCTGGATCTGGGCGCGCAGCCCCATGACGGTACCCATTCCGGGCTTCAAAAGCGTCGCCCAGGTGGAAGAAAACTGCAAGGCGCTGGAATTCGGGCCGTTATCGCCTGAGCAGATGGCAGAGATTGCCGGCATATTGCGCCAGGCAGGATAGCCAATACCACTCGCAGCGAGTATCAAAAATCCGCCCTTGCGGGCGGATTTTTATTCGATTCGCCGGCGGGCAGCGCCTCTGATTCCCTGCAGCGAATTTCCCTCCAGGGGGCGCGGCGAGTGCCCGATGTAAACCCGTTCTGCCCCCACAGCCTGGAGCTTTGCCAGACTGCCCGGCAGCTGGTTCCAATCGGTGGCCAGCAGGCTCTGCAAGGCAGGGCGGGGAAAACCGCCCAGCAGATCGCCGGCAAAGACGATCCCGTTTTCCAGCAGAAGGCAGCTATGACCGGGCGTGTGTCCGGGAGTGTGCAGTACCAACGCATCCAGTCCATACCGCGCCAGCGACTCGCCGTCTTCGCAGGTGAAGTCGGGCGGCGTTTTCGGCAGAGGGTTGAGCAGCATCGCCATTCTCTGCGCCGAAGGATAAATAAAACCATAACGCCGCCAGCCGCCGATGAGCGACCGCCCGGCGGCCATGCTGGCTGCATCCGCTGAATGCACCCCGATAAGCGCGCCGGTAAGCTCCCTCAGGGCGGCGGCGCTGCCGTAGTGATCGTAATGGGCATGGGTGATCCAGATCAGCTTCAGATCGGACCGCCCGATTTCTCGCATTTTCACCAGCGCCCGCTTCTGCTGACCAGGCGAGCCGCTGTCGATTAAATACAGCCCATGAGGGGTTTCGATCAAGAAAGCCATTCCCAGGCCGCAGCGCAGCGGGTGTATCCGCATCCGGTCTCCTTATCCATCGATTCCAACCTGCATCATCCAGGCCATTATAAAGTCTGGCAGCCTTACCGGGCAGGGCGCTTCCCCCCGTCTGAAAAGGTCGTCAGGCAGGCAGCTTTTCGCCGAGCGGCGTGAATAAAACGTCATTCACCTGAATCATCCGGCTCCATCCGGCAATCTCCCGGCGCGCCTTTTCGCAGCCGGCCTCAATCAATGCCTGCGTATCGCTAAAGTCCCAGATCGGCTTTTGCGTCACACCCTGAAAATCGATCCAGCGAATCGGGATGCCCTTCATCTCCGCCAGTTTTTTCTCCAGGCTGGTGTGCCGCCGGCTCACCGCATAGAGATATTTTTCGAAATACTGAGCAATGGTCAGATTATCTTTGGGCAGCAGTGTGGCGTCATCCAGATCGAGGACGATGATTTCGCTGGCGCCCATGCGCATGGCCGGCTCGATGGGGATATTGCTCAGCGCTCCGCCGTCGATCAGCAGCCGCCCGTCCTTGTGAAACGGCGCGAACCAGGGCGGCAGAGCAATTGAGGCCAGCAGACCCTCCAGCACTGAACCCTGCGGATCTCGGCCATAGATCACCGGCCGCCCGTTCTCAATATCCGCGCTGATCAAGCCCAGGCGAACGCCGGAAATTTGATTGAAGCGCAGATCGCGGGTGAATCCTTTGGCAACAAAGTACGCTTCAACCTTCTTCCGGGAACGGTCGCTGGGATAGCCCATTGCCGCCCGGATGAATAGCTGGGTGATTCTCGGATCCAGAATCTGCATCCCGGCCATATCCCGCCAGGCGTCTTCCAGGGCGTTGATGCCATCGCTGTTCACGCCCCACAACGCCAGACCGGCCGCATTCACCGCCCCAATGGACGTACCCACCAACAGGTCGGGGATGATGCCGGCTTCCAGCAGAGCGCGCATCGCGCCTACCTGAAGCGCGCCGCGTGATCCGCCGCCGCCTAAAACAAACGCTGTGCATTTTTCCATCGTCATCCTCGCAGAATCAAACAATCAATGGATCATTCCCAAAAACGAATAAACTGCCATCCGCTCTTATCTTAATGATACCAACCCGGTGAATTTCAGTCATCCAACCAAAGTGCTATCTCAGTGTCAATTTGACGGGTGAGAGTGGGGAAAAGGCGTAAACCGACAAGCAATCTCTCCTGCGCTGATGAGGAGATTGTCGCGGCAGGCTGACGCCCGCCTCGCTTTAAATGTGTTACTGCGAAGTCTGAAAGTTTTGCGGCGTTCGGTCTCGCTTTATGTATGGATAATGAGGGTATTCTTATCCTCATCCGCTCAAGCCGGCCTGCCGCTTCTCTGCAAGGCGGTTCGCCGGCGCGCCGCCTACAGAGGCGGCATTGTCTTATCGTTCATATCCACGAATACCGTCTTGGGGATCATGTACTTGAGGATGCCGCTGACCACGCCCAGGCCGCTTTCCTTCCAGCCGGCGCCCGGCGATTCATTGATACCCTTGCTGTAGTAGTTATTGACGTAGATCTGTCCCGACCGGATTCCCTCGACGACGCGCAGAGCCCGGGCAATATCGCGGGTGAACACCGACCCTGCCAGTCCGAAGACGGTGGCGTTGGCCAGGTCAATGGCCTCCTCTTCAGTTTCAAAGGGGGTAACCGTCAACACCGGGCCAAAGATTTCCTCCTGGAAGATGGTCATATCGGGGGTGACGTCGGCAAATATCGTCGGGGGGACATAATTGCCCTTGAGCAGCGCCGGGTCGGTATAGGGTACGCCGCCGGTAATCAGCCGGGCGCCTTCGGCCTTGCCCTTCTCAATATAACTCCAGATCGAATCGGCGTGCTGTTTGGTGATGATGGCCGGGATATTGTTTTCAGGGTTAAAACCATCGCCAGCTTTCATCGTTTCCACGTCGGCCTTTAATGCAGCCAGGAATTTATCATAGATGGAGCGGTGCAGAATCAGGCGGGTGCCGGCGACGCATATCTGCCCCGCGCTCAACGTGAAACCGAAGCGCGTCCACTTGACCGTGGTTTCGAATTCGGCGTCAGGGAAAACGATGTTGGGGCTCTTCCCGCCCAGTTCCAGCGCCAGGTCTTTGATTGTGGCGGCGGAGTGCCTGATCACTTCCCGTCCGGTTTCCGTCCCGCCGGTCATGGAAACCATATCCACCAGCGGGCTATCGACCAGGGCGTTGCCCACCAGGCTGCCCGGCCCGGTGACCACGTTCACCACGCCGGGCGGAAAGCCCGCTTCGTGGAAAACCTCGGCCATCGCCAGCATGCTCAACGACGCCCAGGAAGACGGCTTGATGATGACCGTATTGCCAGCGGCAAGAATGGAAGCCACCTTGAAAGCGCCCATCATCAGCGGCCCATTCCACGGCAATATCTCGCCGATCACACCGAGCGGCTGCCATATCACATAATTGAAATAGCGCCCGCCCCCGTCCACCGGAATGACCTTGCCTTCCAGGCAGCGCGCCTTGGCCGCGCTGTATTCAAACCCGTCCAAGCCCTTAACGCCTTCATAATAGAGCGCGCTGGCATAGATTTTACCCACATCCAGCGTTTCCAGGCAGGCAAATTCTTCCAGACGGCGCGCCAGGATATCTCTGGCTTTCAATAAAAGCTGGCTCCTTTGATAATTGGTCATCTGACGCCACGGGCCGTGATCGAAAGCCTCTCTGGCCGCCGCAATGGCCTTATTCACATCCGCCAGACCGCCCTTATAACCCTGAGCAAAAACCTCGTTGTTGGCAGGATTGATGATATCGAAAAGCTCTCCGGATTCGGAAGGGACGAATTCACCGTTGATATAAAGCCGATAAGGTTCTTTCTTTACATAGTCGTAAGGGTTCATACTGATATCTCCATTCCAATTATTAACGATCTGCATTGATTCTCATCCGTTAGATGGCGTCAATTAACCATCTTAACGCGACAAGATTGATAAAAAATGTAGAATTAATGAAGATATAACATAAAAGACTGTTTTTTTATGCGTCTTGATATGCGATTCTATAATTGAATACAGGGGGTGTCAAGAATATTGAGATGCTGTGATGGCAAAACAAATTGGCCCACCGCCAGACCCGCTCAGCCCGAACGAGCGGCAAAATTTACAAAATATTAATTGGCCGCTTCCATGCGGTTCAATGAAGTTCGCTGTATAATTCATAATAAGTTAACGTGAATTCGGGATTAGAAAACCAGGCTGTATTTCTGTCAGAGGCAAGCGAAGCAAAGCAGTTTTTCTCCTGTGAAAAAAGATTGCCGCGGCCCTTCAGGCCGCGCCGCAACAATAAGTTCTCTGACATAAAGCGTCATCCCAAATTGACGTTAGATTATCAATCCGCCATCCTTATCACCCTGATCTTTTTTGAGTCCGTCTCAAAAAACAGTATTATGGAGAGAGCGATGAACGATCATTCCCCTGCTGCTTCAGCATCCATCCATGTAGAACTCGAAAACCTTCTGCCATCTCTGTCTGAACTTTACATGGACCTGCACGCCCATCCCGAACTGTCGATGCAGGAAACGCGCACCGCCGGCGTAGCGGCAAATTATCTGCGCCAGGCCGGTTACGAAGTAACGTCGGGCGTCGGGAAAACCGGCGTGGTCGGAGTGCTGAAAAACGGCCCAGGCCCGGTGGTAATGCTGCGTGCCGACATGGACGCCCTTCCCATCAAAGAGGAAACCGGCCTGGCGTATGCCAGCCAGGTTATGGCGATTGACAGCAGCGGAAACAGCGTCCCCGTGATGCACGCCTGCGGGCATGATATGCACACCACCTGCCTGCTCGGCGCGGCCGATTTACTTGCGAAGATGCGCCAGGATTGGAAAGGAACCCTGGTCATGGTCTTTCAACCAGCCGAGGAGACCAGCGAAGGGGCGCGAGCGATGATCGCCGACGGCCTCTTCAACCGTTTTCCAAAGCCGGATGTCATCCTGGGACAGCACGTCGTCAACAAACCGGCCGGTTCGATCAACTGTCCCAGGGGCGCAGCAACCTCCACCGGCGACAGTCTGAAGATCAGGATGATTGGCCGCGGCAGCCACGGCGCCATGCCCGAAAACAGCATCGATCCGGTGGTCATGGCGGCGTCAACGGTCATGCGCCTGCAAACAATCGTCTCGCGGGAAACAACGCCCGCCGAAGCTGTCATCCTCACCATCGGCTCGCTGCAGGCGGGAACCAAGGAAAACATCATCCCGGATGAAGCAATCCTCAAAGTGAACGTGCGGACTTACGCCGAAAAAATTCGTCAGCAGGTTCTTGCCGCCATCGAGCGGATCGTGAAAGCCGAGGCGCAGGCTTCAGGAGCGATCACCCCGCCTGAGATCACAACCATCAATCATTTTTCGCTCGTCAGGAACGATTCAGATGCAACGCAGAAGGCGCTCGACGCATTCCGCCGTCATTTTCCGCCCGATCAGGTGCAGGAAGGCAAACCGACCCAGATGAGCGACGATTTCGGGGAGTTCAGCGACCACTCCGGGGCGCCGGCGGTATTCTGGTTCATTGGAAGCAGCGACCCGGACGCCTATGCGAAGTGCGCCGCCGAGAACAGGCTGGCCGACCTGCCCACCAACCATAACTCAAAGTTCGCCCCGCTCGTCAGGCCAACCATCGAACTCGGCGTACAAACGCTGACCGTTGGCGCCCTGGCCTGGCTGAGTTAACCTGCGGACACGCCCGGCGAGGGATGAACCAGGCATGATCACCCTGTTTTCCACCAAAGACGCCTGCTGCGGATGTTCGGCCTGTATGAGCATCTGCCCTGAGGGAGCAATCAGGATGACCGCTGACGAAGAGGGATTTTTATATCCCAGCATCGCCGCGGAACTGTGCATCGAGTGCGGGCGCTGCGTGGAAGTCTGCGACTTTCAATCTCCATACAGCCCTGATAGAAATCTTACGCCTCCTGTCGTCTATGCCGTCAAACATAAATCAGAGCCGGCGCGGAGGAGAAGCTCCTCCGGCGGCGCATTCACCGCCCTCAGCAACCAGGTTCTGGCCGAGGGCGGAGTCATCTACGGCGCGGCCTTCGATGAAAATTTCCGCGTGCAGCACCGTTCCGCCAGAAATGAAAACGAACGGAATCAATTTTGCGGGTCCAAATATGTGCAAAGCGATCTGAAGAATGTGTTTAAAGAAATCCAGTCGGACCTGAAGCAGAATCGCGCCGTTCTGTTCAGCGGAACAGGTTGCCAGGCGGCCGGTTTAAACAGCTTTCTGGCGCGCGCCAACACCCCAACTGAAAACCTGCTGACGGTGGATCTGATCTGTCATGGAACGCCCAGCCCCAAACTTTTTGCAGATTATATTGCCTGCCTGGAATCAAAGTATCAAAAGAAAGTCGCCGGGTTTTACTTCCGCTCCAAAGTGGCCGGCTGGGGATTCACCCAGCAGGTCCTTTTCAATGACGGCAGCGAAGACCACACATCGCCGCTGTCGCAGGCTTTTAAAGAGTTGTTCCTGGCAAATATCTGTTTACGCCCCGCCTGCAGCCGCTGCAAATACGCCAGCGCAAAACGAACTTCAGATATCACCCTGTCTGATTTCAAAGGCATTCAGAATTTACACCCCGATTTTGCCGACCCTCTGGGAGTTTCAGCAATGATCCTCAACACGGAAAAAGGACGCGCCCTATACCAGAAAATCAAAGAAAATATCCACAGCGTTGCCAGCAACATGGATGAGCTTTCTGCAAAACAATTGAACCTGAAACAACCCACACCCGCCCACCCCAAAAGAGATAAATTCTGGAGCGAGTATAGAAAGCGCGGCTTCGACCACGTGATCAAAAAATACACAGGGTATGGATTGAGCAACCGTTTAAGAAAAAAGCTCTCGGCGGGCATACAAAATATCCTTCAGAAATCAGGCGTCGCGCCGACGGCGGAAAAAGGCCTGTAATAACCCGGAGGCAGCAGAGGTCATTCTGGTATGTTGCGTTTTTTTGGGTTCAAATGTCATATAAAAAATGTTACAAAATAAACCTTGTCAAACAGGCAAATCTGCTATAATCAGTTTAATAAACATGAGTAGACAACCCCGATCAACCATGCCAGAAACAAAAACTGATAAACGGGTAAGTCATATCAAGCGTTACTCTCATCTCAGACCCCCAAAAAGACAGGCTGGAAATCAAATTCTCATATTCAACGGGATGATACCGTTTTCGTTTCCGGATTGGGAAGCATCTTCTATCAAATTACGCTACCCTGAACTTTTTAATTTGGAACGATTATAGCGAAGCGGCTGCCAGGGAACATAATAGACGATCTTTGTGGGCAACTGAATCACCCTGGCGGAGAAATAGAATAGCAAAGAACAGGCAAGATGATCTGAGAGCGCAGGCATTTCATCACATAATGCCTCTCTTGCCGAAAATAGTTTAATCAATACAATTTTATTAATAGATCTTATCAACAGAATAACAGCTTTACTTTTTATTGAAGCCCTTGCAATTGACTCACCGGAGAGGTGTTTCATGTGTGAAAAAGTAAACGTGGTCATCGTTGATAACTTCCTTACGCTGCTATACAGCAGCGCCGCTTCGGGGATATTCAAGCGCGGCGGCAGAGGTATTCCAGGTCTGGTTTCCAATCGCATCCAGGGGGGCAATGAACCATTTTCTTTCGAGGCGTCGCCCCATAATAACAAACCGGCCGTAAGAGCGGCCCTTAATCGGCCGGCTGCATACGCTGCCCGATCGGGTTCACATCCGTTTTTAACGTCTGAAAATCACATCCGCGATAATCCACGCCAATACACGAAAGGAGGCAACAGGAAAAGATATTAAAGGCGATCTCAATTTTTAAAATGGACAAAGCCGGTGAAAACAACGAAGAAAGCATCTGACGCTGGCAGATCAAAACCGATTATCAGTTAGCTAGTAAACAAAAGGAGAGAGAAATGTCAAATAGACGCAAGGGTTTGTTGTTGATAATCAGCTCCATTTTAATTCTGGCCTTCGTAGTGACAGCCTGCACGCCAGCAGCGACACAGGCCCCGGCAGAAGAACCGCCTGCGGCAGAGGAGCCCGCTGAAGAAGCCCCGGCCGCTCCTGCTGAAAAAGAGTTGGTCAAAATTGCCTTCATTGGCCCTCTCACCGGGCAAAACGCCGCTATGGGTACGGGAGGTTTAAACTCAGTTACCCTGGCAGTACAGCAAGCCAATGCAAACCCCGATTATAAATATACCTATGAAATCGTCCCAATCGATGACGAATGCAAACCTGAAGTCGCCGTTCAGGCAGCCCTGATGGCCGCCAGCGATACCGAAATCATCGCTTCAGCCGGCCACTATTGCTCTATGGCCGCAATTGCCACAGCAGATACCTTCCACAATAATGGGCTGGCGAACATCGTCTGGGGCGCTGTCTTGCCGGCAATCACCTACGGGAATGATTACATCGAAGTTTCCCGCGTCAACGGCACACAGGTTGAGCAGAACCAGGCCAATGCGAAATTCATGGCAGAAGTTCGGGGCGCCAAGAAAATATCCATCTTATACGACACCTCTGACTATGGGAAAGGTCACCTGGAGTGGATCAAACACTGGGCGCCAGATTATGGTCTGGAAATTTTATCCGAACAGGGCATCACCATCGACCAGGGCGATTTCACCACCGAGTTGACCAAAATCAAAGCCGAGAATCCAGACATCCTTTACCTCGGCGCTCTGACTGACGTGGGCGTTCCCGTGCGCACCCAAATGGTCAAACTGGGTATGAATAACATCCCCCTGGAAGGGACTTCAGGGATCAAGACCGACGCCTTCATCGAAGGGGTCGGCGCAGAGAACGCCGAGGGCGTTGTCGCCTGGCTGGACGGCCCGCCGCTTGAAGAACTTCCGGGAGGCCCCGCCTTCATGGAAGCCTACAATGCCGCCGGATTTAAAGAACCCCCCGAAGCCTACGGCCCGTTTGCTTACGTTGCCGCCGAAATCATCATCAAAGCCATCGAAGAAGTCGGCCCTGATCGGGCCAAGGTGGCCGAAAAGATCAACGTCACCGATCTTAAGGATACCATCATCGGCCCGGTGAAATTCAATGAATACGGGCAAAATGAAATTCCGCTGGCAAGCCCCTACGTTGTTCAGGATGGCAAATGGGTTTACTGGCCCAAATCGGAATATGCTTCAGGCATCAGGAAAATGCCCGGCGCCAAATAAAAGTTGAAGTTTCCATCTATGAGAGTTGTGAATCCTGTGATTCACAACTCTCAAACTCTGAACCATCAGACAGATTTTCGAACCCGCTTATTGTGAGGTTATTATCAATATACCTGGTTTTAGACGATAACGCATCGAAATATCATTGGAAGGAGATAGATACATGTCTGGGTTTGAATTGTTTATCCAACAATCAATTAACGGCATCATGCTCGGTATGATGTATGCTCTGGTGGCCGTTGGCTTCACGCTTTACTTTGGTGTTTTGGACCTGATTAATTTCAGTCACGGCGACTTTTTCATGCTCGGCGGCTTCATGGCCCTCATCATGTACACCCTGGCCGAATCATTGGGCTGGGCGGAAAACATCCCTGGCTTGCTGGTGATGATATTCATCGGCTCGATGATCTTAACCGCCATCGTCGCAGTTGTCACAGCAAGGCTGGCAGTCAAACCAGTGATGCATGCGCCGATGATTATCAGCCTGCTCGTCACCCTCGGATTGGGCATCGCCATTCGCGAAGCGGTCCGTCTGTTATATCCGCTGGGCGCCAATCCGCAATTCTTTCCAACATTGCTTCCCCAGGGAGATTTTACGATCGGGAATATCGTCATCCGTTACGAAAATATCATCATCCTGGCCGTGGGTATCATTACCATTCTGATTGTGTACTTCATCATCAATCGAACCAAGATGGGATTAGCCATCCGGGCAGTCGCCCAGGATGATGAAGCGGCGAAGATGATGGGTGTGAACTTTAACCGCACCATTGACTCGACCTTTATTATCGGCGCAGCCGTGGCAGCAATCGCCGGGATATTGAACGGTTTCTACTATGGTCGCGTTCAATTCAACATGGGCGGTATTATGGGCGTCATTGGCTTTTCCGCGGCGGTTATCGGCGGGCTGGGTAATGTCTTTGGGGCCATCGTGGGCGGCATTTTGTTTGGTTTAATGGAAACGCTTGCCGCCGCCGCGCTTCCGATCGGTTCTGAAAACAAACGTGTTTTTGCGTTCCTCGTCGTCATCCTGTTCCTGATCTTCAGACCGAATGGCATTCTCGGCGAGAAAATGTCAGAACGTGTATAGAGGAGAAAAGCACATGGAAGAGAAAAATAAAAGCACTCTGGCAGGCCCGCTGGGAATTCCGGTCGTTCTTTTGATCGAAGCGATCGCCTTTGCTCTCGTCATGGCGATCTTCATGATAAAAAGTGGATGGATACTGATCATCGATATTGTTCTGGGAGCGGCGATCTTATTCATACTCAGTAAGGCGCCCCGCCTGAAAGCAGGCATCGGCGCAGCATTTTCACACAACCAGATCGCCGCCGGGTTGGGCGCCCTCGTTTTGCTGCTGCTGCCGCCGTTCCTGCTCGTCAAAAACGCCTATTGGCTATTTGTGATCATCAACGCCCTGATCTTTATCATCGCCTGCCTGGGGTTGAATTTACAACTGGGAAGTACAGGCATGATGAACCTCGCCGGCGCGGCCTTTATGGCGTTTGGCGCCTATACCGCCGGTCTGCTGTCGCTCAATGCAGGCTGGCCTTCCTGGGCAACCCTCCTGGCCGGCGCCATCGTCACCGGTTTGTTTTCCATCCTTTTGTTTATTCCGGTGCTGAAAACAAGAGGACACTACCTGGCGCTGGTAACAATCGCCTTTCAGTTTATGGTCGTCATTCTGGTAGAAAATATGGAGTTCACCGGCGGCCCGCAGGGCTTAAAGAACATCCCCTTTCTGAATTTTCTGGGATATTCCTTTAATAATCCAATCAAACTGGGCTTTATCACCCTGCACAAGTACGCCAATTATTATTACCTGGCCCTGGCGCTCGCCTTTATCGTCGCCCTGATATGTTACCGCATTTACCATTCCTGGGTAGGCGTCGCCGCAGCCACGATCCGCGATGATGAAGTTGCCGCCCGCACCAACGGCGTCAGAATCAACTATTGGAAACTGGTCATCTTCGTTCTGGGCAATTGTTTCATCGGTCTTTCCGGCGCATATTTTGCCCACCTTATCGGGTTCATTTCTCCCCCCAACTTTGTGTTCGACCGATCGCTGGTGATGGTTTCCATCGTCATTCTGGGCGGTATGGATAATGTTTTTGGAATTGTCGTTGCCGCCATATTATTAATCACCCTCCCGGAAAAATTGAGGGTCATTCAGGAATACCGCTTCCTGATCTATGGTCTGTTACTGGTCATCATGTTGATCTTCAAACCCAAGGGGCTCTTACCCTTTGTACCGCGGGATTATAAGGATCTGCTCAAAAAAGCAAAGACAAAATTAACCGCCCCCGCAGGGATCAAAACAGGAGGGGAGTAAGATGGCTGACAACAATAATATCTTACAGACAAAAGACCTGACGATCCATTTTGGCGGCCTGGTCGCCGTGGATCATGTCAATATGAGCATCAAGAGAAATTCCATCATGGGGCTGATCGGCCCGAACGGCTCCGGTAAAACGACCATCTTCAATATGTTGACGGGGCTTTATACGCCAACCGAGGGTGATTTCGAATTCGAGGGAGAATCGCTTTTAAATCACTCGGCAACCGACATCGCCCGCAAAGGGATTGCCAGAACATTTCAGGCAAGCCGGTTGTGTCTCGACCTTTCCATTCTGGATAACGTTTTTATTGGCATGCACTCGAAACAAAAAGAGTGGCTGGGAAGCGCTATATTCGGAAGAAAAAAACTTGCCGGCGAAGTCGCCCAGGCGTATGAAAAAGCGCTCCACCTATTGAACACCTTCAACCCGGAGCTGGTCAAGAAAGCCGGACAGCCGGCCGGTTCATTGGCGCAGATCGACCGCCGGCGGGTAGAGATCTGCCGGGCCATGGCAATGGAACCCAAACTCCTTCTGCTCGATGAGCCTTCCGCCGGGATGATCCCGGAAGAGATCACAACGTTGATGAAAGACATCCAGCTCGTAAAATCCGAATCCAAAGATATCACGATCGTCATCGTCGAACACGTGATGACCGTGATCAAGATGATCACCGAACATGTGTTTGTGATCAATTTTGGAAAGAAAATTGCCGAGGGTTCCTACGAAGAGGTATCCAAAGACCCGGAAGTCGTATCAGCCTATCTTGGAAAGCATGGAGCAGTATGATGAATAATGCGCTTCTAAAATTCGACAATGTGACGACCGTCTATGGACGGAACGAAATGCTGCGCAACGTATCGCTCGAAGTGCCAGAAGGTTCAGTAACCTGTTTGCTCGGTTCCAACGGCGCCGGAAAATCCACCCTGATCAAAGCCATACTGGGTCTGGTAAAGATTACCAAAGGCAGCATCACTTTCGATGGCAAGGACATAACCGGTAAATCGACCCATGCAGTCGTCGGATCGGGCATTTCCATCGTCCCGGAAGGAAAACGGATTTTCCCCAAGATGACCGTTCGGGAAAACCTGTTGATGGGCGCCTATCTCGAAAAGGATAAGGATAAAATAGAAAAACGCATGGAAGATGTGTTTGTTCTGTATCCCCGCCTCAAAGAGAGAATTAAACAGGTTGCGGGAACGCTTTCGGGCGGCGAACAATCCATGCTGTCTATCGGGCGCGGCCTGATGAGCGAGCCCAAATTACTGATCTTCGATGAACCATCCCTCGGCCTCGCCCCCATTCTGGTCGAGCAGAATTTTGAGACAATCAAAGAAATCAACTCGAAAGGGCTGACCGTCTTTCTGGTCGAACAAAATGTCCATCTGACACTGGAATATGCGTCCAGAGGATATGTCCTTCAACAGGGCGAGGTGGTAGCCTCAGGCACAACGGCTGAACTGCGCGAAACGGATATCATCAAGAGCGCCTATCTCGAATGAGATACCCTGCCCTGATCAGCGGCGGCGCCACGATTGAATATAAACCGGGCGCAATCATGCAGAAGCGCCAGGGGCAATTCAGTTACCGCCGCCGCAGGCATTGACGGCGGAGAATCAATTAATCCAGAGGCCATGCCGCGCATTCAATCGTTGCTGGCGCAAACGGTCAGCCAGAAAGGGAGAACCGCATGGATATTTCTGAAATTGCATCCCCCCGCCGCGTCCAAATAGGCCTGGCGCGCATGCATTACGAAGCCGGCGAACGGCGCGATTTCCTGCCCGATTTTGTTGCCCGCCTGCAGAACAGCGGGGCCGATGTAATTCTCGAAGCCGGTTATGGCAGCGGCATGGGATATTCGGAGCAGGATTATTTGCACGCGGCCAGTCAAATTCGTTTCGGTTCTGCTGAAGAAGTTTTTCAACAGGATTATGTATTGGCGCTGCGCTGCCCGCCCGAAGAGCAAATTCGCCAGATGAAGCCCGGCGCCTGCCTGATTTCAATGCTGCATTATCCTACCCGACCGAAACGAGTGGAACTCCTCAATCACCTGGGGCTGGAAGCCATCTCGCTGGATTCGATCAAAGATGACACCGGAAGGCGGCTGATTGAAAATCTGCGGGCAGTCGCCTGGAACGGCGTTGAAGCGGCCTTTAATACCCTGGAGCAGATATACCCCGCGCCAGGATTCGAATCGCCTGAACGAGCGCCTATCTTCGTCACATTGCTGGGCGCAGGATCGGTGGGCATTCAGGCTGTGCAGGCGGCAACCTGCTACGGCAATATCACCCGCCATCGCCAGATGAACGAAAAAGGCCTTCCGGGTGTGCAGGTAACCGCCCTGGAGTACGACTCTACCCGGCACCAGTCAATCATGCGCCCTCTTTTAGAAAAAACCGATATTTTAATTGACGCCACGCAACGCCTTGACCCGACCCGGCCCATCATTCCAAACGATTGGGTTGGCTGGCTGCCCGAACATGCTGTGCTGCTGGACCTTTCGGTGGACCCCTATGACTTCACGGTAACTCCCCCTTACGTGAAAGGGATCGAAGGCATTCCCCAGGGAAACCTGGATCAATATATCTTTAAACCCGACGACCCCATTTACGAGAAAATGCCGCCCTCGCTCAATACAACGAACCGCCGCTATTCTGTTTCGTGTTACTCGTGGCCGGGCATTTATCCCAACGCCTGCATGGAAATATACGGTAAACAGCTCAGGCCGATCATGCGCACCCTGATCGAACGCGGCGGCCTGCAGAACGTCCGCCCCGCCGGGTTGTATTTCGAGCGCGCCATCACCCGCGCAAGGCTTTCTCACTACAAGTGAACCAAACCATTAACAGAAAGGATACCCGTCACTAGATGAACACACCCCAGACCATTGGCTTTCCGCGCATGAAAAAGGAACCTGGTGAAAAGCGCGTGTTTTTGCCGGAATTTATTCAATACCTCGCCGCCTTGAATGTGACGGTATTCCTGGAAGAAGGCTACGGCTCCCGATCGGGCTTTACCTTCGACGATTACTGCCAGGGCAACAGTGCGGTGAATAAATGCACACGCGCCGAGGCTTTTCAACAGGATATTGTGATCATGCTGCGAAGCCCAAAACGCGAAGAGTTTCCCATGCTGAAACGCGGCGGATGCCTGGTATCAATGCTGCATTTTCCCACCCGGCCCATGCGCGTCGCCGCCCTGAAAGACCTGGAAATAAAAGCCATTTCCCTCGACAGCATCGTCAACGAACAAAACATCCGCCTGGTCGAAAATATGAAAGCAGTAGCCTGGAACGGCCTGGAAGCAGCTTTTGATGTACTCGAAAAACGCTGGCCGAATCTGGTTCGCCCTGACCAAGAACCCATTCGCGTGCTGATTTTGGGGAGCGGTATGGTCGGCAAACATGCGGTCGATGCGGCAACCAAACTGGGCAACATCGAACGGAATAACCAGCACATCGAGAACGGCGGCCCCGGGGCGCTGGTAACAACCGTCGGGCGAAACGCTACAAACAGTCCCGCTCAAATGGAAAAACTCTTTCGCCAGAGCGATATTCTGGTGGACGCCAGTCAACGCCGCAATTCCGCCAAGCCCCTGATACCCAATGAATGGCTGGGCTGGCTGCCCGAACATGCCGTGATCGCTGATTTATCGGTGGATCCCTATACGTTGGATGCAACGCCTCCCGTGGTGCGCGGAATCGAGGGGATCCCGCAGGGCAACCTTGATCAGTATATCTTCATGCCAGACGATCCGAAGTGGGATAACACCGTTCCTAAAGACATTCCTTCACAAAACAGGCGGGCGGTGGTGAGCTGCTATTCCTGGCCCGGCATTCACCCGGAAGCCTGTATGCACCACTACGCCCTTCAAATTGAACCATTGATGAAAGTGCTGATCGCCAAAGGCTATGATAAACTGTCGCTCGAAGGCGACTATTTTGAGAGGGCCCTTTTCAGAGGGACGCTCAAAGCCTGGTTGCAGGCTTCGCACCTCACCCCACAATCACACCGGTAGAAGAACGGCGGATAACCATACCAAAAGAAACAGGGAAAAACGTCAGCAGTAAGACGCTGCGGAAAGTTGTGCATCCTTACTCCAACGTCAATTCGGGGTAACACATCAATTGTAAATTTTCTGTCGTTGCGAAGGAGCGGAACGACTGACATCGTACCCGAAGCCGGCCGGTTTCTGCAGGGCGCGTTGGCAACGCGCCCTGCTGCTTTACTCACTAATTCTGAACTCACGTTAATCTGCAATTCATCCCAAGTGATCCATTTTGAAGTATCATAAGCCATTCACCAATGACGCGCCCAACCTTTTTTCAGCCGTAGCTGTATATCTATTGAATGAGATCTCAAACAAGCGGAATATTCCATGGATGAATCACAAGCAATCAAACGCCTGAAGAAAGGTGATATCAGTGGTTTGGAATTTCTCATCACCCGTTACCAGGTCAGAGCAGTCCGTACAGCTTTTCTGATCACACACGACGAGAAAATGGCCGAAGATGTTGTTCAGGATACTTACTTGCGCATCTACCAGCGCATCCATCACTTTGATGAAACGCAGCCGTTCGAGCCTTACTTTTTGCGCAGCGTTGCACATGCTGCCCTGAATGCGGCAGAAAAATCCTCTCGTCAGGTGACTTTAAGTGAAGATGACGAACCGGTGATCCTCGAACAGCTTATCCGGAGCGCCTCGACCACCGAAGACCTGGTAGATTACACGCTGTTGAAGCAGGAAATTTTCTCCGTTCTGGCGAAACTCTCGCCCCGCGAACGGTCGGTGATTGTCGAACGCTACTATCTGGAAATGAGTGAAAAAGAAATGGCAGATAAACACTCGATTGCCCCAGGAACGGTTAAATGGCTGCTCAATGAGGCGCGGCGACACCTGCGCGCTTTCATGAAACCGGAGGGTGAATCATGATGAAACCCAGAACTCCGAACCAGATATTGGATGAAATTGCCGAACAGCAAATCCATAAAGAAATCGACCTTTCTTCAAGCATTCTCAACGAAGTAAGAAAGGAAAAAAGAAACATCATGAAATCCAGATTGACACTCTACGGCGCGGCGGGACTCGCGCTGGTCCTCGTGATCCTGTTCTCGATGCCAGGCATTGCCACAGCCATGAAACGTTTATTAGGTTATATCCCCGGCGTCGGCCTGGTTGAAGAGAACGCGCCGCTGCGTCTGTTAGAAAGCCCTGTTCAGGCCAGGCAGGGCGACACGACCATCACGGTAGTGCAAGGGGTGATCGATGCGCAGCAGACGACCCTCCTGTATCAGGTGGAAAATATCCCGGCCTCGCCTGCCGGTTCTGAAACTGATCCAACCCGAATGTGCCGCCAGCTCCCTGAATTAATGCTGCCCGACGGCGGCCATCTGCAAGGCCAGGCATCTTCAGGTAATAGCTGGATCAGCGGTTACAGCAGGCGCATTTTGTTCCCGGCTCTGCCCAAAGAGATCAACACAGCCACGCTGGTATTTACCTGCCTGGAACAGACGGTTCCAACAGCGGATGAACAGAAATGGGAAATTGCTCTCAATTTCATCGAAGCGCCTGATGATATGGCGGTTTACCCGCTGGTTGACCTGCCCACACCCACGCCGGCGCTGACCGAAGAAGCCCCCAGCGAGCCGATGCCGCAGGAAACAAATGAAGCGGCTAACGCTCCCGACCTTCATCTGAACGTGGATCGATACATTCAAACGGACGAGAGCGTCATCCTTTTCGGATCACTGGAATCGCAAGCGGCTGCTGTCCGCGTCGAAATGGTCGAAAGCACGGCCATCCATTTACGCGACGCCGACGGAAACGACATCCCGCTGGAAGAAGCGGACCCATCAATGGACGATCCTGAAGGCGGGAATCCTGGCGGCGCATCGTTTCGCTGGGCGTATCAGACCGCCGGCAGGTATTCTCCGGGTCTGGCCACTTTGACCGTGGATTCCGCCTGGATCGGATTGAACGTCGAAAATACCGGCTTCACCTTTGACCCCGGCCCCAATCCGCAGCCTAACCAGGAATGGGTGTTGAACCAGCCGCTGGTTGTAGCCGGGCGGAGGGTTGTAATTCAGAGCGCGCAGATGAATAAGACAGGCAACAGCCTCAACTTCATACTGGAAGTCCCTGATGATATTGGCGGCGTCGTTTTACACGACCCGGATCACGCCATACTCGGCGGCGGCGGCGGCCCCACCTCATCCGGTTTTACTTACCGGGATGGGTTCCCAGCCGGCAAGATCAATATCGTTGTCACCGGTATCTCGCTCATCATCCCAGGCCCATGGCAAACCAATGTAGATTTGCCAACCCTGGCCAACAGCAGCGAAATAAGCGAACCACCGCAGGCATGCCTGACCCAATCTTCCTGGCAGGCTGCGCTGCAGGCTGCCCCTGCCCTGCCTGATGGTTTGAACGGCAAACTGATACTGAGCGATGTCCTGGAACCTGATTACCGGTACCACGTGTTGACATCCAACCTGGATGGAACCGACCAACGGGTCCTCACTCCGGGAAACGGCGGTTCTCTTTCGCCCGATAAAAGCCGGATCATCTTCAACAGCGACGCCGGCTTGCAAATGATGGATCTTGCTTCGGGCGCAGCGACGCCCCTGAAGGGAACTGGCAAGAATGACCGCGACGCCTTGTGGTCGCCTGACGGTGGGAAGATCGCATTCACCCGCGGGCCGGCCTCCGGGCTGATCGGCGCCCCGGGGCCTTACAGCCTTTACCTTGCCAACCCCGACGGCTCAGACCAGCAGCCCCTGCTGGTAAACGCCGACGCCAATACCGCTCAGGCATGGGCGCCTGACGGGCAGAGCCTGTTGTATTCGGTCGCCGGCCCCAATGGCGCATCGGTGCGCAGCATCAACATCGCAACAGGGCAGATCACGCCGCTGTTCGAGGTCAACTACCTGTACCCGGACGCGGTTGTGTCGCCGGATGGAAAGCGGGTTGCCTATCAGGAAATGCTCCCCGGCGACCGTTACGGCATCTCGATCGCCAACCTGGATGGCTCTGACCCCCGATTGATCGTCGATGGCGCCCCGATCGTCATCACCCACCCGCAGTGGAACCCCGACGGGAAATGGATCATCGCCAGCGTGCACGACGAGCAAATCTCCAGCAATTCGCCGGTGCTGGCGCTGATCGAAGTGGATACCTGCCAGATTATCCCCCTGCCGTCCATCAAGGGATACGTCACATCCTGGAGGCAGTAAGTCGCTGTGAATCCAACGGGATGTCGCTCCCCAACTTAAAATAACCCGCGTTATGGGGCTGTCCAAAAAAACAATTGGGCAGCCCCATGCTTTATTCTCCCTCACGCCGTCTTCACGTCCCGCGTTTTCAGCCATATCACCCCAAAGAGGCAGAAAATCACGAGAAACAAAACACTGTTCAGTACAAACTGTTCCATGCTGCACGCCATCTCGTCGCCGGGGTCATTCGCCAACATTCCGAGTGGGATCAGCGCATATGGAAACCAGGCGCCGAATCCTTTGGCCAGGGCGGCCAGCCCGGCAATGCCGCCAGCCAGCGCCATGCCGACCGGAACGGCAAAGCTGCGAATCACCAGCGAGATGCAGAGATGAAGCGCGCTGACCACAATGCCGCCGATTGCTCCGCACAACAGCCATACCGGCAGTTCGACAGGAACGGGAGCGGATAAGCCGATCAGCCACCCGGATACGACAAACAGGCCGCCGATCCAGACCTGGGTCAGAATGACCATGAATGAGACAACCAGCAGCTTTGCCAGAAAAATACCGGCAACCGGAACAGGAGCCGTCAGCGCGGCATTCCAGTTATACCGGCTATGCTCCAGACGCCACAGATAAGAGCAGTAAACCGCGACGATTGCCGGCAGGAAGAAATAGCAGGTGAACAGGGTATGCTGCGTCCACAGGCTGTACCATTCATCCTGCAGGATTTCGAGATTTTGCAGATAGTTGAAAGTGCCCATGAAGGCGGGCAGGATGGGCAGCAGGAGGAACGCCAGCCAGACGGGGCTGCGGCGCAGTTTCATCTGCTCGGCGCGAATCGTTCTGAATAACATGGTTCACAGCTCCTTTCTCGAAAACAGGGCGCGGCCCGCAATGTAAATGACGACGAATTGCACGCCCAGCAGAATCAGGCCGGCCCAGTCAACCGGTACCCAGTAGAAATCGGTTATGCGCGTCGCCCGATCCCAATCCATGCGGACGAACATCAGCACACCGTAATAGCCCCAGACGGCGAATTTCTGAAACCCCTGGGGGAAAAACAGGGAAAAAAGGCCGAAGAATGCGCCGATCAACCCGACGGTGAGCGATACCATCTGATTCGTGATCAGCAGTGAAAGCGCCTGTTGTAGAAGCAGGATCGTCAGATTGACCGCGCTGGTGAAGAGAAAATAGTACCCGAACATCGTCAGGGGTATCGACTCGGTGAAGCCGGTGATGTATCCTGCGATGAAGATGAGGATCATCTGAAGGACAACCGCCGCCAGCATATAGGCCGCTCCGCATAGAAATTTGGCGTCAAACAGCCGGCCGGTGGGCATCACCGTTCCCAACAGTCTGAATGTTTGTCCCTTATGCTCCACATCACAGAGCCGTGACGCCGTCACCGCGGCGATCACCGGCATCATAATCGAATTGAGCAGGGGGAACTGAAACAGGCAGAACTGCCAGCCCTGTTCGAGATCGTGGGCGTCCATCCGGGAAAGTCCCCAAAACGACCACAGCGCCTGCACGGCGATCAGCGCGGCAATCACGAGCCAGACTCTTCGGCGGCGAGTCTTGTAAAACTCCAGCAAAAGCGTCTTCATCATAAGCTCACCGCCATTCCGGTCAGATCGAGGAAGATGTCTTCCAGGCTTTTCTTGCGTTCTTCTATGCGCACCAGGCAGGCGTGTTTTTCTGACAGGTACGCCGTCAGGCGACCCAGTACGCCGTCTTCCATTTCAGGCAGCAGCAAATAACCGTTGCAAACCTCGAAAGGCACCCGCTGTTCCCGTAAAATCCTGGCGGTTGCGGCATTATCAAGCGTGCGGATGGCGATATTGCTGCGGCTCTTCTGATGAAGAATCGCCAGGCTGTCCTGAAATACCAGCTCGCCTTTGCTGATGATTCCGACGCTGGTGGCGATCTGGTCGATTTCGCTCAACAGGTGGCTGGATACCACCACCGTCATGCCGTATTGTTTGGGGAGAGAGCTGATCAGTTCGCGCATCTCCTGAATGCCGGCCGGGTCGAGGCCGTTGGTCGGTTCATCCAGGATGAGCAGTTTTGGGCTTCCCAGCAAAGCCAAAGCCAGCCCCAGGCGCTGCTTCATGCCCAGGGAATACTGTCCGACTTTCTTACTCTTCTGATCTTCCAGGCGGACGATATGCAGCACCCTGGCGATCTCCTTTTCGGGTATGCCGCGCAAAGTCTGGAAGATGCGCAGATTTTCTTCCCCGGTCAAATGCCCGTAATAACTGGGCGATTCGATCAGTGAGCCTACATCTTTCAGAATAGATAAACGGTTGCGCTGGTTCACCTCTTTACCGAACACGGTAATGGTTCCGGCGGTGGGTTTTGCCAACCCCAGGATCATCTTCAGCGTGGTAGTTTTACCGGCGCCGTTTGGGCCAAGAAAGCCGTACACCGCGCCTTCCGGAACCGATAGATCAAGGTCTTTCACCCGCAGAACTTTGCCATACTGTTTGGAAAGACCTTTCGTCATTATGATTTCTGTCATTGTCATTGCTCCTTGAACAAGATTGAGGGCAGTATAGCGGGTTTACCTTACAGGACGCTGAAGCCGTTCTTACATTTACCTTAAATTTTGAAAAAAGGGGGACGGTTGCCCCCATTTTACGATATGATAGATTGGATGATCGATATGAAAAACGTAAAGGATTGCAAACTTTTAATCGTAGATGATGAACCGGAACTGCGCAGGATGGTCAAAGACATCTTGCAGCAGGAAGGCTTCATGCGCGTGTTCACCGCCGCCGATTGCCGGCAGGCGAGGCAGTTGTTTTCGAGCGAGCAGCCGGACGGCGTGATTCTGGATGTGATGTTACCGGATGGGGACGGATTTTCGTTGATTCAGGAGTTCAGAGCGGCATCCGCCGTACCGGTGCTGTTCCTTTCGGCGCGAGATGAAGATGAGGACCGCCTGCTGGGTTTGGGGTTGGGCGCCGATGACTATATCACCAAACCGTTTTTGCCCAGGGAATTGATCCTCAGGCTTCAGGCGGTTTTGAACCGCGCCTGGTTTCCGGCAATCCTTAATAAAACTGCCCGGCCGGTTTTTCATCTCGGCGAAACAAAAATTGACCTCAACAGTGGAACGGTGGAAAATCAAAGCGGCCGGTGTACATTGACGGCCAAGGAGTTCATCCTTTTGGAAAAATTGTACGAAAATCGCGGAAACATCGTCACCGGAGACAGCCTGTGCCGCGCCGCCTGGGGAGATAACCTGTACGGCTACGAAAACACGCTGATGGTGCATATCCGCCGCCTGCGCGAGAAACTGGAACCGGAGCCCTCTCGCCCGCGTTACCTGCTGACCGTACGCGGGCTCGGATACAAGCTCGTCAAAGAGGAAGACGAATGAAACTCATCATGAAAATATTTGCGCGCTATGCGGCGTCGGCTGCCGGCATTGCGCTGATTCTGTTAGGCTTTAATTTTGCAGTATTGATTGCCTGGGTCGTGTACTCCGGTAATCTCGAGGGAACCAAATACAATTCCCGGGAAATTGCCAGCAACCTGACAAGACATGGCGAAGTATATGAAATGTCTCAGACAGGAGTGCAGATGATACAGGAACAATATCAATGGGCCATGCTGTTGGATAACAGCGGCAATGTGGTTTGGAGCGAGAATTTGCCGGCTGAATTGCCCCTGCATTATACCGTCCCTGAAGTAGCCAGTTTTTCGCGCTGGTATCTCAATGATTATCCGGTTCATGTCTGGCGCCATCTGGATGGCCTGCTGGTTTTGGGCAGTCCCAAAGGCAGCATCTGGAAACATGGTATGGAAATGCACGAAATCATCATGATGAATATTCCGATATGGCTTGCAGCAGCCCTGATTCTCAACTGCATCGCCGCCATCCTGCTGGCGTTTTTATCCAGCATCCGCCTGTTTCGCTCCCTGCGCCCGATCATCAGGGGCATCGAAGATATCGCTGAAAACAAACCGGCGGCGCTTTCAACCGGCGGATTGCTGGGCGATCTTGCCGAAAAACTCAACCGAACTTCAGCGCAGCTCAGAAAGCAGGAAGCCGCCCTGCAAAAGCGCGATAATGCCCGCACGCGCTGGATTGCCGGAGTTTCGCACGATATCCGCACCCCCCTCTCGATGGTGATGGGGTACGCCAGCCAACTGGAAGAAAACCCTCTTCTGCCTCAGGCCGAACGAGAGCAGGCGGGCGTCATTCGCAGGCAGAGCGAAAAAATAAAAACGCTCGTAAACGATCTGAATCTGGCCTCAAAACTGGAATATGATATGCAGCCGCTGCGCATGGCGATTATTTATCCGGCGGAACTGGCGCGCAGCGTGGTTACAGATTTTCTCAACAGCGGGCTTGACGCTCACTACTCCATTGACCTGTATGTAGAAAGAGAAGCGCAAAGCCTAACCATCATAGGCGATGAAGAACTGCTGCGCCGGGCGATATCCAATCTGCTTAACAACAGCATCCAGCATAACCCGGACGGCTGCGCCATTACGGTTTCGGTGGAGAAAAGCGCCGCCTATTGCGCCATCACGGTCGCTGACAATGGAGCAGGATTCTCACAGGAGATATTGGAAACCTTATCGAATTCAGAAAACGCCGCCGGAACCGGTAAACGGGGGCTGGGGCTGACTATCGTGCAGCAAATCGTCCGAGCGCACGGCGGCAGGGTAGAATTCAATACGCTGCCCCAATCTGGCTGTACAATCAGGCTCTGGCTGCTGGTCGATTCTTCTCTATAGCTGCCCGGAACGTGCGTAATTTTTAGGCGCTGGCGACAGGTTGACAACCGCTCTTTGCGGATTTCTCATTCGTATCGATGGTGAAATAATTCCAATAATACAAAGCCTGCAAAACCCGAAAGGGAAACCGGATTTTGCAGGCTTGTCATAAGAAACAAGAGCAGTAATCTGTGCGGCTCTTTCTTTTTCAGGCGGTTGCCGGGGCGGCCAGAGCTTCAGGCTCGTCGCTTTGAACAGGCATTACCTTGCGCAGGATGAAAAGCCCGTAGATCAGAAGGGGCAGGGTGATCAATCCGGCGATCAGGGCGCTCTGCAGAGTGGTTTCATGAATCTGCCCAAAGGTGACGCTGCCCACGGCGATGTCTTCAAAATTGCCGCAGAGATCGAACAGGGCATGCGAGAAGACCACCGGCCAGACCGACTTGTTGCGCAGGAAACAGGCTGCGAAGAAAACGCCGAAGAAGGTGCCGTAAACGATCTGGGATGCCGTCGAAAGCAGGGAGCGCCGCCCCATGATCAGATTGACCAGGTGCAAAACCCCAAATACCGAACAAGAGACCAACACTGCCAGGTAAATCCCTTTGCGCGTGCTGCCCCATTTGCGCAGCAGCAGCGTCAGGGTCACACTGCGGAACAGAAATTCTTCGAAGAGACCCACGGAGATATACAACAGAACGAACAGCACAAGGCGCACGGGCTGGCTGGCGTCGATCGTCAGCGTGCCGTCGAACGGCGAGGTGCCGCCGTTGATCACACTGAAGACGAAGATAGGCCAGATGAGCCAGACGTTCTTCCATTGGCCTGGTTTGGTGAATCCGGCTTCTTTCAGCAAACCCAACTGGCGCAGCAGCAGCACAAGCAGCAGACTGACGCCGCCCTGCTCAATGATTCCGGTCAGATACGAGGCGTTCTGATGATCCATAAACCGGAAGAGATTGTCTTCGAGGTGAATCTCGGTAAGCAGCGTTGCCGGTATGATGATCAGGAGGCCGAAAGCGACCGGGTATTTGAATACGATGGATTGAAGTTTATTCATGCTATTTTTTCCTTTTTCTTGTTTTGTTATTTAAACCTCGACTTGTTTCCGAAGCAGGCAAAGCTTCGCCCGGCGGCATGCCGCGAGCATGTCGAAGTTATCTACTGATATAAAGTTGTATCAACCGTTCGAGTGGTCTATCTAAATCAATTTAGCTTGAGCAGAACACGTCTTTCCTAATCCGGTTGAAAGCAACGGTCGAGGAGCAGACAGCTGCCGGCATATTCGAGCAGGATGATCGCCAGGCAGACGCAGACGGGCGCCGTGGTTGACAGGATATTAAAGGAGCCGTTAATCGTGATGATGTCTTTTGCGCTGATGGTCGGCAGGATCAATGCGCCGCTTACCGTCATAACCAGCCCCACAACGGCGATAGCTCCCCCCCAGATAATAAAACTCAGCAGGCTGACAGAAACCAGTAAAATGCGCCGCGTCAGACGGAAGCTCTTTGCCGCCAGATACGAAAAGAGAATCGTGCAATCGACCAGCATCAGACCCAGGACGAGAACCAGAATACTCCTCAAATTCTCGAGAGAAAGCAGCCTGACCGATCCGGTCGAATATTTGCCTGCGAACACAAAGAGCTGCATCAAAAACAGGCACGAAAGGGCATTCACCAGTACGGCCACGAGGAGTTTGCTGAATAGAATTTTCCAGGAAGAGGACGGCAAGGAAAGTTCCAGAAGATTGCTTTCATTTTCCAGCCAGCGAAAGCACAGGGCGGCTGCCAGCACAACGCCCGCCTGAAAAGCAATCACGCCCAATATTTCAGAGAACACGATCACGGTCGCGTTCCAATAACCCTGGCCGTTTGCCGGCAGCAGCGCCAGAACCAGGCTCACGGCCATGGCGATGAATACCCAATAATTCCGGCGCATAAAATCTACAGCATTCCATTTGCACAAATTAAGCATTTTCATACATCTCCAGATAGTATTCCTCGATCGACTCGCCGCGTTCCTCGCGGATTTTGTCCGCCCTGTCCGCCAGAATCAGGCGCCCCTCGTTCAAAAATAAAACGTCATCCAGCATCGTTTCCACGTCCTTGACCAGGTGGGTGGCAATGATGGCTGAACTGCTTTCGTCCAGGCCTGTCAGGATGGATTGCAGGATTTTGCGCCGGGCGACCGGGTCAATCCCGCTGATGGGTTCATCCAACAGATAGAGTTTGGTTTTACGCGAAAAGGTCAGCATGACCAGAACACATTCGAGAGTCCCTCTGGATAGTGTTTTGATCAGATCTTTTTCGTTCAGGTGGAGGTACGAGCATAAATTTTTGGCCCTGGAAACATCGAAATCGGTGAACATATTCTGATAATAATGGATGGCATCACACACCCGCATCCATTTGAAAAGGTGGTTTCGATCGGGCAGGTAGGCGATATGCTGCCGCGAATAATATCCGAGCGGTCGTTCACAAATATCGATCCGTCCAGCATCCGCCTTGTATATCTGCATCAGGGTCTTCAACAGGGTCGTCTTCCCGGCGCCGTTTGGGCCCATCAACCCGGCCACCCGACCGGGAGCGAGTTCGAAAGCGACATTATTCAATGCCAGTTTATTGCCGAATTTTTTACTCAGACCGTTTACACGAAGTATTGCACTCATTTTTGAATTGCCTCTTGAATAATGTTTAATATATCTTTTGCGCTGTAACCAATGCTTTTCATTCCGTTCAAAAACTCCGCCACCAGCCGGGCAGACATTTCCTGCTTCAAGGAAGCGATGACCGTTTCATCGTTGGTGACAAAGCTGCCCACGCCCCTCTGAGTATAGATGATCTGCTCCCGTTCCAGCTCTGAGCAGGCGCGCTGCATGGTGTTAAGGTTGACCTCGAACTTTTCAGCCAGCGCTCTCACCGATTCGATCCTTTCGCCGCGGGCAAGCGTTCCTGTGACGATATCTTTTTTGATACTGTCCATAATCTGAATATAGATCGGTATGGCCGGGTTAAATTTCATCATTCTGCCGCCTGTATTAGTGTTATATGTATATAATACACTAATACAGACAGATTGTCAAGCTCTGAAATTAAATCGCCGGAATCCCTTCCTGTTTAATAGGGTAAAATAGAGCAAGCCACTTTTTATTTTTGTCGATTGGCGCCATTACTTTGTACTTTTAAAATGGAGGAATACCCGAAATGACAAAACGACTTGTTCAGGGAATCTTCTGGATTGGCGTCTATTTGCTTGTTGCCCTTGCCCCGCTGCTTATCCTACTGGCCGGGCCGCGTCCTGCCGGGCGGGAATTCTGGCGCGACCTTTCAGTCGGGTTGGGGTATTGCGGGCTGGCAATGGCAGGGCTGCAATTTATCCTCACAGCCAAAATCAAGACGATCAAAGCGCCATACGGCAGTGATATCGTTTATTTCTTTCATCACAAGATTTCGATCATCACCTTCGCTCTGATCGCGGCGCATCCGCTGATGTTATTTGCATTCGATCCGGGTTACCTGGGTCTGCTCAACCTGGTTACGGCGCCCTGGGCGGCGCGTTTTGGCGTATCGGCGCTGGTTTTAATGGCGCTGTTGGTCATCTTTTCCATCTGGCGCAAGAAACTGCGCATCGAATACGACCGCTGGCGCATCTGGCACGGCATTCTGGCCATCGCCGTGATGGCGCTGGCGTTGGCGCATGTCGAACTGCGAGGGTATTACCTCAATACACTATGGAAGCAGCTCTTCTGGGGCTTTTACGGTATATTCTGGATCGGGGTTCTGGCCTGGGTGAGGGTGATCAAGCCCCTTCAATTACTGCGTAAAGTTTACCGGGTCGAAAAGGTCATCCCCGAACGCGGCAACGCCTGGACGCTCGTGCTGCGCCCAAACGGCCACCCCGGAATGCGATTTGAGCCGGGCCAGTTTGCCTGGATCACTGTTTGGGATTCTCCATTCCAAGACCACGAACATCCTTTTTCCATTTCCAGCAGCGCTGAAGAAAAAGACCGGCTGACTTTCACTATTAAAGAGTTGGGCGATTTTACCGCCTCGATAAAGAATTTAAGTGAAGGAGAACGCGTTTATGTTGACGGACCTTATGGCGCATTCTCTGTTGACCGCCACCCGCGTGCGCAGGCGTTCGTTTTCATCGCCGGCGGCATTGGAATAACTCCGATGATGTCAATGCTGCGCACCCTGGCAGACCGGGGCGATACGCGGCCTCTGACTCTCATCTACGCCAACAAAACGCTCGATGCAGCGACATTCCTGGAGGAAATCGAGGAACTGCCGCAGAGATTGAACCTGAAAATTATCCACGTACTCGAATCGGCGCCGGAAGGCTGGCGCGGTGAAACAGGCTTTGTCACCGCCGATATACTGCAAAGACACTTACCCCCGTTTAAGAGTCCAAACTCGGTCGAAATCTTTATCTGCGGGCCGGGCCCGATGATGAACGCCGTCGAAAAGGCGCTCGTACAGATCGGCGCGCCGATGGGCGACTTTCACTCTGAACGGTTTGACCTGGTATAAGGAGGTTTTATGCGCCAGCGAGCAGCCACCTGGTTGGCTATTTTAATTGGCTTAATCGTCATTTTAACCGCGGTGATATTTGCCATTATCCAGCAAGGTGGATAATGACAATGAACTAATTTGTTAACGGCTCGATCTACTCTGACAGCCGACTCCGCTCCCGCGAAGCGGGAGGCTTCCGGTTGTTATCGGAAGCCTTTAATATAGCCGGTGAGTTGATCGACGTGAAATTCCAGTTCCTCGATGATATCTTTCACGACATCGCCAACCGAGATGATGCCCAGCAGTTTACCGTCTTCGATGACTGGCAGGTGACGGATGTGATTATCTGTCATCAGCACCAGGCATTCATTTACTTTCGTATCCAACCTGACAGTCAGCAGGTCGCGGGTCATCACCTCTTCAATGAATGTTTCTTCCGGCTTTTTCAGCTCTGTCCCGACTTTACGGGCAAAATCGCGCTCGGTGAAAATGCCGGCAACCTGTTCCTCATCCATAACCACCAGCGAGCCAATTCGCTTCTCAGCCATGAGTTTCAAGCCATCGAAAACCGTGGCGCGCTTTGAAATCGTCCAGACGTGATTGCCTTTTATCTGAAGAAGTTGTTGTACTTTATTCATCGCAGCCTCCCTATTCTATTAGGTCGTAAATTTCTCAACTCATACAGTAAGTTAACTCAAGTTGCTGCCCTGACAATCATCGCTGCGTTTGTCGCTGCAAGAAGGGCGCTTTTTGCCCAACGAAGCAGCCGCAACGCCAAAATCCGAGATTACCGCTGACATCCAGGCGGCGACCTGGATTAATTATCAATGATTTGCCCGCCCGGTTCAACTACTTTCTCAATTTTGTATAAGGTATATGGCGTAAATGACGCTCCCGCCCCGGCAAATGCAACCTTCAGCATTGCCAGGGGGGCGCAGTCGCGGATGTTGGCCTGATGAGCGTGACCGCCCTGCTCGTTGTCACCTCGCTTACCGGTCTGGCAGGCTGGTTTTTCACGAAGGCCGCGCCATCTGTTACCGGCGTAATAAGATATTCAAAGAAGCGGATGTCAAAACATGGGCGATATTCAAAATCATGCTGCACGACGTACCGGGAGAACCGGTCGCCGAACTAAGATAGGCGAACAATATTCTGGCACACGCTCTCCTTGTCCAACGCGTGACATGCTGATACAATAGTGCACACCTTTA
>CAZDAW010000005.1:0-70225 GCA_964503685.1 uncultured Anaerolineaceae bacterium | reverse complement strand
ATTGCCACGCCTCGCCATTCTGTCGAGGCTCGCAATGACATCCAGGTGGCAACTTAGATTAATTAAATCTATCAGGCGGAAGATGACAGAAAAGCGACGCGTTTTGTTTCTTTGCGCCGGCAACTCGGCGCGCAGTCAGATGGATGAGGCTATCGTTAATCACGATCTGGCTGAGATTGGAATTATGCATCAGGGCAGGTTGAACACCTGCCCTGAAAATTATCGAGTTCACCGATTGTTTTTTTGTTTACTGCACGATGCTCCAAATATGAACTGTGCCGTCGATGTGGCCGCCGATCAACAGGTCGCCAGCGGGACTGAAGAGGATGCGTTCAAATTTATCGAATTCGCCCTCGATGGTTTTTAACAATCTGCCATCCTTCACTCTTCTGAAGCGGATCGTGCGGTCTGATGAGGCGGAGGCGAGGAGTTCGCCGTTTGGCGTGTAAGCCACACTGACGACCGAGCTATCGTGGCCGGCCATTTTTGTCAATAAAGCGCCGTCAGAAACCCGCCAGAGCAGGATATCGCCGTCATTCGAGGCGCTGGCGATTGTCTCGCCGTCAGGAGAATATACCACATCGAGGATGATATCGGATAATTCGGGGTTACTCTGCCGGAGCAATTTTCCATTTGATACGTCCCAGATTCTCAATATCCTATCGCTCGATCCGGTTGCCAGGCGCGTTCCGTCGGGAGAGAAAGCCAGGCGCATCACCCTGCCTTTCGAGCCGGAAAGTGTAAACAACAGTTCGCCTGTTTCAGAATCCCACAGACGAACTTCCATGTCGTCCGAAGCGGAGGCAATGATTTTTCCATCGGGCGAGAAGGCAACGTCGTTGATATCAGCGGTATGTCCGGTCAGCGTTTCTTTCAGTGTTGCTCCCTGGGCGGTAAGCTGCCAGAGGCGCACCGATTTATCTTCAGCGCCGCTGGCCAGAGATTTTCCGTCTGGAGAAAAGGCCAGACTGGACACCCGGCCGGTATGCTCCTTCAGCAAAGCAAGGATTGATCCATCGCTGGCATTGCGCAGAATCAGGCGGTTGTCTTCGCTGCCGGCGGCAATGATTTTTCCATCAGGAGACAGCGCGATATGGTACATCCCCGGAGAGGAATTGGCAATCTGGCGGATGGGGGTGATGCCCGTGACTTGCCAGAGGCGCACGATTGGGTCTTCAGAGCCAGTCGCGACCAGTGTTCCATCAGGGGAAAATGCCATGCCCATAACGCTGCCGCTGTGATCGGGCAAGGTTGCCAGGAGACGATAGGTCGATACATCCCAGATGCGCACCGAGCCGTCGGAAGAAGCAGAAGCAAGATATTTATTATCGTTTGAAAAGGCAACGCGCAATACCAGGTTGGTATGGCCTTCCAGAGTGTTCATCAGGGTCAGGGGTGAGCTGGAATTTTCCGGGGTCGCGGGCGCAATTTGCCAGAGGCGGACGTATTTATCGTCTGTTGCGGATGCCAGCAATGTCCCATCGGCTGATATCGCCAGGTCGCTGACATTACCGAGGCGCTCGGCGAGGACGACCGGTTCGGTAAGATCGGGTAATGACCAGTAGAGCAGTTTGCCCGATTTTGTTCCGGCAAACATTCCGGTTTTATCGGGGGTGAAAACAAGGCTTCGGATGTGCTCCCGGCTGGTCAGGGGAATGATTGCGGAATCTTTTTCCGGTTCGATATTAGCGGGCAAAGAGATTTCTGCGGGCATCTCGTCAGACAGACGCCATAAATAAGCAGAGCCATCCGCAGATACAGAAGCCAGTGTTTTACCGTCAGGAGAAAATGCAAGCTCCCAGACAACGTCATTGTGGCCAGAGAGGGTGGAGATCAAAGCGCCGCTGTGAACCTGCCAGATGCGGATTGTTTTGTCGGCGGAGCCGGTTGCGATTCGTTCACCATCTGGAGAAAACGCGATACTCCAAACGCCGCTCTTATGTCCTTCGAGAGTGTGAATGAGAGACTCTTTCCCTTTAGTGACTGCTTCTTCTTCAGGCGCCTGCCCTTTTGTACGCCAGAGACGAACAGTCATATCATCAGAGCCGGTGGCCAGGATGCTGCCGTCGGGCGAGAATGCTGCACTGCGCACGCGCGCTTCATGCCCATCAAGCTGGCGGTCCGGCGACCCATCCTGAGCTTTCCAGATATCGAGAGAAGAGAGCGATAAGGCGGCAAGGTTTTTCTTATCCGGGGAATAGATCATGTTGCGTACGCCGCCAAACTCGGTTTTGACAGTTTGAAGCAATGTACCATGACCCTGCGGGGTTAATTTGCCCAGGCGCCAGAAGCGCACCGTACCGTCGGATGAACCGGAGACGAGCGTCTTGCCATCCGGGGAAAAGCCCAGGTCTCTCACCGGGCCGGTATGTCCTTCGAGTTTGTAAAGGGGCAGGCCGTCTGGAAAACGCCAGATGGCGATTGTTTTGTCGTCTGAACCGGAAGCCATTGCTTTGCCATCGGGCGAAATTGCCACGCTGCGAATTGCGGAATCGTGCCAGCGGTATTGTTTGACGAAGGTACCTTCCTTCACCCGCCAGAGGAGCAAAGAGTAGCGGGCAGCGGCTGCCAGATAAATGCCATCGGGCGAGAAGGTGATACATTGCACCCAACCCATGTGTCCATCCAGCGAGTGTAATAGCTCGCCGCTGTCAGCGTCCCACAACAGGATACTCTCGCCGGAAACGGAGGCCAGGGTTTTGCCATCAGGTGAAAAGCCCAGGCGGATGATGACATCCAGCGTTCCTTTGAGTTCGTGAAGCGCTTCATTTTTGTTGATGTCCCAGAGATACAGACGCAAATCCGACAGGCCATAGGCCAGGGTTTTTCCATCGGGCGAATAAGCGATGCTCATTACGGATGCGCCAGTGGGAATGACCTGCTCTGCTTCCAGGGTTTGTGCATTGTATAGGTAAATGCCGGTGGTTGTTGCCATGGCGATCTGACTGCCGTCGGCAGAGTAGGCGACCTGGTTGCGTTCTCCTGATCCCCAATTTGCCAGCATGGTTAATTTGTCGAGGTTGGCGATTGAAATGACTTCGAATGGAGGCGGGTAGGGCGTCTTTTCGGATACCGGCAGTTGCGGGGTGGCCGTTGGTAGGGGCGTTTGCGTAGGAGGAGGCGGCGCTGTGGGTGTTTGTGCAGCCGGCGGTTGGGTGATATTCGAGGCTGGCGTACAACCCGCGAGCAGCGTCATAATAAATAGCAGTAATGTGAGCGTGGATAAAATAGATTTCATCGAATTAATTCTTGAGGTTCAGTTTGCCCAGTTCGGTCACCTGGTCGGCTTTGATATCGATGAGGAGCGGGTTATTCTTGTCGTTAACGACGAGAACACCTTCTTCAGCCGTCGGGCCGACGACCAGAACATATTGTCCTGGAGTGATATCGGTCATCTGGAAGAAGTCGCCAGCCTGTAATTCTGTTTTGGGATTCAGGGAAGGCTCGAGCATGAAAAAGCCTTCGCTGGTTTCATCGCCATAATATGAAGCAGCAAAGACAAAAACTGTCGCGCCGTTCCAGCGGCTTGAGGCATCCATGATCTGCCCACTCATGGCGCCCTTGCCGGGAGATGGGGGCGTTACGACGATGGAGGCAGGCTGTGAAGATGTTTGAGTCGAACAGGCCGATAAAATGAGGGTGAGAAGCATTATCAGGGGTATCGCAGAAAGTATCTTTCTCATATCAGCTCCAGGAACTCTTTGATAGGTATAGAAAAAGCACCCCATGGATGAGGTGCTTTTTATTATAGTGTATTTCGGATGATTTACAAAATGGGGTTACGGCGCGTAAACCATGCCGTTGTAATCATCGCCGAGGAAGCGAGCGCCGACTTTCTTCTGGATGCGAACCAATGCTACGATGGGTTGGGTGCTTTCAACGATCACTGCGCCGCTCATTGTGGATCTTGCTGGATCCTTCTTTTTGGTGACGAGCGCTTTGGCTTTGGAAGGATCGGTAGTACCTCTGGCGTACTTCTTGACCTTTACAGATTGTGCGGTCTTGCGGGCCAGCGTGCCATCATTTTTGTAGTAATAGAGTTTCGCTGAAACGGTGCCAGTACCTACATTCATGATTGTAATATATGAGCGCCAGTTGCTGGAGGCTTTTTGCCACTCAACGTAAGGAAGCGCTACCCGATACTTGCCGTCGGTTCCGGCGCCGGGGGCAACCTGACCCACGTAAGCGCTGGTCCACTTGGAAGCGTTATTGACGAAACCTACGGCAGCCAGAGGCTGGCTGTTGGTGCTGTAAACCACAGCGGTGAGCGCTTTGCCTTTTGCCTTCTTCAACACGGCTTTATCACAGGTATTGAAGACTGCTTTTGCTCCGACTGGAATGGAGGTTGCGGGGTGGGCAACAACTTTCTTACCAGAAGTATTGTAGTATTCCACGACGACATCGGCTGGATCAGTACCGGCGTTTTGCACGGCGAAGGTGGTGCTGTCGCTCTTGTATTTGCAGGCTGCGGTGGGCATGAAGACCATCGTGCTGTCAACGGCGGCTGAACCTTCGAAGGCGTAGGCTTTCTGTCCGCCATTCTGCAAATCCTGCACGGAGGCAACGATGCGAGCCGGGTCGGTAGTAGAGGCGAAAACGGCAGTGACAACAAGCGAGCCGTCGAATGGATTGGGCAAACCGCCCAATTCAGATGTCTTGACGATGTAGGAAGCGCCAGACTTGACTGTGTAGGGGCCGAATGCATAGGGTGTGCCGGCCATGTCGAAGAAGTTTAGCGTCACATCTATATCTCCACCTTCGATGTTCTGAACGCCGATCTGCGATTCGAAGGTGCTCGTCAGCAAAACGCTGGGGACAAAGAACTTTCCCTCTCCAGCCATTGACAGATCAAATGATGTGGACAGGATGGGGCTGTAGGTGTTGCCGGTATCGGCGGCCTGTTTGTAAACAGCCATCACGGGGATGGTTGAACCGACTACGGCTGATCCGGTAAATGTGGAACCGATCAACACATTCCCTGATTGGTGGGCGACGAGGGCAATATCGCCGCCGGCGATGGTTGTGCCATCGGTTTTATAGTAGGTAACAGAAAGAGTACCTGTTTCTGTGCCCGGGTTGAAATACTGGATGTTCGATTGCCAGGTCAGATCAGCAGCCGCAGATGCTTTTGCTGAGGCAGCCGGCACTGCCATACTGACCAGAAAGATCACTGCCAGAGATAAAAAGATGACTCGTTTCATTTTGGATATCCTCCTCAATCCATTGGTTCAAAATAATATCTGGTTCCTTTTGCAAGTCCAGTATAAAGATACGCCAACCGGCTCTGATAATCAATAATCCTTATGGGTTAATTTACTGAATTACGGGGATCAGAATGGTGTAGATAGCTTTATAGGACAGATGCGCGGCGGATAAATCATCTTCGTTTTTCCCTCCGAAGATGTGGATGTAGGATTCGAGCGGCGAAGCGCCAGAAAACGCGCCAATTTGAAGAGGGGGATAGGTGAAGGACAGCCACTGGTCGCTTTGCGGCATGTAATGGACGGGCGGCAGCATTTCTGGCGAGGTTTCGTCCGAGATTCCTCCAAACACGTAAAGCATGTCGGCCAGGCCAGAAACGCTCATTGCGTAACGTGCGTGGGGCAGCGGAGCGAGTTTCTCCCAGGGGGATTCGCCCGTTTTTTCGCGCTGCGGGTAATAAGCGAACAAATCGGGCAGCGCGTGCGAGCCATCGAAGCCGCCAATGATATAAATTTTATCGCCGGCTATGGCTGCGCCAGCGTAAGCGCGGGCTGAGGGCAGGTCTGATCTCTGCGCCCAATCATCATCTGCCGGGTCATAAACATAGACATGATCAACCGGTTCAGATCCATTCCAACCGCCAAACAGGTAGATTTTCCCCTCAAAGGCGGTTAAGGCATAACCGCTGAGGGGCTCGGGCAGCGCAGCGCCGGTTTCCCAGCGGTTCTGGCGGGGGTCGAATATTTCCAGCATGTTTCCCGGTTTGCCGTTTGCGAGCTGCCCGCCGGGGATGAAGATTTTGCCGCTGACCAGGGCGGCCTGTATGTTGCTCGAAGGCGTTGGTTTATCGGGGATTTTTGACCAGCGCCTGGCAGCCGAATCATACTTTAAGGTCGAACCGACGACTCCCTGTTTCGTTTCGCCGCCAAAGAGATACAGCGCATTTTCGTAGGCGGCAACGGCCATTCCTTTCCGCCCTTCGGGTAAAGCCGTATCCTGCTGCCAGCGAGCGACGGCGGTCGGTTCAGGCGGCTGCGCAGATGGGATTATCAGCGCTCGAATGGCGTTGCCGAAGATAACGATGATGAAAACCAATAAAAGCAACAGGCCGCCGAAAACAGCCAATATCCATTTCCGCCGGGCGAGGCGCGCTGCGAAGGAACGATCTTCTGCCTGGTCGCTGCTATCCAGACCCTGAGCGGATTGGTTTTCGGGCATGGCCTCTACGAGGCCGGCGCGAATGGCGTACAGTGTGGCTTCAGTCCGAGAAATCACACCGATTTTCGTAAATATGTTTCGCAGATGGACTTTAACGGTATTGGGACTGATAACCAGTCGCTGGGCAATTTCTTTGTTACTTGCCCCCGTCGCAACCATGCGAAGAATTTCGCGTTCACGTTCGCTCAGGTCGATATTGTTACTCATGCAAAGAATATTATATAATAGTTGGGATTAAATATCTTAAGGATTCTATGAAATTATTGCCTGCTTTGGGAATTAACATCAATGCTGTTTCGTCGGCGAAGCGGCAGGCTGCGCCGGTGAAGCCTGAACCTGCGTATGATGAGGGATTTCTGATTGCCTGTTCTTAATGACGCGCCGCTTTACCAACAAATAGCCGAATCTATCCGGCAGGAGATTGCCCGCGGACAGTTAAAACCCGGCGATGGTTTGCCTTCTGTACGGCGGTTGACTTCGCGCTGGCATTGCACACCGGGAACCATACAGAGAGCGTATCAAGAACTGGCCGGGCAGGGATTGGTGGTGAGCCGCCCTGGGCAGGGAACGCGGGTTGTCGGCGGTTTTATTGCTGAAGAGGATAAGCCATTACGCCGGGCAACGCTGGTTCACCGCGCGAATTCATTTCTGCTCGAAGCGGTGACTGCCGGGTATTCGCCGGCTGAAGTTGAGCAGGCTTTCCATCTGGCGTTGGATCAATGGAAAGTGATCGGCAAGACGCAGGGCTCAACTGATGAACAAGACGTTATTGTTTTTATGGGCAGCCACGATCTGAGTGTATCGTGGATTGCGGCCCATTTTTCTGAGATCGTTCCCGGCCATTCGATTCGCGTATCCTTTAATGGAAGCCTGGGCGGGTTGATTGCTCTGGCGCAGGGAAAGGCTGATATTGCCGGCAGTCATTTGTGGGATGAGGAAAGTGATCTTTATAATGAACCGTTTGTAAGGCGCCTATTGCCTGGACAGAAAGTTGCCCTGGCGACGCTGGTCGAACGGCGCATGGGGATTATTTGCCCGCCTAATAACCCCAGGCAGATTAAACAGTTGGAGGATATCAGCCAGGGCGGTTTGCGTTTTGTCAACCGCCAGCCCGGTTCAGGCACCCGCGTTTGGCTGGATGCTTCACTGGCGCGCAAAAAAATAAATCCACAAACGATCAACGGTTATGAGCGCGAAGTTAACACCCATTCCGAGACGGCGCAATGGGTTGCCGAAGGACGGGCAGATGCCGGTCTGGGTCTGGAGGCATCTGCTCTGGCTTATGGATTGAGTTTTATTCCATTAACGGTGGAGCGTTACGATCTGGTTATCCCGCTCAATAAATTTGATCGCACTGGCATCCGGTTGTTGGTCGAATGGCTGCAAAGCTCGGCTGCGAAGAAAACATTTGCTGAAATTGGGGGCTATCTCACTGAAAAAACCGGAGAAATATTCTGGGTGAACGGGTAGGATCAGAGTTCATCGATGAAATAGACGGTGATGACGGGCTCTTTCTCATCGCCAGGTCCAACCATAAATGCCAGGTCGATATAACGCATGCCGTTAGCGCCGCCGGTGATATTCGGGTCTTGAACGCCAGCGATAAATTTGATCAGCGACATATTCGGTTTACCCAGGCGTTGTGATTTTTTGATGACCCCATAAGCGGTTTCGAAAATATCTTTGACGCGTTCTTCGTAAAGAGAACGGTCCACATCCGTCGATAAATCCCAGTATAACGCCTGGCTGATGGCTGCCGGCGCGGTGAATCCGACGGACGCAGCTACCGGGGTGACATCGTAGATGAGGCCCATACCGATCTGGTTAATGCGAGGTAAATCGTTCATGTTATTCAGTGGTGGTTATTTTACCAGAATGCAGGAATTTATCGGGGTCAGCTCCTCTTTGTTCTGCCATGGCGAGGGTAAGCAACTGTACGGGAATTGTCTCGGCAAGGGGCAGCCCAAAACCGGGGCCGGCGGGCATGGGGATATGCGGCAGGTTCGGGTCGGGCTGATGGGCGATCCAGAGAGAGCGAGCGCCGCAGGCAATAATCTCAGCGGCCATGCGGCGGTTGTTGGCCAGGGTGGCTTCGTCGCCGGCGAACACCAGGGCGATAAGGTCTTTGTGTATCATTTCCATTGGCCCATGGCGGAATTCGGCGGCGTTGAGAGCCAGCGCGGGGTATTTTGCCGCCTCGCCGATGATCAATGCGCCGGTGAATGCAGCCGCCATTGAAGGGCCTCTGCCAAGGACAGCAATATGGAGCGGCTTTCCGAGCGTACTTTTGATCGATTGATAATGGTCTTCTACCTGCGTCAGATATTGGCTGATCGCTCCGGCTGTGATTTCGAGATCGGTTCGCGCTGCGGAGGTTGGCTGCCCGCTGATGTGAAGGGCGGCAAGCTGATTGATTGCCAGTGAATTGAGATAAGTACGGGTTGAGACGGTGGTCTCAGGGGCGGCGCAGATGGGCAGAACAATATCGGCGCTTTTTGCCAGGGGACTTTCCAGATCATTAACCGTTGCCAGGAGACAGTGTATTTTATTTTGCTGCGAAGGTTCGATGAGGGGGAGAAGCTCGGCGCTGCGCCCCGATTGGGACACGACCCACAACATGGTTTTGGGCGTCAGAAGAGCGCGGGCGTAATGAAGCAGTTCGGCAGTATCTATCCAGAATGCGTTGAGCTGCTGTTGAATGAGCAATAGCCAGGCGGGGTAACTTCCATAATAGGAAGCGCCCATACCGGTAATCACAATTCGGTCGATCTGGTTGGTTCGCAGCGCCAGAGATAACCGGTCGAGTGTTTTCAGGTCAGATTTATTCAGGGCGGCTTCCAATGACGCAGGTTGTGAAAGGATATCGTGCAGGAAGGTCGTATTATTCATGGTTTTTCAGGGATGCTCATCCATTCTTGATTTTTTGAAGGATGGCGCAGGCTGCGCCGTAAAGGCCGGCCTGATCGCCCAGGGCGGCCGGCAGGATTTTTACCTGGCTGGCAGGGACCATTGTATTATGCTGCTGGATGGTTTCTTCGATGACCGGCATGAACAGGCCGGGATTATTCATAACACCTCCGCTGAGTACGATTACTTGCGGGACAAAGAGGGTGATGATGTTGATCAGCCCCAACGCGAGGTACCGGGCGGCGCGATGGATGACCTCTACCGCCAGCGGGTCGTTGAGCATGGCTGCTTCAGCCACTCTCTTCGAGGTTATCTGTGAAGGGTCCTGATTGCTCATCTGGAGGATTAATGTATCAGGATAAGCCGGGAGCCGTTTTCTTGCCTGTTCGGCGATGGCGGTGCCGGAGGCCAGACTTTCCCAGCAGCCGTGCGCGCCGCAGTAGCAAAGCGCTTGCGTAGGATCAACGATGTGATGTCCGCCTTCGGGGTGAACGCCATTTAATCCTCGATAAATGGCGCCGTTCTGGATGAAGGCGGTTCCAATCCCTGTGCCAACCGTTACGGCGTAAAGATGAGAAACGCCTTTGCCCGCGCCGGCCCAAAATTCCCCAAGGGCGGCGGCATCGGCGTCGTTTTCCAAAATGACCGGGAGTTGAAAATGCGACTGAATGGCGGCGGTGATGGGAACGTTGTCCCATGATGGAAGCGTGTAAGGGTTATTGATGACGCCGTTGATCGGGTCGATAGGGCCCGTGGCCCCGATGCCGATGCCGGCCAATGGCAGGTCTCCGGCTTCGTGCAAAAGATCTGTGATTAATTGGATGATGCGTTCAATGCCTGCCTGTGGGCCCTTTTTAGCCTCGATGGGAACCTGACGGCGGGCAAGAATATTTGCCTGCGCGTCAACCACGCCTGCCCGGACAGAGGTGCCGCCCAGGTCAATGCCAGCAACAATCGGGGGTACAGGCATTATCCCTTGACTGCTCCTGCTGTCAGACCGGAAACGATATAACGCTGAAAGACAAGAGACAGCAGTACCGGCGGAATGGCAGCGATGAGGCCGGCGGTCATCATTGCTGTAATATCAACAGCGAACCGTCCGGTGAATTCTGCAATAGCGACAGGGACCGTTTTTGCTGCAAGGGTGCTGGTAAAGATGAGGGCGAAGAAGAACTCATCCCAGGCTCCCAGAAAGATAAACAGGGCTGTCGAAACGAGACCCGGCGAAGATATTGGCAAGATGATCTGAACGAGAGTTTGGAAGCGGGTGCAGCCGTCAATACGGGCGGCGTCTTCCAATTCGCCTGGAATGGTCTCGAAGAATGAGGCCATCAACCAGATGGCGAAAGGAATGGCAAAACTCAGGTAGGTAAGGATCAATACATACGGGGTGTTGATCAGTACTCTCGTTTTCGATGCCAGAACGTAGAGGGGAATAACCAGGGATATTTCTGGCACCATGCGGGTACCCATAATGCCCAGCATGATGGTGCGGCGGAAGGGCAGGAAACGAATGCGCACGAGGGCATAGGCAGCCAGAGAGCCGGCGATGAGGCAGATCAGGGTTACTGAACTGGAAACGAGGAAAGAATTTTTAATGGTGATTTTGAATGTGCGGGCAACTTCTGAAGCGCTGCCGCCGGGAGCGATGATATCGATATAATTTTGTAGGGTGGGCGATTGGGGAATCCATTCGAAGGGGACTTTGAGCAAATCGGCCCGGGTGGACAGGCTGGCAATGATCAGCCAGGCGATGGGTGCATAGATGAAAAGGAATATCGGTATGGACAGGGCAAAAAGGAGGAGACGGTTGAGCGTCTTTTTGCGTTTCATATACTTGCCTCCTCGGGTCGGTAAAGAATCTTGATGTAGACAAAAGCCATGATAAATGTAAACACGGAAATCAGGAAGGATAATGCTGAACCACTCCCGATGTGTCCGTAAGTGAATGTTTCAAGGTAGGTTAGATAAGAAATGGTAACGGTGCCAAAAGCGGGTCCGCCAGCGGTGATGACGTAAATGATGTCGAAGGCGCGGAAGGCTTCGACGGTGCGGATGATCAGGGCGACGAGGATGGCAGAACGGAGCAGGGGAAGGCGAATGAGCCAGAAGCGCTGCCAGGCGTTGGCGCCATCCACAGCGGCTGCTTCTTCCATTTCGGTGGGTAATGTTGCCAGGGCCGCCTGAATGATAAGCGCGATGAATGGCATGGCGTGCCAGATGTCTGCCAGAATGACCAGGTTCATTGCCCGGGTTTTATCGATGAGCCAGGGAATATAACGATCAATAAGACCGAGTTGGGTAAGCAAGGCGTTTAAGGCGCCGTAGTCGGCGTTGTAAATCCAACGCCACATCGCTCCATTGACGATGGTGGGAATGGCCCAGGGAATGATGAGGCTGGTGCGCAAGAAGCGCCAGCCTGGTGGATGGGTATGTATCAATTGGGCGATGGCGATACCCAGGACAAGTTCCAGCCCAACCGAGACGACGGTAAAATAAACGGTGCGCTGAATGGTGGCCCAGAAGACCGGATTTTTGATGATATCAATGTAATTGCCGAGGCCGCGGAATGTTTCAGGGGTGAGTTTGGCGAGTTTCGTTTCGAAGAAGCTGAGGTAAAAAGTTGTCAGAATGGGCTGCAAAATAATTCCCAGGATGATGATCATAGCGGGAAGAAGCAGCCAGAAGCCGACAATTGCATCCTGCCGGCGCAATGATAAATTTTTTTTGGGTTGAGCAATCTGCATAAGGTTACGCCTACCAGAGGATGAAGAATGTTATATCGAATAATTTTACAATAAGGCCAGGTGATATTTTATTGTATGGGCGGGTTATTCACCCGCCCTTACGGGAAATCATTTGGAACCACCGTGCATAACTATCCAGGCATTCTTTTTGTTGCCGGATAAAGTATGCAACTTATTTGCTTAGCTCAACCCATTTGGCGGCAGCTTCGTCCAAGGCCTGTTGCGGGGTTTTGCTCTTGGTCAGGGCCTCTTGCAGGGCCAATTGCAGGGTCTTGGAAGCCTCAGTGTAGAAGGCAACGTGCGGGCGAACATGAGCGAATGGGAATTGAGCCTGGAATGCAGGCACCATTGTCTTGGTGGTATCGCTGTAGTTGGCCAGCTTTTCGCCGGTTTCACCCTGGAAGGCGCTTTCCCACATGGGGAGCAAGTGGGCTGAATAGCGGATCATGACGTCTTCGCTGGTGAAGTATTGCAGGAATTTCCAGGCAGCTTCTTTCACCGGGGATTGGTCAATGATGGCAAGACCCATCGAACCGTTGATTGTGGCGCTGGTGACGCCTTTGTCCAGTTCTTTCTTGAAGACGGGCATCATACCTACTTTTACTTTGCCGGTAACGGTGGATTCTTCAGCGTTGAAGTTGGCCAGTTCGTACATGTAGTTCCAGTTCACGGCAAATGCGGCTTTACCCTGGGAGAATACATTACGGACGTCTTCTTCAACGTAACCAATGGAAGCCGGATTGGTTATCCCATCATCGATGGATTTAACCATCCAGTCAACCGTGGCAACTGCATCTGGGGAATTGAAAGCAGGAGCGCCTTTGTCATCGACGTAAGCAGCGCCGTTGCCGAACATGAAGGATACCCAGTCGGCGACCGAGGCTTCGTACTGCCCCCAGGAGGCGACAAACGGATATTCAGCAATGCCTTTTTCCTTCATCACTTTTGCCATATCGGCGAGTTCTTCCCAGGTCTTGGGCGGCTCAGAGAAGCCGGCGGCCTTGAGCATTTCTTCGTTATAGAAGAAGTATTTGCAGTCCAGGAACCAGGGCAGACCATAGACTTTCCCATCAACTGAAGAGACTTCCCAGGCTGATTTGAATATCTTGTCTTTCATATCTTGGGTAAGCGAATCGGTCATGTCCCACAGATAGCCGGATTTGACGAATTCAGCAAACCAGACATCATCAGCGAGGATGACGTCGTAAGCCGGGGGGGTCGAATTCATGGCAGTGGTGATTTTGTCGTGCAGCGCGTCGTATGAAACGTACTCGACTTCGACTTTAACATCCGGATTGGCAGCATTGAATTCGGCGATGATGGCATTGTACTCTTCAGGGACGGGGCCAGCCTGCTGCATGGTCAAAAAGCGAACGACAGTCGGTTCTGCTGCGGGGGCTTCGGCTTCAGCGGGGGCCTCGGCAGGGGCTTCGGCAGGGGCTTCGGCAGGGGCCTCGGCTTCAGCAGGGGCCTCGGCTGCGGGCTGCTCAGGGACGGGTGTAGCTGCCGGCTGGCAGGCTGCCAGGAGCATGCTCAGCATCAGCAAAACAGATAAAACTGTAAAAGCAGATAAGCGTTTCACTTCTTTCTCCTCATTAGAATAATTTTAGGTATATGTTATTGGATATGGGAATAATTTACAATCAGCTACCGGTTATGGACGACCTCCTTTCTGGAAATAAGCCAGATTTCAGATCTGCAAGTATTATGTGATTGTAAGAAAAATCCAGCCTTCCGGCATTTGAGACTATTATATTCTCTTCTGATACTGGATGCAAGCTGATATTGAAAACGTTCTCTGTTATGGTTTGCTGTTATGGGTCAAATATGTATTATAATTGAGCCATTAATGTTAACATTATAACGTTATAATGTTATAAGGTCAATATTGTGGTGATGGAAATTAAAAAGTTAATTGTATAATTATGCGCATCTTTTGAAAAAGGAGACCTATTATGCGCGGGTTAAAAGACAAGGGAGTATTGATTACCGGCGGCAGCAGCGGCATCGGTCGGGCGACTGTTAAACGATTTCTGGAAGAGGGCAGCCGGGTGTTCTTTTGCGGCTTTGATCAGGCCAGTGTTGACAGTACTCTGATGGAATTGGGGCCGCTCGGCAAGGTTAATGGTATCGTATGCGATGTGAGTTCTGTTGAAGACGTTGCCCGTCTTGTGGATGCAGCCGAAAAAACTTTACAGGGAATCGATATCTTAATCAACAATGCTGGCGTGGCTGGCGATGTACCCTTTTTGGAAATGACGCTTGAAGATTGGGACAGGGTGATGCATGTTAACCTGCGGGGTGTTTTTATGGTCGGGCAGGAAGTTGGCCGGCGGATGGTGAAGCGCGGTAAAGGCGGAGCGATCGTTAATATGTCTTCGACGAATGGACTGGCGGGCGAGGCAAACCTGGCGCATTACAATGCTTCGAAGGGTGGCGTTTTGTTGTTGACAAAAACCATGGCGATTGAATTAAGCCCGTACAATATCCGCGTGAATGCGTTATGTCCGGGTCTGATCTGGACGCCGCTTGTGGAAGCAACTTCGATGCCTGAGTTTATTGAAGATTATTGCAAGAATAAGATCCTCCTGAAGCGCCTGGGGCGCCCGGAGGAAGTAGCGGCCGCGTATGCTTTTCTGGCATCCGATGACGCTTCATTTATTCAGGGAGTGGGACTGGTGATCGATGGAGGTCAATTAGCTCATGAATGACTCGGCAAATTCCAACGTTGTTTTGAAATCGCAGATCGAGACGCCAGCGCTGGTGATCGATTTGGATGCAATGGAATATAACCTGGCTATGATGGCAAAGAAGATGAGGGAATATTCAGTCAATCTGCGGCCGCATTTTAAAACCCATAAGACGCCGCTGCTGGCGCACAAGCAGATTGAAGCAGGGGCAATTGGCATCACCTGCGCCAAGCTGGAAGAAGCGGAGGTGCTGGTTTCGGCAGGCATCAGAAGCATTTTGATAGCCAATCAGGTGGTCGATCCGGTGAAAATCAACCGGCTTGCCGGGCTGGCGCGCCATGCAGAGATTATTGCGACTGTTGACGCAGCGGAGAACGTTGATCAATTATCTGAAGCGGCGGTTAAAGCGGGAAGTACAATTAATATTGTCATTGAGGTTGAGGTGGGGATGAATCGCTGCGGGATCGCCGCGGGCGAGCCTGCTTTAATGCTGGCGCGTTATATCACTCAGAAGCCAGGTTTGCACTTCGCCGGACTGCACGGATATGAAGGGCATACAGTTTTTATTGCTGACCACGAGGAACGCAAGCAAGCTGCTCATAAGGCGATGTCGATTCTGGTGGGAACAGCCGAATTGATCCGTTCGAACGGGCTGCCGGTCGAGATCGTTACCGGCGGCGGGACCGGCACTTTTGATATTACCGGGCAGTACCCCGGCGTGACCGAGATTCAGGCGGGCTCATATATTTTCAACGACGGGAAGTATAAAGGCGTCGGCGCGCCTTTTCGGAATGCCCTGACCTTGCTGGCAACTGTGATCAGCGTTCCGACTGATACCCGCGCTATCACCGACGCTGGGATGAAGGCGCTGACAATCGAGTTTGGAATGGCGGAAGTCATCTCGCATCAGGGTCTGCGTCTGGCGGCTGAGTCGGAGGAACACGGTATTCTCGAAGTTGATCCGGCAAAATGTCGGTTGAAAGTCGGCGAGAAAATTGAATTAATCCCCAGTCATGGCTGCACAACGATCAATTTGCACGAGCGTTATTACGCCTGTCGTGGAGACCGGCTGGAAGCTGTGTGGCAAATTGCCGGGCGGGGCAAATTCAGATAAGTTGAAAATGGAATATTCATGATGCAAAAAGAATTTGATATTGTTGTTGTTGGAGATATTGATGCTGATCTGGTCATTCAGGGGAATTGCAAGCCTGAATACAATCAGGTGGAGCGTCTGGTTGATGATGTGACGCTGAGTCTGGGTGGTTCGTCGGCGATCTTTGCCTGTGGAGCGGCGCGCCTGGGTTTGAAAGTCGCATTTGTCGGCAAAGTCGGCGATGATCTCTACGGTCAATATGTCACTGATGTGCTGAACAGGCGCGGCGTCAACACAGATGGGATGATTGTCGATAAGAATTATAAAACGGCAATGTGTTTCATCCTGGCGTGCGGTTTTGACCGGGCGCTGCTCAGTTATATCACGGCGACAACGCGCTTGTCATTGGCTGAGGTTAATCTGGATTGGGTGAAACGCGGGCGGCATGTTCATGTGGGCAGTTATTTTTTGCAGCGCGATCTGATACCTGGGATACCTGAATTGTTTGAAACTGCCCATCAGGCGGGTATGACAACTTCGTTGGATACACATTAGGCGCCGCCGGATCGCTGGAACGGGGGGTTGGCTGACAGTCTGGCGCAGGCTGATGTATTTATGCCCAATGAGACTGAATTGCACAGGATAACCGGCGAGGGCGACACAATGACAGCGTTAGAGAAATTGGCGCGGCGCGTTCCGGTTGTCGGCGTCAAACTGGGAGAAAAAGGCGGCGTTGCCAGGAAGGGAGCAGAAACGTATCAGGCCAATGCGATTTCTGTTAAAGTTATGGATACAACAGGCTGCGGCGATAATTTCGACGCCGGATTTATTTACGGGTATCTGGCAGGCTGGGATACCGGACGCTGTCTGCGAATGGGTTGCATCTGCGGCTCACTGGCCGCGCGGCAGGCCGGTGGGATTGAAGGTCAGGCGACGTTATCCGAAGCAATGCACTATTTATCATAAGGAGATAAAACATGGCAACATATACACGCGGTGGTCATATATTTGAAGAAATCTCAACCCAGGGAGAAAGCTGGCGGTTGATTATTTCGCAGGTTACAAAAGAAGCAGACAGGATCAAAACCCTGTTTGCCGGCTGCGACGAAGTGATTTTTACCGGCTGCGGCTCAGCTTTAAACGTATCAAAGGCCGCGGCTGCCGGATTTCAAATGATTACAGGTATTACGGCGCGCCCGCTTCCTGCCGCAGATATTTATTTGTTCCCAGAGATATGCTACGATAAACGGCGAAAAATAGTCGTTGTGGCAATTTCCCGTTCCGGCAGAACAAACGAAACCGTGCGAGCGATGCAAACGCTGCAAAAACGCGGGATTAAGGCCGTCGGTGTGACGTGTAAGAGGAATGTACCCCTGGCTTTGGAGAGCGATCTGGCGTTTGTTTTGTCTTCAGTCGATGAGGCGGCCATAGCGACCACCCGTTCGGTGACCGGCATGATGTTATCTATGCAGGTCATGAGTGGAATCGTAGCGGAGAATTCAGCGTTTTTGGAAGAATTAAGCCGGTTACCCGATTTGTTTGCCGGCCTGGCGGAACAGTTTCGCCAAATTGGGGAAACTGTTGGCGGCCGGGACGATATTGTTAAATATGCGTTTGTCGGGAATGGGCCTTTTTATGGCGGCGCGCACGAATGCGAATTGAAACTCAAGGAATTGACCTTATTGCCCTCGGATGCCTACCCGATGTTCGATTTCAGGCATGGGCCTAAGGCGAACACCGATTCAAAAATGTTGGTGACCGTGTTTATTTCCAAGACCGGATATGAGGAGGAAGTGCAATTTGTAAAGGACATGAAGGCGTTGAACGGCGTCACCTGGACGCTGTGCGACGATGCGACGCCGGAATTGCGGAAAGCGTCAGATTATGTGACTGAACTACGTTCCGGTTTGAGCGACAGCGCCCGAGGCTGTCTGTATATGCCTGCCGTGCAGTACATGGCTTATTACCGGGCGATGGGTCTGGGACTTAATCCTGATGAACCGAACAACCTGCCGTACTGGGTGGAGACTTCAGCGCCGGGAAAATAGAAGCGATTGGCTGTGTTGGGTTGAGTAATTGGTTTGCAGGGTTAATTTGCTCAATCTATCCTGTCGATTCTTTTCGCGATTATCAGGGCAAATGCCCCAGGATGATTTTTAAATCGCTTTTAAGCTGAGGCAGACTTTTAAAAAGAATTGTGTTCATTCCGACCTGCCTGGCTCCTTCGATATTGGCAGGCAGGTCATCGATGAAGACCGATTCGGCGGCCTTTACGTGGTTGCGTTGCAGAGCCAGTTCAAAGATGCGGGGATCGGGTTTGGCAAATTTGACCTCGGCAGATATGACGGCGTTATCAAAAACATTTTGCATGTCTGGTGTATTGGTTAAGAAGGATCTCAGATCAGACCAGGCGTTGGATAATAAGATCATTTGGTAATCAGACCGCAGGCTGCGGATGAAATGCAAAACGTCTTCGTCGAGCTGCTGCGGGCTCCAAAACTGGCGGCGAAGATCGGCCAGTTCTTTTTTCGTAAGTTGAAAAGAAGCGGCCACCGATTGCCAGTGAGCGTCGGCAGAAATGTCGCCCAGTTCCGCCTGGCGCGCTGATGCGCCGGTATAGAGAATCTGGCGAATGTCTGATTCAGTGAGACGAAGGAGGCGCACTCTGGCGTATAACCAGTCTGGAAGTATCATGCGGAAGATAACGCCGCCGTTATCCCAGAAAATAGCTCTGACGGGTTTTGTTGAGGTTTTTAAGATCATATCATAGAAGCATCAGGCGAATTGATCGGCGCGGGTGCCGCGGGGTTATACCATAAAACAAATTTTTTTGAGGATGGCTTTTTCTTCGCTGGAAAACAGACCCATCAGATCGAGCCAGATAAACAGATGGCCGTTGTTGTGGATAATTGCCTTGATAAAAGGTACGTTCTGGCTGGTGATGATTGTGGGGGGAGGCTGGATCATGTTTTCATTTGCAATGAGAATTTCGCCTATTGCATCGACCACAAGGCCAGCTTTGATCGAATTAAAATTGACCAGGATGATCCGGTTTTGGGTCGTGATGGGTTGGGCAGACAGGCTGAAATGTCTGCGAAGATCGACCACGCCCACCCGTCCGTCGCGAGTTTTAATTGACCCGATAATCGAATCAGAAGGGGCATTGAGGGGAAAAACCGGGGGCGGCATAATGACGCCCTCGACTTCTCTGACGTGAAAACTGTAATAGTGTTTGTCGAGAACGAAGGTCACCAGTTGCTCAATAACCGGGCGGGGTGCGGAGGGGGGTGGCGGTGTGGGTGTAGTGGGCGTCTGATATCCGGTTGGCGAGGGGGGGGACGTTGGGGGCGGCGCGCCCGGGGGTTTTCTGGCTGCCCATTGCGCTCTGTTTTCGCGATCATATTGGGCGCGTTTGGCGGGTGAGCGCAGTGTATTATAGGCTTCATTGATTTCCTGCATGATACGGGTGGCTTCTTGAGAGCTGTTATGGTCGGGGTGATAGCGAAAAGCCAGACGACGATACGCTCTCTCGATATCTTCCATGGGAGCGGCCGGGTCGATCTGCAGGATGAAGTAGTAATTTTTTGTCTCAGTTCCCATTTTATGGATGGATCCCCTTGCGCCATAAAAGAAGATACAAACCGAAGATGATCAATGTGATGGAACCCGCATTGCTGATGAAGGTCGTTGCGTTATTGGGATTACCGCCAAGATAGAGGCCGAATCCGGTCATGGCAATAACGCCGCCGGGTATAATCGGCCACCAGAGAAACTTATTTTTAAGAATCCGGGCGGCCAGACTGATTATAAACCATCCTATCGAAAAATAGACCAGCATTAAACCGGTTTTTGAGAGGGGATTGATTTCAATGCTCGTTCCCCAGGCGATAAAGAGCCCCGGGCCTATTCCGAGTAATATCCCGCCGGGGATGATGAATCCCAGCATTTTTGTGGCTGCGCCGATGTAGAGGAAGATTAAAGCCGTTGTGGCGGTTAAGAAAAAAACGAAATCGATCAGGCGCATCGGCGTAAACAGAAAGCATATACTTAAAGCCGCGATAAGGGTTGCCGGAATAAGCGCCCACCAGGCCATGCGGGACAAAAATAATTTTGAAAGGAGGGCGATTAGGACCCAGCCGAATGAAAAGCCCAGCAGAATGAAGCCAACACGGATTTGAATAAGATTGTCATAGCGCTGGTCAAAGTAGAATAAAATACCAATACCAAGTCCAAACAACAAACTTCCCGGAATGAGAAAACCGAGTTTACGGTAAGCGATGCCACTCCCGATCATGACCAATCCGATCAGGGGGACGATCGATAAATACAGCCATTTCGTGTTGAGGTATTGGCCAAGCATAAAGAGTGTTCCGATGCCAATCAATATAACGCCAACGATCATCGAAAAACTGCGCCGGCCATTTCCATTGGGATTGTTTTTGGGTGCGTGTGTGTTCGTATCTCTATTCATATCGTTTGTTTGAGTTCAATGTATTGGGTGATGATGGATGAATAAAGTTATCTGATGTGAGTTCAGGATTAGAAATATTTTCTCGTTTCTGGCGCTGCGAGTGAAGCGATATCTCGCAGAAAAGTAAAAATTTATAATTTTTTATGGTATCCCAAATTGATGTTATCTAGATAATGCCAAACTCCTTTGCTTTTAGAACGGCCTGAGCGCGATCCTGGACTTCGAGTTTCGACAATATATTGGAGAGATGGTTTTTCACGGTGCCTTCGGCGATGATGAGCTGGGCGGCAATATCTTTATTGCTGGCGCCTGTTGCAACGAGATTGAGGATCTCTCTTTCTCGTTCCGAGAGCGGATTCTGGAGCGAATTCTTCTGCCCAAGCGCCTGGCTGGAAAGTCGGGAAAATTCCGCCAGAACTTTGGCGGTAATTGAGGGCTGCAAAAATGATTCGCCGCGGTGGGCAGCGCGGATAGCTTCGTATAACTTATCGGATGTCACGTCTTTTAGAAGGTAGCCAATAGCGCCGGCCCGCAATCCGTCGAACACAGCTTCATCATCATCAAAGGTTGTGAGGACGATGATGCGGCAGTCAGGCAAAAGCGAGCGAATTCGGCGGGTCGCTGATGCGCCGTCAAGTACGGGCATGCGCAGGTCCATCAATATCACATCAGGTTGCAAGGAAACAGCCAGGCGAACGGCTTCTTCGCCGTTGCCCGCTTCGCCGACAACTTCAAACTCGGGGCGGACGGTTAACAGGGTGGTCAGACCTTCGCGAAATAAGGCCTGATCATCAACGAGGAGGATACGAATTGGGGTCATGTGGGTAACTCTACAGTTAATGTGAATCCCTGGGTGGGGTTTGTCCTGATGGTTACTTCTCCATTGAGGAGATGAGCTCGTTCTTTAATACCCAACAAACCGAACCCCCCCTGGGGATCGTCAGAACCGGCGCCATCATCCTCTATGGTTAATTTTACCTGTTTTTCTGAAAGATAATCCAGGGTAAGGGAAATCTTTGAGGCTTTAGCGTGTTTGCGAATGTTGTTCAAACCTTCCTGGGCAGTGCGGTAGATGGTCAGATCGAGTTGGGGCTTCAACGGCCTGGGGTGACCCAGGATATAGAAATTCGTCTGGATATCGGTGACCTTAAATTCATCAATAAGCGCTTCCAGCCGGTCATGAAGGGGACGGTCTTCTTCCGGCGAGGCGCGCAGGGTGGACACAGAGTGACGGATATCGAGGAGGGCGTCTTCGCACAGGGCCTGGGCTCTGGAAAGGGAATCGATCGCTTTATTTGGATTTGTTTTCAGGATGGCGATGGCAGCCTGTATTTGAACATGGATGGTTGTGAGGTAGTGGCCCAATCCGTCGTGGATTTCGCGCGCCATTCGGTTTCTTTCCTGGGTGATGGTGAGGTCCTGCACCTGGGCGGCGTATTCGCGCAGGTGCCGGTTGGCGCGTTCGAGTTCAATAGCCAGTCTTTCTACCTCGGCGCGGGCTTTTTCTTCGTTGACGCTGATTTGCGTGAAGACTACGATGAAGATCAGCCCGGCCAGAAAAGTGGAAAGATTGGTTAAAAGAAGATCGAAAGAACTCGCCCAGAGGCGAATGGCCAGGAAATAAGCCAGAATGATGGCAGCGCAGACCCAGGCAAATTGCCGGCGAGGAAGGAGTACAACGGCATGCCCAGCCAATGGGAGCATCAGCAGGGCATTGAACCCTGGGCCCCGGCTGATATAGATAATCACAGCGCTGAGAGGGATCTGGATCAGAAAATAGGTGTAGATGTGTAATATTGAGCCTGTTCTGGCGGCATAAGCATAGGCATAGATGCCGACCAACAGATATACAATTCCCAGGCATATCAAAAGGGCTATCCGCCCGGTCGTCAAAGATGGGAGCCCTGCGCCAAACATGGTCAGATAGGAGGCGCCAACAATCACCGAAAAAGCCAGATCGCCGCCGCTGCCTGTTTTAATGATGCTGTCTGATGATTCTTCACTCATAATACTCGATTATAATTCAAAGCTGTGTTCTGAAAAAATTTACCCCATCTTTATTCAGATCATCCGAATAAGGCAGATAACAAATGAGCACGGAAATTATCATACCAGCAAAGAAGAGGAGTTTCTATAATGTCAGGTACATTCACACGGATTGCAAGGTTGCTTGGATTGGGTATATTGGTTGTTGCAATGATATTCACCCTCAGCGGGTGCGATGATTTTTACGATGAGGCTGCCTCCGAATCGGATTTAGCCGAGACGACAATGGAATATGAAGATGCGGGTGATGAAGAAGTGAAACCGGCAGAAGATTCTTCTGACGATGAAAGCAGTAATGAGCGTGAAACTGCTGCAGATGAGACGGACAGCAATGCGCCGGAGGCTTCAGGGGGTATCAGCGGCGCCGACGCAGACTGGTTGGTAATGCTCTACATGGATGCCGATGACAGCGTTTTGGAGAAGGATATTTTCATTGATTTAAACGAAGCAGAGAAAGTCGGCTCCACAGACCGGGTTCATATCGTGGCTCAAATAGACCGTTATGATGGCGCTTTCAAGGGCGACGGCAACTGGAAGGGAACCCGGCGGTATTATTTAACCCAGGACAGCGATTTATCAAAGGTTGAGTCGGAGTTAATCGAAGACCTCGGTGAAGCGGACATGGCGCAAAAGGAAACCCTGGTCGATTTTGCGACCTGGGCCATAGAAAATTATCCTGCCAGGAAGGTTATGCTGATTATGTCGGATCATGGCGCAGGCTGGGTTGGCGGTTACTATGACCCGGAGCCAGGAGGGGACGACCAAAATCACATGAGCCTGGAGACAATTGCGGAAGCCCTGGGAGAGATTCAGGGTAATACAGGAATAGATAAGCTGGAGCTGGTCGGTTTTGACGCCTGCCTGATGGGGCAATTGGAAGTATTCAGCGCGTTGGTTCCGTACGCAAAGTATGCGATCGCTTCGCAGGAAGTTGAACCCTCGCTGGGTTGGGCTTATCATGATTTTCTGACGCAGCTTACCGAGAATCCGGAGATGGGCGGGGGAGATCTTGCCGGATTTATCGTTGACAGTTATATCGTCAATGATATTCGGATTGTGGACGATAACGCCTGGAGTGTTTTGGCGCAGGAGATGTATGGAACGAAGAATATCTCGGCTGAAGAGGCGGCTACCGATTTCAGCAGCGATGTAACCCTTTCTGCTGTCGATCTTTCAAAGATTCCTGTTGTATTGACTTCGCTGGATGAGATGAGTTATCAGATGAGCAGGTTGTCGAATCAGAAACTCGTTGCCAGCGCCAGAACGCATGCCCGTTCTTTTACCAGCATCTTCGGCGATGATGAGCCGGAATCGTATATCGATTTGGGTAACTTTGCCAAACTTATTGAGAAGAAGGTTGACAAGGCGGGATTTACAAAGACCGTCAACACGCTGCAAAATTCGATCAAAGAAGCTGTTATTGCCGAAAAACACGGCAGCGATAAAAAGGGTTCGACCGGCATCGCGATTTACTTCCCGAACTCTGATTTATATGAGGAAGAGGGATCGAGCGCCGAAGAGTATATTGAATCGGCGAAGAGCTTCGCGGAGCTTTCGTTGTGGGACGAATTTTTAGCTTTCCATTACACCGGTGAAGAGATGCCGGCCACGAACACCAGGAAAGCTATTGCGCCGACGAAAGGCGTGAAAATCACGGCTCCGGGCGCGGAGAAGCTGGTCATCGATGAGATCACGATTTCTGCGAACGTTGCGACTCAGGATAAGCCGGTCACCCTGAGTACAGAAATCCGCGGGGAGGATATCGGTTTTATATATACATTCGTCGGGTATTATGACAGCAAAACCAGCGAACTGACAGTGGTTGATTCGGATTACCTGGAGGGCGATGCGACCCGCGAAATCGATGGCGTGTATTATCCGGATTGGACGGATAACGCTATAGTGCCAATCGAATTTGATTGGGAGCCGACTCTGTATGCCATCAGCGATGGCAAGACATCGGCAATAGCCCAATTTGCGCCGGAAGATTATGGCGCGGCGGGCGACGACGCCACTTATTCGGTGGATGGAATTTACACCTTTGCAGATAGCGGCGAAACGATGTATGCCGTTATGTACTTCAAGTCGGGTGAGATGACTGGCGTGTTTGGGTTCAATGGCAACGCCACCAGCACCGGCGCCCCGCGGCAGATCACCCCGGAAGCCGGCGACCAGTTCACGGTGCTTATGGAAACCATCACCGAAGACATCACGATGACGGAGGGTGAAACGCTGACCTTTGGCGATGAGAATTTTTATTGGGAAGAAGTACCGGCGCAGCCTGGCCAGTATCTGCTTGGTTTTATTGCCGAGGACCTGAACGGCAATACGTATGAAGAATATGTGCCGGTGGAAGTGGAGTAGCCGGATTATTTGAAAATCAAGGGTAAGCCGATCTCTTTCAAGGGACACGCGAAACCGCTTCGCTCTCAAAGAGGGTTTGCGGCGAAAAAACAGGTGATTTTTCCTGATCTCGAACTCACGTTAAATAAAACAGAACGGGCGCAACTGCGCCCGTTCTGTTTTACTGAAACTGCTTATTTCTTCGATTGGCCTTCGAGCATTTTTGGCGATGTGACGTTAACCGTAATCTTCTTGGGCTTGACTTCATCTGACTTGGGCAGGTGCAGAGTCAGGACGCCGTTTTCGTATTTTGCTTCGATTTTATCTGAGTTGATTTGCGAGGGCAGGCTGATGCTGCGGGAGAAGTTGCCGTAACGCCGTTCGCGCAGATGAACCTGAGCATTCTTGATTTCCTCATCTTCCTTGATCTCGCCTTTGATGGTCAGCACATTGTTGGTGTAGGTGATGTCCACGTCTTCAGGTTTTACGCCAGGTATTGATGTTTTAACCAGGAATTCACTATCGTTTTCAGTGACATCCAAAGGCAGGCTGTGAACTGAAGAACCCCAGTCGAAATCGGCGCTGGTGAAGGCGTCTTCAAGCAGACGGTCAACACTGTCACGCATTGCCATCATTTCACGAAACGGGTTTAGACGAATAAGTGTACTCATGGTAACCTCCTGTTATAAGAATTTATTATGGAAAAAGTTATTCTTACCTCTTATAATGTTTTTGCAAATTTCTTTGTAATTCACTTTCATTCTTGATTTTATGGCTGGAATGTTTGATTTAAATAAGACAATTGTAAAGGTTTTGTTAGAAAGGCAGCGGGCGGCATAATGCGCTATAATAAAATTTATGTCAGACAGCACGCGTGAGCTATTGGTGAGGGGTATTGCAGCAGTTAAAGCCGGGGAAGTTAATTCGGCGCGCTTCTTTCTGGAGCGGTTATTAAACCTCGACCCTTCGCCTGAAGAGCGTGTGGATGCCTGGTACTGGTTGAGCGAAATCAGCACCGATGTTAAAGAACAACGCGACTTGCTGGAGATCATTCTGGCAAACGATCCGGGGGATGGGCGGGCGCGGCGCAAGCTGGCGATATTGGATGGAAAGTTGAATCCCGCCGATATCATTGATCCCGATAAACTTGTTATTCAGCGAAACGGCGTTCAAAAGGTTGATGCGGATCGATTTACCTGCCCACAGTGCGGCGGGAAAATGGTTTATGCGCCGGATGGCAAATCTTTAACCTGTGAGTATTGCGAGGCGCGTTCATCATTGACCGAAAAGCCAAAAGTTTTCGAGGAGGATTTCACCACAGCTCTGGCGACTGCCCGCGGGCATGTTATCCCTGCTGATGTGCAGACTTTTGATTGCCAGGGATGTGGGGCGAATTTCATCCTTCCGCCTGATCATCTGACGCAAACCTGCCCATATTGTGATTCGGCATACGTGGTGCGGTGTCCTGATCTCAAGCAGTTTTTACCTCCTTCTGTCCTGATACCTTTCCGTGTTTCCAATCAGGCGGCCTGGCAGGCGGCGCAGGAATGGATAGCGAGGCATACTGACGATAGCCGGGTTGCGGGTGCAGGGTTTATAAAATTGTTCTTTCCGTTCTGGGCGTTTGAAGTGGGTGGTATGTTGAAAATACGCTATTTGCGTGAAGAAAACGACGGCTGGGTTCAGGTTGTCGATCATCGAGTAATTGGTTATCATAATCAACTGGTGCAGGCTTCGCGACAGGGACCGGAAATATGCCGATCGTTTTTGTTAGATGGTTTTGATCTGGATCAATTGATTCCTTACGATGCGGTTTATCTGACCGATTGTATCGCTCAGACGTACCAAATAGCCGTTTCAGACGCTGCCTTGTCGGCAAGGAAGATGACACTCGATGCAGAGCGAAGGATCATCCGGGAGAATATTCTGGGACGCATTAAAAACCTGACCATTGATACATCGGACATGATTGTCGAAGCTTTTAAGTTGATCTTATTGCCTTTATGGATTACCCATTATAGCGTAGAGGGGCAGCGTTATGATGTTCTGGTTAGCGGGCAGACGGGGGAAGTTTGCGGAAGTTATCCGCAAAATGGTTTAAGTAAATTATGGGGTGATCTCAAGGAAAGACTGGTATAATAATGCCTTTGAAACGAATAGGGTTAATCTAAATTATGAGTCCTGATACACAAACTCCTTCAACTATCATCTGTCCGACGTGCGGGACGCGCCTTAGCGCGAACGCCACACGCTGCCTGGTTTGTGGAAGCGTCATTTCGCAAACGGGCGCAACGAAAACTTCTCAACAGACTGTACAGGGATCGCGCATGCCGGAAATCACTTTAAGCCTGCCTGCTGCTTTAGGTTTTCTGGCATTATTTCTGGGGGTCGGGGCTATTCTGTTATTTCTCACCTTGAAGGGAACAGGCAGTGTTGTAGAACCCACGCCGGTCCCAACCGAGACAGTTACCCCAACGATTACGTTAACGCCGACGGCGACCGTTACGTCCACGCCAGTACCCACGGCAACCGAGTTGCCGCCGCTGGAATATACGGTTAAACAGGGTGATACGTGTACGTTGATTGCAGTCAATTTCAATGTATCTGTCCAGAGTATTGTGTTGCTTAATAATCTAACGGCAGCCTGCGATACGCTGTACGTTGGTCAAAAATTAAAAGTACCTCAACCCACGCCAACAGCCTCGCCGCAGCCCACGGCAACTTTGAGCGACGCCGAAGCAACTGAAGCTGCCTGTCAGAAATTTGAATATACAGTCAAGGAGAATGATACCCCAATGGGTATTGCAGCAAACTTCAACGTGCGCTGGGAATCCATCCGAACGTATAACGGGTTGACTTCAGATGTTGTCTATTCGGGACAGAAACTTCAGATACCGCTGTGCCAGCGGCTGCCGACTCCTGGGGCGACGCCAACGCCGACCATTCCTCCGCCGTATCCGGCGCCGAATTTGTTGCTGCCGGCAGATGGCGCGGCTTTCACGCTGGCTGATGATACGGTGACGGTACAATGGGCTTCGGTTGGAACATTACGGGCCAATGAGGCTTATGTTGTGTCGGTTGAGGATATCACTGAAGGGCAGGGGCGAAAATTGACGGAATATGTTACCGATACCAAATTCATTATTCCCACGTCTTTCCGCCCGACAGATAGCACCCCGCACGTTATGCGCTGGACGGTGATGCCGGTTCGCCAGGTCGGAACGGATCCCAGCGGAAAAGAATTGTGGGATACGGCCGGCGCAGTAAGCGAACGACGGGTATTCACCTGGTCGGGTGTTGCGACAGGCGGGGCAGCGCCGACGCCATAAACGGAACGATTATAACGAAAAGGCATGTCATTTAGCGACATGCCTTTTATGTTATGATTCTTCTTCGAGGTATCGTCCAGCCTGAATGGCGGCGGCGGCTCCCATGCCTGCCGAAGTGATGACCTGACGATAACGCGGGTCAGAGGCTTCGCCGGCGACGAAGACGCCGGGAATATTCGTTTCCATATTCATATTGCTTTTAATGTAGCCCAATTCGTCGATATCCAGTTGTCCGGCAAATAATGCGGTATTGGGTTTATGGCCGATGAAGATAAAAACGCCGTCGGTTTCGAATTTGCTTTCGCTGCCGCTGACAACATCTTTGAGTTTGATGGCCTGCACAGCTTCCTGGCCGATGATTTCGGTTACGACGCTGTTGAGGATGAATTTGATTTTGGGATTCTCTCTGGCGCGGCGCTGCAAGATGGCGCCGGCGCGTAATTCGCTGCGCCGATGGATGAGCGAAACGGAACTGGCATAACGGGTGAGGAAAATAGCTTCTTCCAGGGCGCTGTCGCCGCCGCCAACAACGACTACTTTTTTATCTTTAAAGAACCATCCATCACAGGTAGCGCAATATGAGACGCCGCGACCGGTCAATTCCTTTTCTCCAGGTACGTTCAGATGGTTGGGCGACGCGCCGGTGGCGATGATGATTGCTTTGGTTTGATATTGACCGTCGTAGGTTTTAACGAGAAAGGGTCTGTGATTAAGATCAACGGCTGTAGCTGCTTCCATCTTGATCCGGGCGCCAAAATGTTCGGCCTGTTTTTGAAATAATTCGCCCAATTGCGCCCCGCTGATTCCATCCGGGAAACCGGGGTAGTTTTCGATTGTATTGGTCAGGGAAGCCTGGCCGCCGAGTTCCATGCCCGTCAGCACCAGGGGGTGGAGTTCGGCGCGGGCGGCATACAAAGCGGCCGATAATCCGGCTGGCCCAGAACCGAGGATGATGAGATTTTCGATTGTCTGATTTTCTTCCGGCGATGCTTCGTGTGTGTTTTGAGGCGTTAAGGCCATTTGATAAACTCCTGATGGATGATGTAAAAACGCACCTTATCGTCATCTGCAGCAAGATGGTTTCTGTTGATGTTGATTGGCGCGATTAAATATTTAGATGTATCAAGCTAAAAATGGTTACATTATATCGAGGCTGGTTATTTTACAGCGGCGTCAGTGATTTCCAATGCTTTATCCAGCACCGAGAATCCCTCAGCCAGTTGTTCTTCGGTGATGATCAGAGGGGGGATGAGCAATACAGTGTGCCAATGCGTGTAGAGAAAAACGCCATGCGCCAGCATGTAATCTTTAAAAGCAACCATTTCGGGACTGGTTTTATTATATGGGGCGAGCGGCTCTTTTGTCTGCCTGTTCCTGACCAATTCGAGGATGCCGAAAAGGCCGATCGAGCGCGTTTCTCCGATGGAAGGATGACGTCCGGCAAGTTCAGCCAGCATGTCTGAGAGAACATTTCCCATCGAGTGAGCGCGCTCAACAAGGTGATCGGATTGCATGACTTGGATCACTGCGATGGCAGCGGCGAGCGACAGCGGGTGGCCGTTATACGTCAAGCCGCTTTCAAATACCCGGTCGTTGTAGGCGGCGGCAATTTCCGGCTTCATGGCGACTGCGCCCAGAGGGGCATAGCCGGATGTCAATCCTTTGGCCATGGTCATCAGATCGGGGACGACGTTCCAGTTATTCACGGCGAACCATGCGCCGGTGCGTCCGAATCCGCTCATCACTTCGTCGGCGATGAGAAGGATGCCGTATTTATCGCATAGACGGCGAACGCCCTGTAAATAGCCGTCGGGTGGAATGATGACGCCATTCGTTCCGGTGACCGTTTCCAGCAATATGGCGGCGATGGTGTCTGGGTTTTCGAACTGGATGATTTCTTCCAGGTGGGCCAGGTAATCCTGGGTGAATTGACTTTCGGGAAGATCGGGCTGGCGTTGATGGAACGTCGAGCGGTAGCGGTATGGATCGAGAAAATGAACCACACCGGGCATGACCATTGGCTCCCAGGCCGTGCGGCGCGGATCACCGGTGGCGGCTATGGCGCCATGTGTGGCGCCGTGATAGGAGCGATAGCGGGTCAGAATCTTGTATTTGCCGGTGAAACCGCGGGCGAGCTTGATGGCGTTTTCGTTGGCGTCAGCGCCGCCGAGCGTGTACAGGAAGTGATTGAGGTTGCCTGGGGTAATTTCAGACAACATTTTCCCCAGCAGGGCGCGCGGGCGGGTTGCCATTTGCGGTCCGGCGAAAGGCAGTTCACGCGCCTGTTCAATGATGGCTTCGATAACGCGCTCGTCGCCGTGTCCGATGTTGGCGCACATCACCATTGAATTTAAATCCAGATAGCGTTTACCTTCAACGTCCCAAAAGTAAACGCCTTTAGCTTTTTTTACCGGGATGGGTTTTACCCGCCCCTGGGCTGACCACGTCCAAAAATTATGCGCCAGAGAAAGGGGTAAAATTTCCGAATCGGGCAGTTCGTTCATGGCGGCCTATCTTTTTACAAGGATCGCACGGGCTGGCGCGCCGTCAGAGCCGACCAGTTTAAGGGGCAGGCAATGCAGGGTGTAGAAACCCTGCGAAATTTCAGTGAGATTAAGCCCTTCGAGAAGGATAACTTCCTCTTTTAAGAACGTCTCGTGCGTCTCTTTCGCGTCGCCATAAGGTGATATGGAAAGATAATCAATGCCAACAAGGCGGACGCCGCGCTTAACCAGAAATTCCGCTCCATCTGCTGTGATGGCAACGAAGCCTGTATCAAATGTGGCCGATTTATTACCTGCCCAGATTTTTGAGTTTCGGGTTTTGATGAGAAGGCGCTGTACGCGAGCCGGAAAGTTATACGTTTTGAATACATCAGCAGTGATTTTATCGATGTTATCCGGGATTTGTAAAACAAAAACGCGCCCGTTAAGGATATCAAGGCGAAGATTTTCGACGGTTTTACCGTTGTTCATGAAGTGATCGGGCGCATCAACGTGGGTGCCGGTATGAACCCCCAGGGTTAATTGTGATACGTTAGAACTTGCTCCTTCGTCAATTTTTTGAATTCGTTTAAGGATGACATCGGGGTCTTTGGGCCACACCACCATGTTTGAATAGATCGGAACTGAAATATCGTAATATTGCATACTCTCTTTCCTCCTTGGTAAGTTTACCAGCCACTGGCCTTGAAAATATCCTGCAAAAAATGTGCACGTTCTTCTGAGGTCATCGGCCTGGGTTTGGATGAATCTTCGAGCATGGCCGTGAGCAGTTCAATATTTAATAATTTACCATCATATATGATATAGCGATCAATGAATTCGCGCTGGGTTTTTGTGAATTCCCAGCGATCAACCGATTCGGGGTCGGTATTGGGCAGGTGCATCTGGTCGAAAAAAAGGTTCCCCAATCCATAATGGATAAAACTATTATCGGTTAATTCCATCCCTTTGGCAACATGCGCCTGGCTGCCGCTGACGATAACTGCGCCGCTTTCAGCAGCCTTGCGGAAGACGGGCTGGTCGTATTGCCCGGATTTGTCCGAATAATTTTCGAAGAATTGGAATGTGGCGATCGGGAGATAACCTTCATTTTTCAACCGGGCAATCTCATTATTCATCCATTCATAATCGCCGCAGGGAGCGGACCCTGGTTCGGTCTCTGTTGCCCAGGCGTAGGTTGCCCCGCAAGGATTACAGCCGATGAAAGCCAGTTTGTTGCCGTTATGCTCGATGATGGCAGGAATGCGCGAGTAGGCCAGGTTTTCACCTCCGCCATAATATTTCCAACCACGCTGGCGGTATAAATCGAGGCTGTAATTTGCCGGATCAACCTCGGGGCCGTACATCTGGCGGGCGTCGTTGTTATGGTTGCCGGTCAGTTCAACGACATCTACACTGAGATTTTCAAATAATTCAATGTATTTAGGGGCGGTGCAAAAATAGAGCGACTCCTGGGTCAGGCTGGGCGGCGGGCATTTTTCATAAAACGACACTTCGTTACTGATGTGGGTGACATCTGCAGAACGCAGCCAGTCGCCAATATCCTGGGCGGGGTAAAGGACGCCTTTTGCTTCCATTGTATAGGCTGTTGCTCGCACCAGGGCAGTAACGCCGGTCATTACCAGAACGGTCATCTTCTTTTCATCGCGATTGCCGGCGGGCAGCGATTGGGGGTAAGCGAGCAAGGACCGGTATCTTTCTGCCTGCGCGGCCTCGCTCTGAACATTGATGTTTACCGTCAGACCATATTTTTCGGCGGAGAAGTCTTTATGCAGCGGGGATATACGATCAACGGATAACACTTTCCAGCGTGGGGAGATTGCTTCGAATGGGATGATTGCCCAGGAAGGCCGGCCTGCCCAGGCTTCATCGAGCAATTGATCTTCCGGAAGTATTCGGATCGCCTGGGCTGCCGGTTTGCCCCATAAATCTTCGAAGACTGCTTCGGTACCGGTTGTCATGAGAAGGGGGCTGTTGTTCATGCCGGCGAAGGGTTTTCCCGCCCAGGCGTCTTTGAGGTCTGCCAGACTGACGTCATCCAGTACGGTTGGAAAAGGGGCAACCAGGGCGAATATCCAGGGGATGGTTTGAATCACCTGATCTACCTTACTATTTTGAGACGTAAAGCTGACCAGCAGTGTGGCTTCTTCGGGTGTATCGACGCGTTGAATGGCATCGGGGAATTTTACCGTGTCGCCCCATAGCGAGACGATTGAGGGTTGAATCCAGTAATTCAATGGCGGCAGGGGTGTCGGGGAGGGTACCTGCGTCTCGGTGGGTTTTGCGGGAAATTGGATATTTGATTCTGTTGTTGATTGAGTCTTGTCTGGTTGATGGGCCTGCGAGATGGTTGGTCTGCATGCGGCAACCGATTGGGCGGCGATGATCAGCAAAATGATGTAAATTGCGATGCGCTTTATCGACATAGACGTAATTGTAACCTAAATTTTCGGGGATTAGGCGCGGGAAACAGAAAACTAACAAATTTGATAGTTCCTGATAGACTGGCAAGTTATAATCGGTAGTGATCATTTCAAGACGATGCGAGGACATTATGCGTGAAGTGGCTGTCATTGGAATTGGGCAGACGAAGATCGATGAACATTGGGATAAATCTTTGCGTGTACTGGCGGGCGAGGCGGCGCTGGCGGCAATTGAGGACGCTCAGGTGACCAGTGTGGAAAGTATTTATGTGGGGAATATGCTCTCCGGGATTTCCAGCCATCAGCAGCACCTGGGAGCGCTGATTGCGGATTGGATTGGGCTGCGGAATGCGGAAGCGATTCGGATCGAATCGGCTTGCGGTTCGGGCTCAATGGCTTTTCGTTGTGGTTTTATGGCGGTCAGCAGCGGCGCTTCAGACTGCAGTCTGGTGGTGGGTGTTGAAAAAATGATCGATTCGCCCGGTTCTGAAATCACTGCAGCGCTGGCAACCGCTGCAGACGCCGATTGGGAAGTTGATCAGGGGTTATCTTTTGTGGCGTTGAATGCGTTGATCATGCGGCGGTATCTTCACGAATATGGATGGAGTCACGATGATTTTGCGCCATTTTCGATCAATGCTCATGCGAACGGTGTTCATAATCCCTTTGCCCGGTTTCACGATATAATCGATGAGGAGGATTATAAAAAATCGCCGATGATCACGCCGCCGATCAATTTGCACGACGCTTCGCCGATGGGAGATGGCGCGGCGGCTGCGGTGCTGGTTCCGGCCGATCGACTTGGGCGGAATGGGCACAAAATTATTGTTGCCGGTTCAGCTTCGGCAACGGATACGATCACCTTACAGAGCCGGCGCGATCCATTGTGGTTATCGGCGGCAAATAGTTCTGCGCAAAAGGCTTACCGACAGGCCGGGGTGACGCCTGAAGAGGTTGATTTTTTTGAATTGCACGATGCGTTTACGATCATGTCTGCCCTCTCGCTGGAAGCCTGCGGGTTTGCTGAGCGCGGCAAGGCGCCGCGTTTGGCGCAGGAAGGGCAGATAAAAATTGGAGGGCGCATTCCGATAACTACACGGGGCGGGCTCAAGGCGCGCGGTCATCCGGTTGGGGCGACAGGGATATATCAAATTGTTGAAGCGGTTCAGCAATTGCGTGGAGAATGCGGCGAGACTCAGGTTGATGGGGCAAAGGTCGGCATGACGCAGAATATTGGCGGCAGCGGCTCGAATATCACGACCCACATTTTGAAAAGACTATAAAGTCAAAGCAGCAGCATTTACAGGCCGGGATACCAATCTCGGCCTGTTTGTTTGATAAACCCTGTTGCGTCGGTTGGCCCCCAGGTTCCAGCCGGATAACCGGGTAATTCTTTTACGTGATTTGCTTCCCATGCCTCGATAATTTGGGTCGTGAAGGTCCAGGCGGCAATGACTTCGTCGCTGCGGGTGAATAATGTGGCGTCGCCATTGAGGGCATCCAATAACAGACGTTCATAAGCATCCGGCGGTTCGCTATTAAAGGCGTCCTGATAGGTGAATTCCATTTTCACGGGGGCAATTTGGTTGAGCGTCGTGGGCGTTTTTGCGCCGAACGTCAAAGCAATGCCTTCATCTGGCTGGATGTTGAGAATCAGGCGATTGGGCGCTTTTCCGGCCATGTTCTGCCAGTTGAACAAAGAAAGGGGCGGTTGTTTGAATTGTATGGCAATTTCTGTTGTGCGCGCCGCGAGACGTTTGCCGGCGCGGATATAAAATGGCACACCGGCCCAGCGCCAGTTATCGATGAAAATGCGTGCGGCCATAAAGGTTTCTGTCAGAGAGTCTTTCGAGACGCCCGGTTCCTCTTTATAACCGGCAACCGTCTGCCCGTTGATGAATCCGGCTGTATATTGCGCCCGGCAGGTGTTCTCGATCGCTTCTTGCCCGGCAAGTGGACGAAGGGCGCGTATTATTTTCACTTTTTCATCGCGGACTGCATCCGCATTGAAAGCCGCCGGCGCTTCCATCGCGGTTAGCGCAATCAGTTGCAGCATGTGATTTTGAAATATATCGCGGATAACTCCGGCTGTTTCGTAATAACCGGCGCGGGTTCCTACACCGATGGTTTCTGCTGCGGTGATCTGAACGTGATCGACGTAATTACGGTTCCAGAGGGGTTCAAATATTCCATTGGCGAAGCGGAAAACAAGAATGTTTTGGACCGTCTCTTTACCCAGGTAATGATCGATGCGAAATATTTGCTTTTCGTTGAATACCGTATGAACTTCTTCTTCGAGCGATCTGGCGGAAGTGAGGTCGCGGCCGTAAGGTTTTTCGATGACGACCCGGGCGCATTGCAAACAACACCCGGCAGATTGCGCCTGGCCGATCTGGCGGATGATTTCACCGTAGGCATCGGGTGGGGTAGAGAGGTAAAGCAAGACGTTGTGAACATTGATCGCATCGAGTAAATTTTGCAGTTGGCGGTATCCCTGGGGGTCAGAAAATGAGGATTGAATGAAATAGATTTGAGAAAGAAATTTTTCCAGAACTGACGGGTCAACCGGCCGGTTACGGGCAAATTCTGTAATGCTCTCTTTAAGGTGATCACGTAAGGCGGCGTTATCCCACTGACGACGGGCGAAACCAATGATGTGAAGAGGCGCTTCGATACGCCCGGAGCGGATCAATTCGTACAGCGCAGGAGCCAGTTTGCGGCGGGTCAGGTCGCCGGTAACGCCGAAGATGACCAGGGCGGTTGGTGTGGAGCAATGCTCATTTAGATTATTGCGGGCAAGTATATCCATAAATACCTTTATGTAGGGGAATCAGGTTGATGTATTGTTTATTGTACAACACCCGTTGCAGTAATTCCAGAGCAATAAAACTTGCATTGCCTGAAAACTTCAATATATAATTAATCCAGGTTGCCGCCTGGAGGCATGGAAATCTCGGATTTTGACGTTAAGACTGGTTTTGCCGGGCAAAAAGCGCCCTTTTCGCAGTAACAAATGCAGAGATTATTGTCGAGGCAGCAACTTGAGTTAATTATCTGGTATTGTTACAGGTATATCAGATTTCAGATATGCGGTATAAAGAAGGATGGATATGGCAACCAACCGCGAAAAATCAAGAAAAAGTGCATCCGGTAATGTCGACAAAAATGAATTACAGGCGATTTTAAAATCTGCTTCTCAAAAATGGGAAGCAGTCCGTTTTGATTTCGCTCCCGGGGAAAAATACTTCATCATCAGTGAAGAAGACGGAGAGATGCTCCTCGAAGAGATGAAACATCTGGCCGTGCTTGTCAATCCGAACGAGGTCGTTTCAAAAAGCGGATGGACGTTATCTGAGACCATCGAACTGGCGCAAAAGATCGGCGCCCAGCTTAAGGATTTGCAGGATACTTATATCGGCCTGCTATTGACTCTGGCCTCAAATATGGATTGTCATGAGGCGTATATCGGTTCACACAGCGAGCGAATCTCGATTCTGGCCACTTCGGTAGCTGAGGAACTCGGTTGCCCATTAGAAGAGATGGAAAATATTCGTATGGCTGCCCTTTTGCATGATATTGGCGAAGCTTATATTCCCCCTTATATTCTTCAAAAATCTTCCCGTTTGACTGATGAAGAGTGGATGATTATCAAAGAGCATCCCAGAATAGGCGCTGAATTTGTTACCCATATCAAGAAATTGGAAAAGGTGGCAGAGATTATTCACTCACACCATGAAAAGTATGACGGCAGCGGTTACCCGGATAAAATAAAGGGAGAGGATATTCCTCTTGGCAGCAGAATACTCAGCGTTGTTGATGCGTATGACGCCATGACAAACCTGCGCATCCATCGTCAGGCCAGCAGCCATCAGGAGGCAATTGATGAGTTGAAGCGCTGCTGCGGGACATTTTTTGACGAAAAAGTTGTAGAGGCCTTCATAAAGTTATTTTAGGTCTGCATGAAAGGTGAATTATGAAAGCATCCATTTTGGAGCGGATTGCTGGAATATTGTCGATCATCGGGGCAGTTATTGGGGTTATCATCAGCATTGTGGGATTGTTCAGTGTGTGGCGGTATAAACCGGTTGTTGAGCAGGGGTTAATCGAGGGCGTTGAAATTATCAGTCAGACGTTGATAACAACGAAAGAGGGTCTGGCGGGCGTCGATGAGGCGTTGAGGTCGGTGGATGAAACGATGGCGTTATTGGAAAATTCAGCCAAAACTGCCGCCGATTCACTTGAAGATACTTCCCCCTTGATCCGTTCGATAGGCGACCTGTTTGGGAAAGATTTTACCGGTGTGGTTAAAGACACACAAAAGTCGCTGGCGTCTGCTGAAACAGGTGCTAAACTGATCGATGATACGCTGGGTTTTATCGGTGGAATACCTTTTGTCGGCGCCAGGTATGCGCCGGATACGCCGCTTAATACCAGCATCCATGAAATTTCGAAAAGTTTGAATGGATTGCCGGAAACGTTTACTGATATGCAGGAAGGTTTGGATCAGGCGGCAGATAACCTGGAACTGATTCAGGAAGACGTTGCTGATCTGGGGGGTAAAATTGCCGGAGTTAAAGATGATTTGAGTGAAGCTCATGGTGTAATCAGCCAATACAAAACCACTCTTGTCGATTTGAATAATCGGATTGCCGTGTTTAAGGAGCGTCTGCCAGGCATCATCAACGGCGCTGCGTTTTTTCTGTCGGTGATTTTGCTCTGGGTGTTGCTGACGCAGAGCGGGTTCTTGCTGCAGAACCTGAAGCTGTTTAGAAGAGAAGCGGCAATTGGCTCTGAAAACAAACCATAGAATCCCCATTTTACCCTGAAGGCTCAATGATCCACGATACCCCACAGACGGATGGCGCCGTCTTTTGATGCGCTGACGATCAGATTGGCATCTGCCAGGAAGGTCAGGCTGGTGATGAGATCTGTATGCCCGGACAACACGGCAATGTTTTGGCCGCATTTTTCCGGGTCGTTCGGGCAGTTATCGATCTGCCAGAGGCGAATTAATTTATCTGCCGCAGCAGATATGAGCAGTTTACCATCCGAAGAGAAGGTCAGTGCGTCAACCGGATATTCGGGTCCTTTTAGAGTTGTCAGTGCAGAAATGCAGCCAGGTTCTGCTGTACTGCAGTCGCTGACCTGCCAGAGCTGAATGGTGTGGTCCCAGGAGGCTGATGCGAAGAGGGAACCATCCGGCGAGAAGGCGATGCTCGAAACCGGCCCGTTATGCCCGAAGAGTGTTTTAAAAGGCGTCAGGCAGTTCTCGCTTTTTTCAGCGCAATCATTAACCAGCCAGGTTTCAATCGAGCCATTACCCAGGCCGGCGACGAGTATTTGCCCGTCGGGAGAGAAGGCTGCATTCCAGAAGGTTTTCCGCGGGGCGGAAAGCTGTTTGATCTGTTTTTCCTGCAGGGTGTTATAAACCCTGACGTAACTATCGAAAGCAGGGGCAGCGAGCAGTTCTTTATCGGGCGAATAGGCCAGGCTGGTAATTGCATCGCGGCTGCCCTTGAGTGTATTCGTCGGTTTGCTGCACAGTTCGCCAGCGGGGTCATTCATGCATGTCTCAATATCCCAAATTCGCAATGTGGCGTCCCAGGAGGCCGAGGCAAGCCGCGTGTTTTTGCCGAGGAATGAAAGTCCGCCGATTGTCTGTGTATGGCCCTCGAGTGTCTTGTAGGGCAGGCCGCATGTCGAATCCGGTTGATTGCATTCAGCGAGACGATATAATTGAACGGCGCCCTCTGTTGTTCCGGCGGCCAATATATTGCCGTCGTCAGAGGCGCGAATAGAGCGGAGGGGGGCGTTGTAATCCTGGTTGATTGCCTGGGATTTACGGGTGGTTAAATCCCACAGGCGTAAAGAGCCATCTCTGGAAGCGGAGACCAGCGTTTTCAAATCGGGCGAGGGGGCCAAACCGGTAACCGCGCCGGTGTGCCCGGTAAGATAGGCGATGACAGCAAAGCTGGAAACCTGCCAGATGCGAATGGTCTTATCCTGCCCGGCAGTGAAGATCAACTTGCCGTCCGATGAAAACGCCGCTGCTTTAACGCTTCCCTTGTGGAGAAATGTCGAAACGTTGACGCCGGAATTCAGGCGCCAGACGCGGGATGTCTGGTCGTTGGAGGCAGAAACCAATAAAGCGCCGTCTGGTGAAAATTCCAGGGCGTTGATCTTGCTTTTGTGCTGGGGGAATGTTTTTACGAGGGTTCCGCAAGACTCTGACTTACCCTGCCCGCATCCCATCAGATCGTGGAGTTCGATTTTTCCATTTTGCATCCCAACGGCTAGTGTATCGCCATCGGGAGAGAATGCCAGAGCTGTCGGCGTTCGGACTGTGGAGATCGCAGCGATCGATTGGGTACAATCATCTGGCTGGGTTGTACATCGGCTAACATCAAGGAGCTCTGCTTTGTAACTCTGACCACTTACTGCCAGGGTGGAATCATCTGGAGAAAAGACAAGCCCGGTGATTGGGCCGGAGAAGGGCGCCAGTTTAGCAATCGGTTCCTTGCATTGGCCGGCTTCCGCCAGGCATTGATGGGCGTCCCAGAAGCTGACCTGGCCGTTCTTTTCGCCGGTGATGAGCAAATCGCCGCTATGCGAAAGAGCCATTTTTTCAACGGGAGAAATCGTTGAAATGGAGCGGATAACAGATAGATCCTGAACGTCGTGAATAAAAACACCCAGACTTGAGGCCGCAGCAAGATAATCGCCCTGAGGTGAATATTGAATTTGCTGGATGACGCCGTTGCCCCATTGCGCAATCTGGACGATCTGATCAGGATTGGTCGCGTCGATAGGTTTTGTGCGGGGCAGCGAGGAACCCCGTTTAGCAACAGGCGGCGCAGCGGTTGGCGTTGGGGTCAGGGTTGGGGTTGGGGTCTGCGTCGGCGGTGAGACAGTTTTGGATGGCCTGAGCTGAACCGTCGGAGTTGGCGGGGCAAAGCTGCCAGTTTGCAGATTGCAGGCAGAAAAGGAAAGAGCAATAATGGTCACGACCATTATTGCCAGTTTTCTTTTGGGGTTCATAAAACGAAATTATATCAGCTTCCTGAATACACCGCGCATAAACAATCCGGCAGGAATGAAGCAGATCAGACCGGCGAACAGGATTACCAGGAAATCTGCTAAGGGGAAAGGCGCCTCCGTCAATATCGGTAACAGGAGAAAATAGAGGAGTAATGCGATGAATAACATGCTGGCCTGAAAGAGCAAGCCGGCGCTGGTTGCATAGCCATAAGCCTTTTTTCTCCATAACAGGATCCCTCCAATAATCCAGAGTGGTGTGATCAGTAAGTCCGCAATTTGCACTCCGATTTCCGGCCTGGAAAGCACGGTTTGCCCGGCGAGGATGCCTATGAGTTGTAACACACAACGCAGAAAAAATAATCCACCCAGCCCAATCAGAACGCCGGCGCAAAGGCGGTCGGATACTTTCCCAATCAGGCGATTCTGAATTGCCGCAACATCCATCCGAACGAGCAGGAGATAAATCGTATAAATGCTCAAGACAATTGGGATCAGATAGAGAATCGATTGCGGCATGAACGGAGCCGAGAAGGCAAAAGCATAGGCGATGTAGTTGTAGATGATAAACAACAGTGCGCCAGGCCAAATTAACAAACCGGAGAAACTGCCACGTTTCGCTGAAATTGCTGAACCCAACAGGAAAGGTAATCCGACGATCAGATTGACCACGTCGTTCGACATAAAGGAAAGACGCAGATCATCGGTTGGATAGATCACATTGGGCAGGCATATTCCTGCCAGTGAAATGCCGGTCATTAATGCCGCGCATGTCCATGTCAGAATATAGGCCTGATTCAAGTGGTAAGTGATTGGAAGATGCGTTGTATTCATAATATCCTTCTATAGTTCTGTATTCTGATCCTTAGCATAATCATTTCCCAGGGATATATCTATGTCATTTCCTGCGATAAATGTGTTCTTCGGTGTATTTTTTGTTATGATTATATGTATGAATCATAACTCATCACTTGAGCCGCTGGTTGTTTCAGTTTCTGTTCTCAATCAGATGTTTTTATATCTTTCTTCGCTTGGAGTGGATTGCGATGCTTTTTTAAGATCATTGAATATCGATCCCGGAGAAATTAAATCCCCTGATACTTACATACCCATTGAAACTTATCTGCGCATACAGGATGAGGCTGCGCATTACACAAACGATCCATACTTTGGTCTGCACATGGGTGAGTTCGCTGAAGCAGGGAGTTGGTCGATTCTGGGCTATCTGATGATGAATTGCAGAACTTTGGGCGAGGCGTTCGAAAAAGCAAGCCGTTATGAGCGTATCATTGGGAACATAATTGAGGCCAAAGTGCAAGTTCGCCTGAATAAGGTCAAAGTGATTTATTATACCCCGCCCCATGCTCCGGCCATGTCGCGGCATTGTTATGAATCTACATTTTCCAGCAGTATGCGGATGATGCATACACTGACTGGTCTGCCGCTTAGCCCAACTGAGGTAACATTTATTTACCCGAGACCGGAATCGATTGCAGAGTATGATCGGATTTTTCACTGTCCGGTAAAGTTTGAACAAAAAGAAAATTCGGTCACAATCGAAATGAAATTGCTCAACACACCCGTTCGTATGGCAAACCCTGGCTTGCTGGATTATTTTGAACAATATGCACGCAGTTTTCTGGCGGAAATGGATCGCAAGGATGAATATACCCGGGCTGCGACGCGAATTATTCTGTCACAGTTGGATGATGAAAATCTGACCATTGAAAAGGTTGCCAGAGAGATGTCGGTTAGTGTACGTACGCTGCAAAAGCATTTGGAGGATGAGGGTATCGCTTTCAGCGATTTGATGAGGGATATCCGCGCCCGGCTGGCCAAGAAGTACTTATGTGAGAATTATACTGTTGAGCAAATCACTTACATGCTCGGTTTTTCAGAGCCGAGCGCATTTCGTAAAGCATTCAAGAAGTGGGCAGGTGCAACCCCAGGCGAGTATCGCCTGGAGGCGGTTAAAAATATCCGGCTGGCATCTGGTTAAAATATATCGATGCCAGATTGCGTTGGGAGCCAGCGAAGCGCATGACGAAAATTTTAAGAATTGAAGTGTTTCAGATCAGCAGATACGGGTTTTCTATTAGCGTTTTCAGATCGGTTAGAAATCTGGCAGCGCGAGCGCCGTCGTTGATGAGGTGATCGAAGGCAAGAGTCAGAGTTAACATGGGGCGAACCGTAACCTGACCGTTGATTGCCGCAGGCGTATCGACCATTTTACCGACCGCCAGTATGGCGCATTCCGGGGGGTTGATAATGGCGGTGAACGAATCGACGCCATACATACCCAGGTTGCTGATGGTGAATGTGCTGCCGGTCATGTCAGTGGGTTCAAGGCGGCGATTGCGGGCGGAATCGAGCAATTTACCCAGGGCGGCAGCCATTGCTTCAAGGTTCTTCTCCTGAGCTGAACGGATGACCGGGACGATCAGCAAATCATCAAGACTGGCGGCTATACCGATATGGATATCTTCCCAGAGGATGATTTCATCGTTGACGAGAGAACTGTTCAGGGTCGGGTGGCGGGGCAAGAGCCTGGCGACAGAATACGCAATGATGGTTGTGAAGGTTAACTTATAGCCGGTGTTTTTCAGGATGGCGGGGCCGATTTTTTCACGCAGGCGAATTACTTCTGTCATGTCAACCGCGATCGTTTCATAGACGTGTGGTATTGTCGCTGCGCTGTGCGCCATGCGCTGGGCGATGATGGCGCGCGGCCCGCTCAACGGGATGCGATTTTTTATCCTGGCTGGCGGCAGGAGGGGGAGTTGTATGTCGGGGCGGGCCGGCGGCGGCTGTTTAAGGGCAGAGGGAGATTGCCGGTCGGCAGCGGCCAGCACATCGGCTTTATAGATTCGTCCGCGTACTCCACTGCCGGTCACCGATGACAGATCAATACCTTTCTGGCGGGCGATTGCTCTGGCGAGCGGTGTTGCTCTGATTAGCTGATTGGCGGACGATGATGAAGCGGCGCTTTGTTCAGGTGCAGATGAGGAGGATACGGTCGTCTGAGTTTCAGTTGTAATCGTTTTTGTTTCAGATTCGGGCAGGTTCTCGCCGGGTTTCAATATATAGCCGATGATTTCGGCGACCGGTATGACATCATCCGGTTTGGCTTTGATTCCTGCCAGAATCCCACTTGCCGGCGCTTCGATTTCGATGGCAGCCTTGTTGGTCAGGATGACGAAGAGTGGTTTGTCTTTTTCGACTGAATCGCCTTCTTTTGCCAACCATTCAACGAATGTACCGGTTTCCATAACCATATCAACTTTAGGCATGATAATCGGAACTGGCATGGTTATCTTCCCTCAACGGCGAGCATGCGCGCCCTGGCGACGATATCTTCTACCTGGGGGATTGCGGCGCGTTCGAGGATGCGGTTATAGGGTATGGGAATATCCTTGCCTGCCAAGCGAATGATGGGGGCGTCGAGACGGTCAAAGGCCTCGCCGCCGGCAATGAGGGCGGCAAGCTCGCCGCCAAAACCGCCGGTCAATGGCGCTTCGTGAACGATGAGGACGCGCCCGGTTTTGGATACTGACTTGAATATCGTTTCAGTGTCCAGGGGCTTCAATGTTCGCGGATCGACCACTTCTACCTCGATACCTTCTTTTGCAAGCTGCCCGGCGGCTTCGAGCGCACGGGGAACCATGATGGAATACGCGATAATCGTCAAGTCTTTCCCCTCTCTTTTGATTTCCGCTTTGCCCAGCGGAATCGTGTAAAGATCTTGGGGTACTTCGCCTTTGACGCGGTAGAGCAGTTTATGTTCCATGAATAACACCGGGTTGTTATCGCGGATCGAGGCGACCAGAAGCCCTTTGACGTCGTAAGGCGTAGATGGAGCGACAACTTTGATGCCCGGTGTAGCAATAAACCAGGCTTCCAACGACTGGCTGTGTTGGGCGGCGGCCCCGGTGCCAGATCCGGCTGGGGCGCGCAACACCATGGGAACGCTGGCTTTGCCGCCAAACATGAAGCGAATTTTGGCTGCCTGATTGACCATCTGATTCATCATAATGGTAACGAAGTCCATGAACATCGATTCGATGATCGGACGCATGCCCATCAATGCCGCGCCGGTTGCAGCGCCGGCAATGGCTGCCTCAGAGATGGGAGTATCGCGGACGCGTTCCGGGCCAAACTCTTCGAGCATCCCTTTGCTGACTCCGAAAGCGCCGCCATAAACGCCGACATCTTCACCCATCAGAAAGACGTCGCGGTCGCGGCGCATTTCTTGCGTCATTGCTTCGCGAAGCGCCTCCAGATAAGTGATTTCTCTTTGAGTTGAATGCGTTGGGGTCATGGAGCGTACACCTCTGCTTCCAGGTTTTCGGGAGACGGTTCGGGATAGGTAAGCGCTAATTCTGCGGCCTGGTTGATTGTTTCCTGCGCTTTTTTGTCGATTGTTTCGATTTCTTCGGCGGTCAGGATTTTTGCATCCAGCAATACTTTTGCAAACCGTTTGATGGGATCAAATTGCTGCCATTCGGCGATCTCTTCAGGCGTGCGGTAAAGATTGCGATCGCTCTTGGAATGCCCCCGCCAACGGTAGGTGAGATTTTCTACCAGCGATGGGCCGCCGCCGGTGCGGGCGCGGGAGATGGCGTCTGAAACGGCGTTATAGACTGCGAGAACATCGTTGCCGTCAACGGTTACACCGGGAATATTGTAGGCGGCGCTGCGCTGTGCAATATGTTTGATGTTCATCGATCTTTCTACGGACATCGACATACCGTACTGGTTGTTATCGCAGATGAAGACGATGGGAAGGTTCCAGATGGAAGCCAGATTGAGCGATTCGTGAAATTCACCTTCGTTAGCTGCGCCGTCGCCAAAGAAGGCCAACAATACCTTATCTGTGCGGCGCATGTGCAAGGCGAGACCAATTCCCACGGCGGTGGGTATGCCGGCGCCGACTACGCCGGTTGCGCCCAGGTTGCCGCCAGGGATATCGGCGATGTGCATTGAACCGCCGCGACCGCGGCACAGGCCGGGCTCCTTGCCCAAAAATTCGGCCATCATTAAAACGATATCGGCGCCCTTGGCAATGGTATGACCGTGGCCGCGGTGATGGTGAATGATCAAATCGTTATCGCGCAGGGCGGCGATGCTGCCGACCGGCGAAGCCTCCATGCCGATGGATAAATGCATGGTGCCATGCACCAGACCGCGGGTGTAGAGATTTTCGGCGTTTTCTTCGAAATGCCGAGTCAGGTACATTTTTTCAAGCATCCAGATTAATTTCTCCGGCGGTAACTCAGCTAACAAGCGTCGCCTGATTTTTTCGTCCAATTTCAATTCTTCTTGAACTTTTGATACGGCTGTTGGCATAAAGCGAACTCTCTTTGAATGGTGGTTTAGAAATTGTCAAGAATTTCTTTGGCGGTCGATTCATCGGTGATGAGTGTTTTGAGATAGCGGCCGCGCAAGGCAGCAGCTAATGAACCCGCTTTGCGATTCAAGGCGGCCACGCCAATGGTTAACGGGATGGCGTAGAGGTCGGTGAGGTTGAGCCCAATTGTGCGGCTGGCATAATCGAGGGCGCAGGGCTGCCCTTTTGAGTTGAAAATCTGGGCAAGGATCTCGCCTGCACCGTCCTCTTTGGTGATGACTTCCTGTAATTCGGCAGGAGGAAGCGAAGTGAAGTGAAGATAACTGGAAGCTTCAGGGGTTATGTTACCCACGCCGACCAGGGCAATTTGAGCCTGGCGGGCTATTTCCAGAACTTCTTTGACATGGCGAATGTTACAGATGGTCTCTTTTTCGGCGGGGGTATCGACAAAAGCCGGCGCATGCAACTGGTAAGCTCGCCCGCCTAACCTTTTCGCCAATTCTGCAGCGAGGCTATTGGTATCGGTGTGGTAACACCCCTGAACGCCGCCGACGCCCGGTACAACGCGCACCCGGCTGAAGCTGCATGGTTCAACTGCCTGCACCATTTCGTATAAGGCGCGGCCGCCGCTGATGCAAATTGTGTCTCCGTCTTGGATGTGCTCCATGAGATGGGAAGCGGCTGCCTGGCCAAGCGTTCGGAAGACTGTCGCGTCATCATCTGCCAGCCTTGGGATGACGACTGCCTCGGCAATGCCTGCGCGTTCCTGCAGAGCCCTTTCAAGGTCAAATAAATTTTGATAGGGCGCATGAATCTTAACTTCGACCATGCCCTGATTGCGGGCCGATTTCAGAATGCGGTTCACTTTTGCTGTGGAAAGTCCGAGTGTTCGGGCGATTTCCGATTGGTACAGATTTTCCATGTAATAAAGGGTCAGTACCCGGCTGATCAATCTGGCGTCTCTGTAATCTGTGTTTTTGATCATCAACGTTATTTCCCGAAAGATTTATCTGTGCTCATTTGATGTGAAATTAATTACAAACTGTGCAATAAATATCACTTAACTGATATCATATCACAGCACTGTCTGAATAGCAATAGATTGATTGGGGCAAGTTTTGGAAATACTCAACCGGCGCGGATTTCGGAATTGTCGCGTTTAAGCAGATCGAAAATTGCATCTGGCTGCATCTGGTCGAGGCGGGTTATCAAGCAGTCAGCTTTTTTCATATCTTCGGCGGAATTGGTTGTCAATACACCGAGGCACTTCATTCCGGCTGCATGTGCGCCTTCGACGCCGACGATGGCATCTTCAATGACGAGGCAATGTTTTGGATCGACTTCGAGCTGTCTGGCGGCTTCCAGATAAACGGCCGGGTCTGGTTTACTGGGCAGGTAATAACCGGAAACGATTTTATCGAAGTAAGTCCGGATATTAAATTGATCAATCAGGGGATCAATTGTCAAATAGGGCGCTGATGAGGCAATCGCCTGTTTGATGCTCATGGTTCTCAACCCTGACAGCCAATCGAGTACGCCAGGAAATAAAGATGCGTATTCCTTCAGGTGGGCGAGAAACCATTTTTCTTTTTCTGCGGTGATTTTGTCAACAAGTTCTGGAGTGGGCGTCTTTCCGAGAACGGAGGCAATGACTCCGGCGTTGTTTTTCCCGAATAAGGCAGCGTAGTTCTCTCGGGGAAATGGCAGGTTGAATTTGATCAGGCTTTCCTCAAAAGAACGATAATGAAGTTCCTGGGTATCGACCAGCACACCGTCCAGATCCCAGAGAACTGCGATTGTATCCATTTTTTCACCACTCCATGATTAACGAATTGCGATGTTCTTAAAAGCGACCTGCTGCATAATTCTCGCAGCAGGTGAAGGTGTTTTATTATATCCTGTTGGCAGTCATTACGGAAGGGCAGGAAAATTGGCAGCAAGGGCAAAAACGACGCCAACCAGCCCGGGGCCGGTATGTGCTCCGAGAACCGGGGCAATGACGCCGGTTGGCAGCCAGGCGCAATTGAACAACGCATCCATCTTTTCTTTGAGCAAGGCCGCGCCGGCGGGGTTGTTTCCGTGGAAAATTTGTGCACGAAGATTGCTGCCGGGCAAATACTGATGCGAAATCGTTTCGCTGATTTTTGCAATGGCGCTGTTGAGCGTAAATTCCTGGCCTTTTTGTACATAGACGCCGTGAACTTTTTCGACGCCAATAAGGGGTTTAATGTTCAGCATGGTAGCCAGCAATCCCTTGATGTGACTGATCCTTCCCCCGTGAATCAGGTATTTCAACGTTTTCAGGGTAAAGATTGTATCAGAGACGTCGCTGATTTTTTGAAGGAGGTCGATAATTCGCGGTTTGCTCCAGCCTGCTCTGGCGGCCAGGGCGGCAGCCTGAACCTGCCAGCCTTCAGCGCCGGATAAAGTTTTTGTGTCAATGACATCAACTCTGGCTTCGGGAACCAGTTCTGCGCCCAGGCGAGCTGTATTGAATGTCCCGCTCAAGCCAGAAGAGATGTGGATGGATAAAATCTCCGGGTCTTCTTTGGCAATTTTCCGATACAGTTCGGCGAATTCGCCGGGAGAGGGCTGGGTGGTGGTGGGCATGCTGCTGGTGGATTCCAGCAGGCGGTAAAACTCTTCGGGTTGGATATCCACGCCGCTCCGATATGATTTCCCGTCCAGGGTAAAAGTCAGGGGAATAAAATGGATGGACAGATCTTTCATTTGATCTGGCGTCAAATCCATGCCACGGTCTGTAACAATTTGCATGTAATCCTCCGAGAAAGGCAGTCAGGGTAATTTTGTCTTTCCACGAAGGTTATCTACGTTTGTTTTGCTATTTTTTATCGTAATATAGCGTAATTGTTATCCAACGTGGAATTGCATTATACCGCAATATCGTTAATATTTGGTTTAGCCCGTGAACCAGAATCATGGGATTCATGATAAAATTTGCTCATGAAAACGCCATTCTTTCAGGCTGATGCATTTACACATTTCCCATACGCCGGGAATCCGGCGGCAGTGTGTTTATTGGCAGAGGCGCAACCGGATCACTGGATGCAGGCGGTTGCCGCTGAAATGAATCTTTCAGAAACTGCCTTCCTGCTTGCTGAAGGAGATGGTTATCGCTTACGCTGGTTCACGCCCAGAGTAGAAGTTGATTTGTGTGGGCATGCCACCCTGGCAAGCGCTCACGTGCTGTGGGAAGCGGGCATAGTTGAACCCCAAGAGATGATTCGGTTTTATACTCGCAGCGGTCTTTTGACCTCAACGCGTGAAGGTCAGTGGGTGAAGCTTAATTTCCCGGCGCAAAATGTTGAGAGAGTTTCCCCGCCGCCTGATTTACTCGAAGCTTTGGGCGTTGCTCCCAGTTTTATTGGGTGGGACAAAACGGATTATTTTATCGAGGTCGCCAGCGAAGAACTTGTCCGCAATATGCAGCCTGATTTCACTCGTCTGGCGAAGGTAAAAACAAGAGGGGTGATTGTGACCAGTACATCTTCGATGCGTGAATATGATTTTGTATCGCGTTTTTTCGCTCCGGCAGTCGGGATCAATGAAGACCCGGTTACCGGTTCGGCGCATTGCAGCCTGACGCCGTATTGGGCGAATAAATTAGGGAAAAACGAAATGCATGCATTCCAGGCGTCCAGCCGGGGTGGAGAAATTAAAGTGCGCCTTGCCGGCGACCGGGTGGTGATTGCCGGTCAGGCTGTGACGGTGATATCCGGTGAATTATTAGGCTGATGTATAAAGTCAGGTCATTGCCTGATAATTTAGAAGGGTAAGTTCTTCGCGCAACTGGTTAATAATCTGTGTATTACCGCCTTCCTCGCCTAACTGGGCGAGTTGCTTTTTTTTCTGCGCCAGTTCACCGCAGAGCTGGTAGAAGCGGCGCGTTGATTTCAGACTGCCGCGTCTGGCTGATTTTATACCGGCGCTGAATTGTCTGAAGAGCGAACAGGCGGTAGTGTATTGCTGCAACGTGAGCAAACCGTTATCCACTTCTTCTTTGAGGTATTGGATCATCGAATGCTTTTCATTGATCAGGGCAAACAGCATGATGATCAGCACGACAAACCACCCGACCCATTCGATAGTGATTTTCCCGGCCAGCGCGGAAATATCCTTCGCGGCGATGAGCATGCCGTTGGCGAGTCCGTGAAGGAGCATTCCCAAACTCAATCCCGCCAGCGGGGCGAATATCTTCAGGGCGGGATTACGGTTGTTGCGGGAAATTGCCAGTCCGATGCCGGTCAGGGAAGTAAAGAGCGGGTGTCCCCAGGCGCACAGAATAGCCCGGATGAAGAAGAGGCAGAACAGGCCGCTCCAACCGAATTCAGAGTAATTTCCTAATACGTAGAGTGCGTTTTCGGTCGCGGCGAAACCCAGCCCGGTGATGCTGGCGTAAACAAATCCATCCAGAATAGAGTCGAATTCTTTTCTGAAAAGCAGGAAGATCAGCAAAACGGCAGATGATTTCATGATCTCTTCGGCAAACGGGGCGCTGATCGAGCCGCCGATGATATCGCTGACAAATTCGGATGGGGAAAAAGCCTCGATTCCGACATCGAAGATCACCTCGATGATCAGCGCTCCAAAGATAGCTACAAATGCTCCCCAGAGAAAAACGACGCCGATTAATATCCTGGGCTCTTTTTCATAACGATCAATCCAGTAGATCATCAAAGAATAAATGATTCCGGCGGAATAGCATAGTGTTATAGAAACAATCAGTGCGAATAGAATATCCATTTCCCGAATCTTGAATTTGTTGTGTTTTTCAATGAAGTATGGCCATAATTGAGCGGCGATACAACAAAAATGGTAAAATAAGCAAATTATTTCGCGAGGTTTTCCATGTCTAACAATAAAGATTCAATCCAAATGTATCTCAACACAATCCGGTTTTTAGCAGCCGATACGGTGCAGAAAGCCAATTCTGGACATCCCGGTTTGCCTATGGGTGCAGCCGCCCTGGCCTATACAATCTGGATGAGACATTTACGCCATAACCCCAAGAATCCAAAATGGTTCGATCGGGATCGTTTTATCCTTTCCGGTGGACATGGATCGGCTTTATTATATTCGATGTTGTACTTAACTGGCTATGATCTTTCGATGGATGATTTACAAGCCTTCAGGCAATGGGGCAGTAAAACGCCCGGGCATCCTGAAGCCGGTATGACGCCTGGCGTTGAAACAACCACCGGCCCGCTGGGGCAGGGATTTGCCAACGGGGTGGGTATGGCAATCGCGGAAGCACACCTGGCAAAAGAATTCAATCAGGAAGGTTGCGAGGTTGTTGATCACTACGTCTATGGGATTGTGACCGACGGGGATTTGATGGAGGGCGTTGCCTCAGAAGCAGCGTCGTTAGCGGGACACCTGCGCCTGGGTAAGTTGATCTATCTGTATGACGATAATCGTATTTCTATCGATGGCTCGACGGATCTGGCGTTTACCGAGAATCGCGGGGCGCGGTTCGAAGCCTATGGGTGGCAGGTATTGAACGTTGAAGACGGGAACGATGTTGAGGCAATTGACAGCGCCATTCAGAAGGCAAAAGCAGATCCACGTCCGTCATTGATCGTGTGCCGGACGCATATCGGTTTTGGTTTACCCACCCGACAGGATACGGCAAAAGCGCACGGAGAACCCCCCGGGGCTGATGAATTAGCCGGAGCGAAGAAAAAACTTAACTGGCCGCTGGAACCTGCGTTTTATATCCCTGATGAAGCGCTGGCTCATTTCAGAAGAACTATTGAACGCGGTATCGAACAGGAAAAGGAATGGCAAGAGAAGGTTGCAGCGTTCGCGAAAAAGGCGCCTGAACTGGCGAAAGAATTTCAACGCCGAATCAAGGGCGAATTGCCCGAGGGCTGGGAGAAAGCGTTGCCGGTATTCCCGGCTGATGAAAAGGGCATGGCGACGCGGGCGGCTTCGGGGAAGGTTATCAACGCAATTGCGGGCTGTCTTCCGGAACTGGTGGGCGGCTCGGCTGATTTGACGCCTTCGAATAATACCTGGATCGACGGGAGCAGCGCTTTTCAACCGGATAATCCTGGGGGACGTTATATTCATTTTGGTGTTCGCGAACATGGCATGGGTTCGCTGGTCAATGGAATGAACTTTCACGGCGGCGTCATTCCCTATTCGGCCACGTTCCTTGTTTTTTCGGATTATGTGCGGCCAGCCATTCGTGTTTCAGCGCTATCTCATTTACCCAGCATCTGGGTTTTTACGCACGACAGTATCGGACTCGGCGAAGATGGCCCGACGCACCAACCCGTGGAGCATCTGGCGGCGCTGCGGGCGATACCCAATCTGGTCGTCATCCGGCCGGCTGACGCAAACGAAACGGCTGAAGCCTGGCGGGCGGCGATCAAACGACGCAATGGCCCGACTTTATTGGCTTTGACGCGCCAGGCGGTCCCGACGATTGATCGCTCGATTTACGCACCTGCCAGCGGGCTGCAAAAAGGGGCCTATGTTTTGGCCGATATGGGCGAAAAGGACCCCGATTTGATATTAATGGCATCCGGTTCGGAAGTAGGTTTGATCATTACGGCAGGGGCAAAACTGGCCGCCGAAGGGATCAATGTGCGGCTGGTGTCTTTTCCGAGCTGGGAGTTATTTGCAGCCCAAGACGCCCAATATCGTGAACAGGTATTGCCGGAAAAGATCACTGCCCGTCTGGCGGTGGAAGCGGGAGTTGGACAGGGCTGGGAACGCTGGGTGGGCGATAAGGGGGCATGCATCAGCATCGAAGGTTACGGCGCTTCGGCCCCGGCAAAAATATTGTTCGAAAAATACGGTTTTACGGTCGAGAATATTATTGAACAGGCATGTCGGGTGCTTGGAAATCAAAAGAAGTCAACAGAACAGGATTGAGGGCATGATGCGTGTAGCCGTTGCGTGTGATCATGGTGGTTTTCCATTGAAGGAAACAGTCATTGAGGCTGTGCGCCAGGCCGGACATGCGCCGGTTGATCTGGGGACTTTCAGCGCGGAAAGCGTTGATTATACTGATTTTGCTGAAAAGGCCGGGCGCGCCATTCAGCAAAATCAGGTCGAAAGAGCAATCGTCATCTGCGGGTCCGGAATTGGCGCAGCGATTGCCGGGAATAAAATGAAAGGTGTGTATGCCGCGATTTGCCATGATACTTATTCTGCGCATCAGGGCGTTGAACATGATAATATGAATATGCTCTGTTTGGGCGGGCGGATTATCGGCGTCGAGGTAGCAAAAGAACTGGTCAAAGCTTTTTTATCGGCGCAATTTATCGGCGAGGGGCGTTATGCGCGGCGTTTTGAGAAAATTAAAAAACTAGAGCAGAATGGATAGTGATTGGCTGTGAGGTTGAAATGAATGATTCCATTAGTAAGCTTCATGAGATGAGACAATCCATCTGGTATGACAATATCCAGCGCCGCTTGCTGGAGAGTGGTGAAATGTATGCCATGATTCAGTGCGGCGAGATCAGGGGAGTGACTTCAAATCCCAGCATATTTCACAACGCCATCAGCAAGACGAATGATTACGATTTGTCTCTGGAACCGATGGCCTGGGCGGGCTGGGATGAGAAACAGATTTTCAATCTGTTGGCCGTTCAGGATATTCAAAAAGCTGCGGATTTATTCAGGCCGCTTTATGACGAGACAAACGGCGGCGATGGCTATGTGAGTCTTGAAGTAAGCCCATTGATTGCCCACGATACGCAAAGCACCATCAATGAGGCCAGGTTATTGTGGATGGAAGTGAACCGGCCTAACCTGATGATTAAAATTCCGGCTACTCTGGAAGGGCTGGAAGCGATCACTGCGACCATTGCTGCGGGCATCAATGTTAATGTGACTTTGATCTTTTCGCTCGAACGCTATGCTCAGGTGATCGATGCTTATCTGAAAGGACTCGAAAAGCGCGTCGATATGGGGCTGCCTGTTGATAAAATTGCTTCGGTGGCCTCTTTTTTTGTATCCAGATTGGATACGAAAGTGGATGCCCTGCTCGAGGCGATTAATCAAAAAGACCCGGCCAGAAAAAAAGAAACGGAGAAATTATTTGGCAAGGCAGCCATTGCCAACACCAAACTGGCGTATGTCTTGTTTGATTCACAATTCAAGTCGGAGCGCTTTCAGGCGCTGCGCGCCAGGGGCGGGCGCATCCAGCGTCCTTTATGGGCTTCGACGAGCACGAAGAACCCGGCCTATCGCGATGTGATGTATGTTGAAGAATTGATTGCACCCGATTCGGTCAATACCGTACCGCCGCAGACGCTGGCTGCTTTCATTGACCATGGAAAGCCCCGGCTGAGCATTGTTGAAGGGCTGGATGAAGCGCGGCAAAATATGGACGCGCTGGAAAAGCTGGGTATATCCATGCGGCAAGTAACCCAAGAGTTGGAGGATGAGGGCGTTAAAGCATTCGCTGATGCTTATAGCGCGTTATTGGCGACAATCCATCAACGCAAAGAAGCTGCAAAGAAACAAGCAGGCTTTTTAATCCAGAAACTCCCAATTCTGATCGAGAAAATGGAAACGGAAGCCACACTGGAGCGATTCGTATTTGGCGACGCCAGCCTATGGACCGATGACCCCGAAGGTCAGAAGGAAATCGAGCGGCGATTGGGATGGATCAAGTTGCCTGAGAGCAGCCAGGCGATGCTCGGCGAATTATCGGAATTTGTGGATGGCTGCCAGCAAAGCGGTTTTACACAGGCATTATTGCTGGGTATGGGGGGCTCTTCACTGGCGCCTGAGGTTTTCTGTTCGGTTTTTGGTCAACTGCAGAGCAGTAAAGGGTTGGATCTGAGAATTATCGATTCGACCGATCCCGAACAGGTGAGGGAAGCGGCAGATTGGGCGACGGTAAAGAATACGTTATATATCGTTTCCAGCAAATCGGGGGGGACGAGCGAGGTCAACGCATTGTTTGCCTGCTTTTGGGAAAAAGCCCGGAAGACTCTGGGGGAAAAAGCGTGCGATCATTTCATCGCGATTACCGACGCCGGCACTTCACTGGAAAGGCTGGCAAAAGAGAAGGGTTTCAGGCGCATCTTTTTGGCTGATTCTCAGGTTGGTGGAAGATATTCAGCGCTTTCGGCGTTCGGTCTGGTTCCGGCAGCGCTGCTGGGAATAGATATTAAGCGATTGTTGAATAATGCTGCGGTTATGGCCAGCTATTGCGGCGATCAATTCCCGGCAGCCAGCAATCCGGGTTATGTACTCGGCGCAATGATCGCTCAGGCTGCGCTGGATGGCTGCGATAAATTGACGTTTATTGCTGATCCCGAAGTTGCTGCGTTCGGCAACTGGCTGGAACAGTTAATTGCCGAGAGCAGCGGCAAGCAGGGTAAGGGGATTACGCCTGTGGTTGGCGAGAAGGTGAAAGACCCGTCTGCGTATGGAAACGACCGCTTTTTTGTTTACCTGAAACACAGCGGCGCACACACGGCAGCAGTCGCCCGGCTGCTCGAGGCCGGCCATCCGGTGATTACTTTTACATTGATGGACGCTTATGATCTTGGGCGAGAATTTTATCGTTGGGAGGCGGCTACTGCGATAGCCTGCGCTGTGTTGAAGGTCAATGCTTTTGACCAGCCGGACGTGCAGGATAGTAAAACTCGTACAGCCAGTTTGATCGAGATTTATAAGCAAACGCGCAGGCTGGAAGAGGGGGAACCCTTGTGGGATAAACAGGGTATTCAGGTGTTTGGGAAGGTGTTTGCCGGCATTGAAAGGGCAAACAGTATTCATGAATTGATCCATGGTTTTCTCAAACAGAAGCGTGATGGGGATTACCTTGCAATCCTGGCCTATATGCCGCGTAACCATAAGATGGAAGCCTGGCTGCAGCAGTTGCGAGATTACCTGGGTGATGCTTGCGGACTGGCAACAACACTGGGTTTTGGGCCGCGCTTTTTGCATTCGACCGGGCAGCTTCATAAGGGAGGGCCGGATAATGGATTGTTCATTCAGCTCACCACCGATAAGGAAGTTGATCTGGATATACCCGGTTTCGGCCTGACTTTCGGCGCGTTACAAAAAGCGCAGGCGTTGGGAGACCTGCAAGCTTTGCTAGAACGTGGACGACGGGTGATTCGTATTCACGTCAAGGAAACCGAACTGGATAAGTTTTTCGGAAAATAAGATGGCGCATCATGCTGCGAAATCCGGTTATCAGTTACAATGCTGTTTCACACAATTGATGCGGATGGATAACTGTGGAACCTGACCGATTCTTAACCGAGACGCTGCGCGGTTCACCGGGCGGGAAAGATATTTGTAAAATATTGGCTGCCGCGATCAATGCGGTCGATCCAGCCTCCTGTGTGCGGCGTTTTGTGAAACGGGATGAGAACAGTCAATTGCAGGTTGGCGGGCGCGCCTATGATCTGTCCGTCTATAAACGGATATTTGTTATTGCTATTGGCAAGGCCAGCCTGGCGATGGCAATGAGCCTGAGCGAAATCCTGAAAGATCGACTTGATGGGGGAATTGTTGTTGCAAAGCATATTGCTGAAGGCGAATCAGGCTATATGCCCGGTGTTGAACTTGTTCAGGGCGGGCACCCAGTTCCCGACGAAGCCAGTCTGGCGGCGGGGCGAAAGGTGGCCGGGTTGTTATCAGGGCTTCAGGCAGATGATCTTATATTTTGTCTGATCTCTGGCGGTGGTTCTGCTTTGATGACTCTGCCGGTCGAGGGGGTAACGCTGGAAGAGGTTCAGCAATTGACCCACAACCTGCTGGCCAGCGGGGCAACGATTCAAGAGATCAACGTATTGCGAAAACATTTGGACAGATTGAAAGGCGGCGGGATGGCGCGGCTGGCGTATCCGGCGCATTTGACGACTTTGATTCTATCAGATGTTGTTGGCAGCCCACTGGATGTGATTGCTTCAGGGCCGACCGTGGGCGATTCAAGCGCATTTGAAGAGGCCGCAGATATTCTTGGAAAATATGATTTACGCAGCAAGACGCCGGCGGCAATTTTGGATGTCATCGAAAAAGGCCGGCGCGGCGACATTCCAGATACTTTAAAACCCGGCGATGCGTGTTTTACCCATGTACACAATGTCCTGGTTGGGGCGAATCATCTGGCCGCTAAAGCTGCCCTTGAAAGCGCAAAAGAATTGGGTTTCAACACATTGTTGTTGACCACCTATCTTCAGGGGGAAGCCAGTCAGGCCGGGAAAGTACTGGCGTCAATTGCCCGTCAGGTGCGCGAGAGCGGAGAACCTCTTGCTGCGCCGGCGTGTCTGGTTGCCGGCGGCGAGACAACCGTCACGCTCAGGGGTAAAGGACGCGGGGGGAGAAATCAGGAACTTGCCTTGGGGGCGGCAACCGAACTGGCCGGATTGAATGATGCTTTTCTTGTTGCTCTGGCGACGGATGGGGAAGATGGCCCGACTGACGCCGCCGGCGCGGTTGTATCGGGGAATACCTGTCAGCGGGCATTTCAGGTCGGAATGAAAGCGAACGATTTTCTGATGCAAAACATTGCTTAGTGCTTTTTTGAGACGCTGGGTGATTTACTGATCACAGGACCGACTGGAACGAACGTAAACGATCTTAATTTTATTTTTGTTCTCTGATTTGCGGAGAAGGTAAGATGGAAACAAAAAAGCCTCTTGTTGTATTAACTCACCGATTGCCGGCAGATTGGCTTGCAGCTTTGGAAGGCAAATGCGAACTGGTCTCTGGCGCGGCGGATGCTGAACGGATTACGCCAGAGGTTATGGCAGATATCATTCGGGCAGATGGATTAATGACCACGCTTTCGGATCGGATCGATGCGGCGGTCATTGAGCAGGCAGTTAATTTGCGAGTGATCAGTAATATGGCAGCGGGCGTCGATAATATTGATCTGGACGCCTGCACAAAGCGAAAGATAGCAGTGGGTAATACGCCTGGCATCCTGACGGATTCGGTGGCTGATCTGACAATGGCTTTGCTTTTATCGCTGGTCAGGCAGCTTCCGCAGGCGGCGAAAGACGCCCGAACCGGGAACTGGAAAACCTGGGCGCCGGCAGGATGGCTGGGAATGGAACTGAATGGAGCCATATTGGGTGTAGTCGGGATGGGAAAAATTGGAGCAGCGGTTGCCCGGCGGGCGAAGGCTTTTGGGATGAAAATCATCTATACCAGCCGCTCGACGCATGCTGAGATCGAACGGGAATTGAATGCGGAGTTCCGATCCCTTGATAAATTGCTTGCAGAAAGCGATGTGGTTTCTTTGCATACTCCGCTGACGCCTGAAACGCGCGGAATGATCGACGAAGCGGCGTTACGAAAGATGAAACCCGGCGCATTTTTAATCAATATGGCAAGGGGAGTCGTTGTTGACAGTGAAGCGCTGTACAGGGCATTATCAGAAGGCTGGATCGCCGGCGCCGGACTGGATGTGACGGCCCCGGAGCCATTGCCGCCAGAACATCCCCTATACCAGCTTGATAATTGCCTGATTCTCCCCCATATTGGGTCAGCAACCTGCCAAACGCGGCGCAAAATGGCGCAGATGGCGTGCGAAAATCTGCTGGCCGGTCTGCAGGGACAACGAATGCCATATTGCGCCAACCCAACTGTATATGAAATGATGTGAGCGATTATTGATTAACCGCCTGACCGCAATTGGGGCAGAATTTTTCCTGCTTTACGATGACGAAACCGCATTTTGAGCAGGTTCTGGGTTGAACATCGCCCAGCGGCGCGCCGCAGGCGATGCAGCTTGCTTCACCAGGCGGGTTGGGTGTGTTGCAGAAATCACAAACCATGCGGCGCAATCTTTCGGAAAGTTCAAAGCTGGCGCCTGCCTGTCGGGCGGCATTGTTGATGACATTCCAGACCTCTTCGCTTAACTGCAAGGATTCGATATCCTGGGCGAGGTCATCCAATCTGCCCAGTAAGGCAAATGGGTTCCTGAGGGCGGATAAAGCGGTCATACCCAGGCTGGCGGCTACGCCAAGCCAGGCCTGTTTGCCGATGCTGACTGACAGGCCATCTTCAACTTTTTGCAGACTCACACTCAGGGCAGTCTGCCCACCGGAAGTGGCGTATTGCGCTGTGGCAATTTGAACGGTGATCTCATCGCCGCTGCCTACCTGTTGAACGCGAAAATTGCCGCGGTTGAAATGAGAGATGATCTCTCGGGCGATGGCTGTGGGAGTAATTTCTCCATGAAAAATTCGTTGGTCCATGCGCATAATTATACAAAAAAAAGCAAATTTGGGGTTAAAATAGGGGATACTTTTTTTACTGGAGACGTTTGATGTTTCGAAAGTATTTTATTACAGGGTTGCTGATAACCGTACTCAGCGGTGTGTTTTGGTTAAGCCTGGCAACACCTGCGCAGGCGGATGGTTACAGGCAGCAGCCGACGGTCGAATTACCAACTGTTACAGGAACGCCATCTGGGCCAACTGTTACGGTTAATTTGGATCAGGACCAAATCAATGTACGTTCAGGGCCGGGGACTTCATTCCCGAAAGTGGGTGTGTTGTTGGCCGGGCAACAATCGCCGGGATTGGGCCGGTCGCCGGGCGGCGAATGGATTTTAATTGTGTATCCGGGTGTTAGCGGTGGGTCTGCATGGGTTTACGCCCCCCTGGTGACGGTGACAGGCGGCGATCTTAATGTGGTTGAAATACCCCCAACGCCTACGCTGCTATACACGGCTACTGTGGATCCAACCCTGGCAGCTCAGTTTATCGTGACGTCGGTCCCGACCCGGTTGCCAACTTTTACCGCGCCGGCGCCTTTATCGGTGCCAACATTTACTGCGCCAGCCTCAGCCGCCGATGGCGGCGGCATTCCGTCGGGATTGATTATTATGATATTGTTGATCGTTGGCGGTTTAGGCGGGACGATATCCGTCTTGCGGGGCGGTTAGAGTATTTTGTAGAAGTTTTCAAGAGCTGACAGGCATGAGGCGCTGACTTTGTGACCGATTGCGTCTTCGCAATAGGCGACTTCAGCGCCGGCGGCGCCAAGCAATTCGGCGGCAATTCGCGCTCGCTCAACGGGAATGATATCATCTTCAGTCCCGTGGGCTATAAAAACCTGTTTTTTGTCAAGGCGGTGTGGACGCAATAAGGCCGGCGCGCTATCAGGCAAAAAACCGGACAGTGAAGCAACACTTCGCACCCTGTTGGGGTGGGTTAATAAAAAGGAAAGTGAAAGGGCCGCGCCCTGACTGAAGCCCATTAAATCAAGGGGTTTGTGCGGCAGCGAGTTCGTTCTTTCCCATTCCTCGGCCAGAGTGATTAATCTTTCAATGGCAAATTGAAATTCCTCAGTGGTAATCGGTTTATCCGGCTGAATGATTCGCCAGCTGTAACCGCCCTGCGGCGATTCGAATATACCGCGGGGAGATATGAGCCAGTAATGGTCTGGCAAATTGTGGGTGAAAAACCACATAGAATTCTCGTCCCCGGTCCAGCCATGCAGCAGAAGCATGATTCGTTGGCGGTCAATGGAAACGGTATTCGCTGGCTTTTTTATGCGCAGGAGCCACCCATTAAAATTGAAGTCAGTGGGGTCAATCCTGGTTGGCACGGCGGACGATCCAATCCATTATCCAGAAAATAATTAGAATTAACAAAATCGGGAGCAAACCGGCGCCCAGGCAGACCAAGCCCATCAATGCCGGAGCGGCGCCCCAGAGCAGATAGATCAGACCGTCGCCGATGAGGAACAAAAGAACCAATCCTCCTACAATCAGCCGGGTGTGAGTTTGTGAAGCATATTTTCGCAGATCGCGCATCGTCATCGACAATTTTTCCCACGTCTATTGTAACCGATTTGATTGACATAAATAATAGATATTAATTATCGATAAAAATTTCATAAAGAGAAACCACAGCGGTTATTTTTAATGGATAATAGCCGATTAATAGACCAGAGGTAAAATGAACTTTTACATTTTGATATGGTAAAGAGCAAACCCGTTGAAAAACGAGGACGCAAAGCCATGGGTCTTCTTCCAGGAGAGTTTGGAAATGATTGCCAGGCTGCCCGACATCATTTTGAGGTATATTTATTTCGTGCGGACTCTGTTTTGTGGGTCCGTTTTTTATTGTTAGGTAATCATCTGCTTGAAAAAAGGAAAATAATGCAAGGAAGGCAGAGTACCAAGGAGGTACAAAATGAATAACACTTTTGACCGATCAAAGATTATGAGTATGTTCATCAGAACGATACTGGCATTGATCGTGGCAGTCAGCTTTTTCTCTGGCGCGTCTGTTGCGCGCGCTGAGGATCCGTTGCCTGAAGTATATACAACCGAGGGAAGCACAAATTATATAGAAAATATTGATAACACCCCGGTTGCGGTCGATGCAGGGATTACTGTGACGGGCGGCGGTTCAAATATGCCTGGCGCCAAGGTGTCGATCACCAATAATTTCAAAGCCGATCAGGACGTTCTGGTTTATACGCCGACTAATGGCGTCACCGGGACTTACAACAGCGCGACGGGAGTTTTGACTTTAACAAAGTCAGGCGGCGGCAATGCCGCTGATTTTCAGGCTGCCTTCCGCAATATTAAGTATAAAAACACCAGCCAAAATCCTGATACGGCTGAACGCACGGTCACTTTCGTAATCGGGGCGAATAACGACTATTTCCCGGATACCAACCACTATTACCGCTTTATTGCTTACAATACCACGGCGTATCCGACAAATTGCGCAAGTTTATCCACCGCCCAGCGCTCTTCCTCGGTGAATTATCCGGATTACGCAACCAAGGGAACGCTTTATTGTCTGTGGAGTGGAGCGAAGACAGAAGCTCAAAAAGACTATAACATGCTTTATGGGATGCGCGGTTATCTGGCTACGATTACATCGCAGGCAGAAAGCGACTATATCAAGACCAAGGTTGGTCAATTTATGGGTTGGATCGGGGCGTCTGACCAGACGACTGAAGGGGACTGGCGTTGGGTTACCGGGCCTGAAGGCCTGGCAAATGGCGGAGTTGGAACGAAGTTCTGGAGTGGACTTGCCGGTGGATCGGTTGTTAATCCACCTGAAGGAACCGGCTATGCACATTGGTATCCTGGCGAGCCGAATAACTCTACCAATGAGGATTATGGGCATGTATGGGCGGCGGATGAGTTCAGCCGGTGGAATGATATTCCGGTCACTGGCGGGACGTCTGCGCACGATACACCGGCGGGTTTCATGGTGGAATACGGCGACTCGCCAGGGGATAACCCTCCCCTTCACCTGACCGCGATTAAAACTATCACGATCACTCCGGTAAACAATGCACCAACTGCAATTGAAATGACACAATACAATCTTCCGGAAACTGCGCCGGAAGCCGGGTCGTTAATAGGAACATTCTCAACCACCGATGTGGACAGCAGCAGCTATACGTATGAATTAGTTGCTGGCGAGGGTGATACAGATAACAGTCAATTTATCATCCCAAGCGACACGAACGAATTACAAACGGTGGAAGGTATCACTTATGCTGATGGCCAATCTTATTCGATCCGAGTCAGAACGACTGACGACGGAACGCCGCCGCCGGCGGAAAGTTTTGAGCAGATCATTACATTTACGAACAGAATTGCTCCTGGTCTGCCGTCAACGATCAGCGGTTTTCCAACCGACAGAGCGATCGACGAAGATACAAATACCGGCGTATTGAGTTATACCATTGCTGATGGCGATACGGATGTTTGCAGCGCATCGATGAGCATCACCGCGAAATCTTCCAATCTCACGCTTGTTCCTTTATCAGGAATTACATTGGGTGGAAGTTGTGCGAATCGAACGATTCAGGTTTCGCCTGCTGCTAATCTGAGTGGATCGGCCAGGATCACAGTTTATGTGTGGGATGGCCCAATTCCACCTGCCTCGGGCAGTGAAAACACACATGTCAGGCGAGCCTCATTTGTTTTGACTGTTAACCCGGTTGATGATCCTCCGACAATTTCAAACATCTCTGATAAAGCTGTAAATGAAGATACGCCAACAATTCCGATTCCATTTACAGTCAATGATATTGACACTGATCTCTACGACCCTGGTTTCACTGTAACTGGCAGCTCTGCCAACGAAACGCTCGTACCGAATGAAAATATTGCCATCAGCGGATCGGGGGCAAATCGTTCGGTAGTTATCACGCCGGCTTTGGATCAGACTGGCACATCCGTAATTACTATAACAACCAACGATGGGCAGGGCGGAAGCGTTAGCGATACATTCATTCTGAATGTCATTGCGGTCAATGATGCGCCGACGATTACGGATATTGACGACCTGACAATAAATGGCGGTACAAGCACAGGCGCGCTGCCGTTCACAATCGGCGATGTGGATACGGCTATTGGCAGCCTGACATTGTCGAAGAATTCATCCAACCTCACACTGGTTCCTCTTGAAAATATCGTCTTCGGCGGCAGCGGCGCAAACCGAACAGTGACGGTTACGCCGGCGGCCGGTCAGTATGGATCGGCAGAAATAACGGTGGGGGTCAGCGACGGTTCTTTAAGTAACTCGATTACTTTCGGCTTGACTGTCAATGATCCTCCAGTTGTGGGAACCAACCTTGGGGCAACAACTCAGGAGGGGGGAACAGTCACGATTACAAGCGCGAAATTAGCCGCCAGCGATCATGACAACACAGCCGTTCAATTGACGTTCACAATTCAATCTGCGCCGGTCAACGGTGTACTCAAGAAAAACGGGACGCAGCTGAACGCCGGTGGGACGTTTACCCAGGCAGATATCAATAATTCCCTGATAACCTACCAGCATAGCGGCAATGAAGCAACATCCGACAGCTTTACGTTCAATCTCGATGACCCGGCAGGCGCTGGCCCGGAAAATGTGTCTTTCGCTTTGACGGTGACGCCGGTCAATGATGCGCCTACGGCGATCAATTTGAGCAATTCGACTGTCAATGAAAACGTACCGATCGGAACGAGCATCGGTGCGTTAACCACGACTGACGTCGACAACGGCGCATTTACGTACAGTCTGGTCGAAGGCAATGGCGATACCGATAATGCTTCGTTTACGATCAGCGGCGACCAACTGCAAACAGCCGTTAATCTTGATTACGAGGCGAAAAATACCTATTATGTTCGGGTAGAAACAGATGACGGCAATGGCGGTACCTTTGCAGATTCGTTTGCGATATCCATTGTCGATGTTAACGATCTGCCAACGACACGCTACAATACCGGTATTACAGTCGGACGTACTTTCGGCATTGTCATTCGCAGTATCAATTTACTGGCAATGGATCAGGATGACGCCAGCGCCACGTTGACTTTTACGATAACTGATCTTCCGGATTATGGAACTTTGAAGAAAAACAATGTTGGAATGTCTGTGGGCGGGGTCTTTACGAATGAAGATTTGGCAACCAATCAGATTTATTACCAGCATAACGGCGGGTCTGAAATTGCGGATAGCTTCAGCTTTACAATCAGTGATACACGGGGTGGGGTTTCGCCGGTAACTCAGTTTAATATCACAATTGGCGATAATCGTCCCCCTGAAGTGGTGACCAATACCGGTGTTGTTCTCACGGAACGAGGTCAGTCTATTCCAATTCTAAATACATCTCTCAGGGCAACGGATCCAGACCCTGAAGATACTGTATTGACGTACTACCTGACTACCCCTCCTGTCAACGGCGATGTGCTGAATGGCGGTGTGGTTCTGACTGTGGATGGTTCCTTTACTCAGGCGGATATTGACAGTGGTAAAGTTGTTTACCAGCATAACGCAGCAGTATTTGATCCGAACGATGATTTTACACTCATGTTATCAGATCCACGCGGTGGGATTGTTGTTGGAGAGGTTTTCCAAATCAGAGGGACTGTTGTTACCCTCAGCAGTGATACACTCGCTTCAGGGTCTTTGCGGCAGATCATTACGGATGCAAAGCCAGGTGATGAAATTACTTTTGACCCATCATTGGATAGTGAAACGATTGTTCTGACCGCCGGACAAATCCTTCTGGATAAAAATCTAACGATAAGCGGGCCGGCGAGCATCAGCGGCAACCACGCCAACAGGGCTTTTGAAATTGCCAATGGATCTACAGTGCAGTTGAATGGATTGACGTTATTCAATGGACTTGCCGATCAGGGTGGTGTAATTATCAATCACGGAACGGCAACCATTTCTGGCAGCACATTGCGTGGAAACAATGCGAATTTGACTGGCGGCGCGATTTATAATGATGGCAGCCTGACCCTGGTTCAGACGAGTGTTGTCGAGAATGCGGCAGTTGGCAGCGGCGGCGGTATTCATAATGTTGGGACATTGAGTGTGAAGGGGGCGTTGATAAGAAGTAACACAGCCGGAGAGGCCGGCGGTGGTTTATACAATGAGGGTCCGGCAGCGGTCCAGAATGTTACTTTCTATGGAAATACAGCCAACACAGATGGCGGTGGACTTGCTCAACTTGCAGAAACGCTGGCGGTTGACAGCAACACTTTCGTTGCCAACAAAGCGGATAATGACAAGAACGGGAGCGGAGAAGGCGGCGGTATATATGGTTCATCTTCTGCGACAACGAAGATGATCAATTCGCTGCTGGCTGATAATGTGGTTGGAACGGCGAAGAAAGAGGCTGCTGGTTCGATTACTTCCCTTGGATTCAATATGGTGAAAAACCCGGGAATCGGAAGTTTCAATGCAACCGGCGATGTTACCAATAAAGATCCGAAAATCGGTGAAATTACCAGTAAGCCGGGCGAGCTGGCGGTTGTACCGCTCATTGCCCGCAGTCCAGCGATTGATGCAGGAACCTGTAGAATGGTCAATGGCGGAACGAATACTGTTGATCAGAGAAATTACGCCCGTCCAGTCGGCAGTGATTGTGACATGGGTGCGGCTGAATTCGAATCTCTGGGAGAATTCTATTACGATGATCGGGATCCCGAATTCATTTACAACCCGGCCTGGAATCAGACCACAGTGGTTGGAGCATTTTCGGATACCTTGAGTTCAACGCCGAAACGCGGCGCAACAGTCTCACTGACCTTCCGCGGCGACCGGCTTTCATTGTTCTATTATCTGTCACGCACCAAGGGTAATCTTCAGGTAGAGATAACCGATGTGACCGGAACGCCCAAGTCGATGCCAATGGTCGGCCCAGATGGTTCGGAAACAACTTTACCCCTCGAATTGCGAGGCAGCAGCGTCAAAGTTATCATACCGCAATATGGCAAGGTGGCGCAGCAACGCTGGAGTGTCATTGGCTTGGGCAAAGGCGAGCATATTATGACGCTGACGAACGTGAGTAAAAAAGGCACGGTCAGTCTTGATGGTATTGCCACGCTGCGCCCGCCAGTTGCTGCTACGGCTGGTCTTGTGGTTGATGATGAGGATACGGCGCGAATTGCCTATAATGGCTTCTGGATGCCTACTGTGGGCCTGGCAGATGTGAACAACGGTACACTGACAACTTCCTTGAAAAAAGGCGATCAGGCAACGCTTGATTTCACAGGTGACCGGGTTGTGCTGCAATTCCAGCAAAAGCCGGGTTACGGTATTGTTTCATTGACCTTTACAAATGTCAACGGCGGCACCCGGACGGTGCAATTCAGCGAGGCCGGGCCGTTATCAGTGCAGCAAATACATGTTGCGGGTTTGGGTGATACCAATCACCAAATGATTGTTACGAACGTGCAGGGCAAAAGAGTCAACCTGGACGCTGTTGTCGTATATAACCAGCCCCTTACTTTGACTGACCTGGATGTCACGGTTGAAGATAACCAGATAACCAACTTGAAGTATGAGGGATTCTGGCAAAAACCGATTAACATGAGCAATGCATCTGGAGGAACGGTAACTGCCTCGACCCGCAAGGGCGATACGGCAAAACTCCATTTCACAGGCGACCGGCTGACCTTACGGTACCACCAAAGTAAAGCCTACGGCTTGATGGATGTTGAGATTACCAATGTGGGTGGTTCGACGCTGAAAATGCGTATCAACCAAAAGGGATCCGATTCGATTGGCCAATGGAGCGTCATTGGATTAGGCAATGGTGAACATGATCTCACCCTGACGAATATCAGCAAGAAAGGCAACGTTACACTCGATTCAATCACGATTACTGGCAGTACAGAGACAGCCGACATCGGCATCGTTGAAGATAACCAATTCGTTAATATTGCCTATCAAGGGTATTGGAAAACCATACCGGATACAGTCGGCAACAGTATCACCTCATCAGATAAGAAAGGCGATAAAGCAAAAGTAACTTTTGTCGGGCAACGGTTGACGTTGATCTACTGGCAAGGCGCTTCAAGCGGAAAGATGCGCATTGAAATCGATGGCGTTCCCACGGCAAAAGGCGGCGTTGCCAAATATGATCTTGATCAGAGAGGCAGCCCTTCACAGCAGCAGTGGCAAATTGCTGATTTGGGGCCCGGTATGCATAGTATTACGATGACCAATATTGGCGGCGGGTCGGTCAATATCGATTCGCTCTTAATTGCCGATGCGCGAACTAACACAGGATTGGGAACAGTCGAAGATAGCAACCTGAATTACATCGCTTATACTGGTTCATGGCAAAAACCGACCGCTGACGCCAATGCATCAGGCGGTACATATACACTGTCAACCAAGAAAGAAGATAAGGCAATTATCAACTTTACAGGTGAGCGGTTGACCCTGCAGTATTGGCTTGGAAGCGGTTACGGCGACCTGGGGCTTCAGATTGACGGGATCACCGGCGGCGGTAAATCAACGTTCAAAACGCAAATTAGCCAGAATGGGAGCGCCAAGCAGCGACAGTGGAGCATCGCCGGTTTAGGGAGCGGGGAGCATATCTTGACTTTGAAGAACGTCAAAGGAAAACCCGTATCGCTGGATGCGGTTGTCTTCAGTAATGCGAGTGTTTCGCCGGCAGGTGTTGGAACGGTGGAAGATACGAGTACAGAATATGTATCTTACCAGGGCGGGTGGCAAAAACCGGAAGCAGTGGCAGGCGCATCGAGTGGAACGATCACTGAATCGATCTATAAAGGCGACAAGGCGATTATAAAATTCAGCGGCAATCGGTTGACGCTGGTGTACTGGGCGGCCAGCGGTTACAAGACGCTGGGCGTCAGAGTTGAAAATGTATCGGGCGCTCCGAAGGGCATCCGTACCATTCAATTGGATCAGGGAGCGGGTTCTGGTCAGAAGCGTTGGAGCGTCGCTGATCTTGGGAACGGCGAGCACACAGTGATCCTGACCAATACAGAAGGCGGTGTTGTCAACTTTGATGCAATTGAGGTCAGCAACAGCGGTGAAGTGGCTACGTTATCTGCAGTAGAAGATAATGATTACGAAAATGTGGCTTATTCCGGAACGTGGCAGACTGTCGCCGATGCGACTGCATCGGGCGGCACATATACAGCGACCACAGCGAAAGGTGATAAGGCTACCCTGTTCTTCACCGGCGACCGGATTGCACTGCAATATATTGCCGGGGCGCGTTATGGCAGCCTGGGAGTGAAGCTGGAAGGCATCAGCGGGAAAAAGCGCTCAATTGTCATTGACCAGGGCGCCGGTTCAGGAATCTTACAATGGCAGGCGAATGGCCTGGGATCGGGAACGCACGTGATGACGTTGACCAATGTCAAAGGCGGCTTAGTCAACCTGGATGCGGTCCAGATTCAGGGCGCGGCAGTCCCGGCTGCAACCAGCCTGGTGGAAAATACGGACGTGGCTAATGTGGCTTATGATGGCTTCTGGCAGAGACCGGTTAACCAGGTTGGCGCATCGGGCGGTTCGATCACTGTGTCGGATACAAAGAAAGATAAGATGGTCATCCAGTTTACCGGCGGTCAGCTTGCTTTGAGTTACTGGCAGGATTCTATCTTCAACGTGATGGGCGTCGAGGTGATTGACTCAGGCGGCGGCGTTCGCAAGGCTTTGATCGATCAAAAAGGTTCGGCGGGCAAACGGCAATGGAAAGTGACCGGCCTGGGCAGCGGTACCAATACAATTACGCTTACCAACCTGAAAGGTGGAAAGGTTAACTTCGATGCCATAACAACCAGCGCCAATCCACAATCGGTCAGCACAGGCGTTGTCGAAGATAACGAACTGGATAAGATCGGTTACGGCGGTCTGTGGCAGGAACCAATGGCCCAGGGCGGTTCATCCGGTGGAACGATCACGGTTTCTCGCAACAAGGGTGATAAGGCCAGCCTGATATTCAGCGGCAACCAGTTGATAGTGAATTACTGGCAAGACAGCGGATATGGTGTGATGGGTATCGAGGTGAAAGGCTCTGATGGCAAGGCAAGAAGGGCTCAAATATCTCAGAGCGGATCTCCATCCCAGCGGCGTTGGATTGTAACCGGTTTGCCGGCAGGTCCTAATGTTTTGACAGTCACCAATAAAGGCGGTGTGATCAACCTGGATGCTATAGAAGTTCTGGGCAGTACAGCAACCATGACTGCGGGCGCAGCAGAAGACACGAACATGACCATGATCGGATATTCAGGCGCCTGGCAGCTTGTCAACCAGGCTGGCGCAAGCGGCAATACGATGACGCAATCCACCTTGAAAGGGGATCGGGCCAGTATTATCTTCTATGGCAGTACGTTCAAGTTGACTTACTGGCAAAACGCAGGATATGGGTATATGGACGTTGTCATTCGTGATGCGGCGAATAAAAAGGTTGCCCAGGCGTTGATCTACCAGAACGGTGCAGCAACTCAACTGGAAAAACTGTTTGAGAATCTGGGCGATGGATTGCACACGGCGACCATTATTCATCTCAAGGGAGGACCGGTAAATATTGATCGCATTGAGGTTCACTGAAAACGATAAACAAGTTTCTTGTTCTATTCTATGATTGAAAAATAGAGGCGGCTCATGAGGCCGCCTCTATTTTGATACTTTTAGGAAAGATACACGGGAATTTTAGAATGAATTTATGAAGATTTCATTCGCCTCGTTTTTGCCGATTGGTATAATCAATTTAATAAAAATCGGATGCGTTATTTTGTTTATTGGATGGAGGCTTTATGGCAGTGGGTATCAGTTCAAAAGATGATAGTTTGATTAATGGCGCCGCGGCGGAATTGACTCGCCGTTCGCAGGAAAAAGAGATCAATCAGATCAACAGTGAACAGGCTTTAGCCAGATCTGAAGAAGCAGAAAAGGGTGAAAACCGTCAAGGCATCAAAAAGGAGATCGTTGCTCCAAAACCGCTTGATGCGAAAACGCTTGAAGCCTATACGGCAAATTGGGGCAAGATCGCGAACAGCGACGCCGCTGTGCAGGAAGCCGGGAGTATCAGCAAGCGTGTGAGCGAACTCGAAACAGGTCAGGTTTTATCTCAGGCGAATTTGTTGCCTCAGCAGATACTTGCCCTGATGGGATAATTTTAAGAAGATATCAACGATTATCAGAGCGCCTGGTGAATAAAAGCACAGGCGCTTTGATTGTTTAATTACAATGGTTTTACAGTTAAACCTCTTATCCGTACTATAATTGAGTACAGGAAAGGAGGTCGTTTGTATGTTCAGAAAAGCCTTGCCATTACTTATCGGTTTCATAATCGGCGCGGTTGCCTTAGTAACTGCGTGCAGTGAAGCAAACGTGAACACCACACCTGTTGATGCTCAAAAAACTCAGATTCCGGCGGAGCAAGTAAGTGTTGAGGGAAAAGCTTTGCTGGAGGAACGTTGTGTATCATGCCACGATCTTTCAAGAATAGAAAATGAAAAGAAAACAGTTGATGGATGGAAAAGTACAGTGGAAAGGATGGTTAAAAAAGGCGCTCAACTCTCGTCCTCCGAACAAGAAATCCTGATTAAATATCTCTCGGAGATGTATAAAAAATAAACTCGAAAGGAATCAATTATATTTTTATGAAGAA
>CAZDAW010000004.1:0-73983 GCA_964503685.1 uncultured Anaerolineaceae bacterium | reverse complement strand
GAAATGTGGCAGGCCGACCTGAAGCAATTGGGCATCGACCTGAAGATCCAGGAAATGCCGTTGAATACCTGGTGGGAAGCCCAGGGCAATCCCGAGACGGCTCCCCAGATGATGATGGGGCAGTGGGGTCTGGATTACGCCGACGCCACTTCACAAATTTGGGTTATGTATTACTCAGGCAATTTCCCGCCCAATGGTTCCAATTATTATTATTACAAAAATGAGCAGGTGGACAAGCTGCTCGAGCAGGCGCGCTCAGAGATGGATTCGACCAAGAGAGACGAAGCATATCAGCAGGCTGTGGAAATGATCTACACTGATTCGCCTGAGGTTTGGGCAGTTCAGACCAATGAGCGGATTGCCTTGCGCTCTAACGTCAAAGGATACGAGTATAATCTCTCGTATTATAAAGAAGGCATCAGTTTTGCAAAGATGTATAAGGAGTAGTTTGTATTAGCTGAGGGCGGCGGTTTGCTTCGAGTGAACCGCCGCCTTTTGAAAGGCAACCCGTATGACCACATTTCTCGTCCGGCGCCTATCGCTGCTGATCTTTGTTCTACTGGGAGTGTCATTGCTGACCTTTACGATCTCCCACGTCATTCCGGCTGATCCGGCCCGACAGGCGGCCGGTCCGCACGCGACTACTGAGCAGGTTGATCTCTTGCGTAAAAAACTTGGTCTTGATCGTTCTCTGCCCGAACAATATTGGATGTATATGACCGGGCTTTTGCAGGGCGACCTGGGTTATTCGCTGTATAGCCGCCGCCCGGTTACAGAAGATTTGAAAGATTATTTTCCTGCCACAATCGAATTGACGCTGGCGGCGATGCTGATTTGTTTGATCATTGGCATTCCGTTAGGGGTGATGTCTGCGGTATATAAGGATCGCCTGCTGGACCATATATCCAGGGTGGTTTGCATCAGCGGTGTGGGGGTGCCCATTTTTTGGCTGGCATTATTATTTCAATTGATCTTATATCGCTGGTTGAATCTGTTGCCGGCTGGCGGGCGGATTGATCCTTCAGTTGCCCAGCCGGCTACGTTGACTGGCATGTACGTTATTGACAGCCTCATAACGGGCGATTGGCCGGCTTTACGCAGCAGTCTGCTTTATCTTACAATGCCGGCAATCACCCTGGCTTTTGCCTCGATAGCCTGGATTGCCCGAATCACCCGTACCAGTATGCTGGATACGTTGGGGCAAGATTACATTCGCACAGCGTACAGCAAAGGCGCTTCCGAGCGCCGGGTGATCTTCCTGCACGCTCTACGAAACGCGCTTATTCCAGCCGTGACCATGATCGGTCTGCAAACCGGGGCATTGCTCTCTGGCGCTTTTCTTGTGGAAATTATCTTCTCATGGCCTGGCATCGGCTTTTATACGGTTAATGCCATTATGGCCATGGATTTCAATGCCATTATGAGCACCACGATGCTGGTCGCAGTTGTTTATTCGTTGACCAATCTGATCGTTGATGTTCTCTATGTGGCAATAGACCCGCGCATTAGCTACACATGAACATACTCTATATTTTCAAACGCTCTCCTTTATTGATCATTCCCCTGATCGTCATTCTGGGGCTTATCATTTTGAGCCTCTTTGGCGAAAAGCTGGCTCCCTATGACCCTCTGGCTGTCAATATACCGGACAAACTTCAGCCGCCCAATGCGAATCACCTGATGGGCACTGACGATATGGGGCGGGATGTTTTGAGCCGGGTCATGATGGGGACGCGTCTTTCTACTGAAACAGTGCTCGTCATCATGAGTTCTTGCCTGTTGATCGGTATTCTGGTAGGTACGCCGGCAGGTTATTATGGTGGGCGCATCGACGAAGCTCTGATGCGCATCACAGAAATATTCCTGGCCTTCCCGCCCTTGATTCTGGCCCTGGCTATTGTGGCTGCCTTAGGGCCAAGTCTGGTCAACGCCATGCTGGCCATTTCGGCTGTATGGTGGCCCTGGTATGCCCGTATGGTGCGTGGACAGGTGCTTTCAATTAAAAAACAACAGTTTGTAGAAGCCGCCCAATCAATCGGCGCCAGCAATTTTCGGATTATGTTTCGTCATATCCTGCCAAACTGTCTGATGCCGGTTCTTGTTCAGGCTTCGATGGATATTGGGTCGGCCCTGGTTACCACCGCTGGTTTGAGCTTTATCGGGTTGGGTGCCCAGGCGCCTACTCCCGAATGGGGCGCCATGGTGGGAGTCGGCCGGCGTTATCTGCTGACTGCCTGGTGGCTTTCCACTTTTCCTGGCCTGGCAATTTTTATCACTATCCTGAGCCTCAATCTGCTGAGCGACGCATTGCAGGATTTCCTCTGGAAACGCGGCGAATGATGCAGAAACAGAAGGCGCGATTCTCCATGATCCCAAATTCAGAATATGTTATCGGTTTAGACGTAGGCGGCACCAAATTGTTGGGTATTTTGATGGACCGTTCAGCAAATATTCTCGTCCGAAAGCAGGCTTCGACTCCCAAGGGGAATGAAGCCGTCAAGAACTCGATCCTCTGCCTTCTTGAAGAAATCCTGGCTTCTGCACGGGCAGATGGCATCGAGCCAGCCGGTATTTCCATCGGCGCTCCTGGTTTTGTGGATGAATGCAACGGCATCATGCTCGAAGCTGAAAATTTGGACGTTAAGAATTTGTTGTTGATCCCGTCCATCCTGGATGCCCTGCAAATCCCAACCTATTTGTTTCATGATGTCCGTTCTGCTACCGTGGGGGAGGCTTATTATGGCGCAGGCATTGGCCGCCGGGATTTTGCTTTTCTAAATCTCGGCACGGGTGTTGCGGTTGGCCTTTATCTGGACGGAAAGATCTATGCTGGCGCTGGTAACAAGGCCGGCGAAATTGGTCACACTGCTGGCAGGGCGGTTGGCGCCGGGAATCCCTGCAATCTGGAAGACCGTCTGGAAATGCTGGTTTCGGGCCCTGCCCTGGTTAACCGGGCTATTGAAGCATTAAAGCGTGATTGCCGTTCGTTGATCTATGAGCTTGCTGGCCATTCTCTGGAACAGATAACGCCGCAAATCATTCAGGAGGCAACCCGACAGAAAGATGCTCTGGCGGTTCAATTACTGGAAGAGACGGCTGATTATTTGGGCATGGCCATTGGCTGGATGCTCGATATTTTGAACCTGGAATGCGTTGTTATCGGCGGCGGGGTGGCTCAGATGGGCGACCTTCTCTTGGAACCGGTAAACCGTTCGGTCGCGAAGTATGCCATCGAAGCGGCGCCGGTGCTGACTTCCCCACTGGGGGTCAATGCTGGCGCTATAGGCGCCGCAGCTTCTTACTTTTCTATGGGAGGTTGAATATGCTCAAAGCTGGGATTATCGGCGCAGGCTATATCGGCGAATATCACGCCAGAGGATATGCCAGTTTGCCGGATGTCAAGCTGGCTCTGGTGGTCGATCGTGATCTTGCCAGCGCTCAAAAAATGGCTCAACAATTCCAGGCCGAGGCTGCATCTGATCTTGAAGCGCTGATTGCTTCTGATGTGGACCTGGTCAGTATCTGTACGCCCACCCCAAGCCATGCTGATATTGCCAACCGTTTGATGCGCGCTGGGAAGCACGTCTTATGTGAAAAACCGGTTTCCAGAACACTCGAACAGGCTCAATCGATGATTGATACTGCGCGGCAGACCGGAGTCAAATTGATGGTGGCGCACGTTTCCAGGTACGAAGTCGATCATCGTAAGGCGAAAGATATTCTGCAACGCGGAGATATCGGTGAGTTACGTATGGCTTTTCACTCCATCACATCGACTTATCCAGGCTGGAGCACTCAAGATTGGCTGGGAGATAGCCAAAAAAGCGGCGGCCCAATTGTTGATCTGGCTATACACGGCATCGATTACATGCTCTGGCTTTTTCAGCATCCGGTTGAGCGCGTCTATGCCATCAGCACCCGGCAGAGAGCGGGCCACGATTATTACGCCCTGGCCACGCTCCAATTTGCCAATGGCGGCCTGGGATTGATAGAAACCAGTTGGGCTCACCCCCCTTCTGCTCCTCTATCTTGCAGGGTGGAATTATGCGGCGCCTGCGGACGCATCGCCTGGGATTACGATCAAATCGAAGGCATGCAGGCGTTCATCGAAGGGCAGGGCCGCCAGTCTCATGTTCTCGAAGGTGAAAACTCATTTGCTGCAGAAATCGCCGATTTTATCCATTGCATCGAAAATGATCTCCCACCGCCTGTTCCAGCCAACGAAGCCAGGGATGCACTTCGGGTCTGCCTGGCTGCCCGCGAATCGATCGAGACCGGACGGAGTGTGGCGTTGACTGGTTTTATAGATCGGTAGAGGAGATATTGCTATGAACCGAATTTTAACTCAAGTTACTCTACGTATTGGCGTGCTCAGTTATGCCCATACCGGTCATGCTTTATCTTATTCCGTTGCGTTGAAGAAAATTCCGGGTGTTGAATTGGCTGCTATTTACGATGAAGATGCAGGGCGCGGGAAGCAGTTTGCCGCTCAATTTGGGGCCCGTTTCTATGCTACTGCCACGGAATTGCTCGATCAGAATAGCATCAATGCGGTTATCGTCACTTCTCCTACCGATCAACACCGCGATCTGGTCTGTGCGGCTGCGGGGGCAGGAAAACATATTTTATGTGAGAAACCCATCGCGACGAATATTGTGGATGCACGGGCAATGATCGCCGCCTGTGATGAAGCCGGTGTGTTGCTGCAAATCCCGTTTGTTTGCCGTTTTTACCCGATGGTTCAGGCAGCCAGAAGGATGATCCAGAGCGGAGAGATCGGACGTGTTCTGGGAATAGTGGGCGGTAACCGAGGGCGCCCTCCATTACCGCCGCAGTACCCGGAATGGATCACTGATCCTGTTCATGCTGGAGGGGGGGCGCTGCTTGATCATTCGGTGCACGTAACTGATGCTCTGCGGTTTATTTTGGAATCAGAAGTCGGCTCGGTTTATGCTGAAAAAAGCGTCTTCAGTGAGCGGGGCCTTAAGGTTGAAGACTGCGGGCTGTTATCTCTTGTTTTTCAAAATGGCATCATCGCCACGGTAGATCCAAGTTGGTCTCTACCAGAAAATAATTCCTATCACTATGATTTCTATTTACGTATATTGGGTGAAAAAGGTACGCTTAACCTTGATGATACCCGCCAGGCATTGACTGTCGTGTCTGATGATCCGGCGCGCCGCGCTGTTGCAGCTGAACCCTTCGGTATTGATGTGGATACTGAAATGGTGCAGCATTTTATTCGCTGCGTTCAAGCAGGCGAGCATCTTTTCCCGGCGGCTACTGGCCAGGATGGATTACGCGCCCTTGAGATTGCTCTTGCCGCTTACGAATCGACGCAGAGTCGCCAACCTGTAATTTTTTAATCAGGAGTTATCCCGTTTATGATCGCCATCCGTGCTGCAAAAATTTATACACCGCTCACCTGTATCGAACCTGGCATTCTGTTGATCGACCGGGGTGTAATCAAAGATGTTATCCCTGACCAGGGTCAGCAGTTTACTGGCATGGAAGTGATTGATGTTTCTTCTCATATCCTGGCGCCTGGCTTAATTGACCTTCATACCCATGGCATTGGCGGCGATGAAGCGATGGGCGGCAACCCCCAGGGTATTGTCAGAATGGCGGAGAATTATGCCCGTCACGGGGTGACGGGTTTTCTGGCGACTATCGGCGGGCTGAAAGAGGAGATCGAAACAGGTATTGCTGCTACGCTTGCTGCCCAACCACAAGGCGCTGAAATTCTTGGCATTCACTTGGAAGGGCCGTTTATTAATCCTCAGCGTAAAGGGGCTTTTCCTCCTGAGACGATCGTTCCACCTGATTTGCCTTTGCTGGACAGTTATCTAAAACAAGCCCAGGGTTTCATTAAGCTAATAACTCTGGCGCCTGAAATGGATAATGCTCTTGCCCTGGTGCGACGCGCCCGCCAGGCGGGAGTGATCTGTTCGGCGGGGCACACTCAGGCAAGTTGGGAGCAGATGATGGCTGCGATTGAAGCTGGCGTTTCTCATGCTACCCATACGTTTAATGCCATGCCGCCTTTCAACCACCGCGATCCTGGCGTTTTGGGGGCTGTTTTGACTGACGACCGGCTGACTGCTGAGATCATCGCTGATGGTATCCACGTCCATCCAACGATCGTCAAATTGCTCTTACGCAGCAAACCGGTCGATAAAGCAGTGGTGGTTTCCGATTCAATTGGCGCCGCCGGGCTGCCAGATGGGACTTATCACTTCGAAGGATTAGATGTAACGATTGCTAACCAATCTGCCCGCTTGAAAGACGGCTCGTTGGCCGGGAGCGTCACTTCGCTCGAGAAAGAATTGCTCAATTTGATCCATTTCGGTGGAATCACGCTGAGCGATGCGCTGCGCATTGCCAGCCATAATCCGGCCGCAGAACTCGGTTTACAGAATCGCAAGGGCAGCCTGGCAACAGGCTGCGACGCCGATGTAATCTGCCTGGATGGACAAACTCTGGCGTTACATTGGACGATGGTCAGGGGAAATCTCTACCAACCTGTATAATCCGCTGTTTTATTTATACGTCCAGGTTCCTCACGTCCTTGGCGTGGGTCTGGATAAAGCGTGCGCGGGGGGCCACGGCGTCGCCCATCAGCATGTCGAAAGTGCGGTCAGCTTCAGCGGCGTCGTCGATAGTCACTGATAGCAGGGTGCGGTTTTCAGGATTCATCGTCGTCTCCCAGAGCTGTGAGGGGTTCATTTCACCCAGACCTTTATACCGCTGGATATGCGCTTTATCCTGGCTGCCCATCTCTTTCAGCAGCCTGTCTTTCTCAGCGTCTGTATAAGCGTAGCGCGCTTGATTCTTGTATTGGATCAGATACAATGGCGGTTGAGCGATGAAAAGGTGACCTTCTTCGATCAATGCTTGCATGTAACGGAAGAAGAATGTTAGCAGCAGGGTGCGGATGTGACTGCCGTCAACGTCGGCATCGGTCATGATTACCACCCGGCCATAGCGCAGCCCTGAAAGATCGAAATTATCGCCGATGCCGGTGCCTAATGCAGAGATGAGCGCCTTGACTTCATTGCTGGAGAGGATCTTATCCAGGCGAGCGCGTTCAGTGTTGAGGATTTTGCCGCGCAACGGCAGAATCGCCTGAAAGTGCCGGTCACGTCCCTGTTTGGCGGAACCGCCTGCGCTGTTACCTTCGACGATATACAATTCGGTTTTGGATGGATCGCGTTCCGAGCAATCTGCCAGTTTACCGGGCAGGGTCATGCTTTCCAGCGCTGATTTGCGGATGACCAGGTCACGCGCTTTACGTGCGGCGTCGCGCGCTCGGGCAGAGGTGAGGCACTTCTGTACGATGGCTTTTGCCGCCGCGGGGTACTTTTCCAGAAAAGCGTCGAATGCCTCGCTGACCACCTGCTGGACGTAAGTCTGCACTTCGGGGTTCATTAGCTTGACCTTGGTCTGGCTTTCAAACTGCGGGTCGGGGTGTTTGACGCTAACGATGGCTGTCATTCCCTCGCGGGTATCGTCTCCTGAGAAGTTGCCGTCGGCCTCTTTGAGCAGGTTGCTGCGTCTGGCATAATCATTGATCACCCGGGTTGTGGCAGTGCGCAAACCGGTCAAATGAGTGCCGCCGTCGATGGTGTTGATCGTGTTGGCAAAGCAATAAACCGATTCGGCGTAGGCGTCGGTGTACTGAATGGCTGCTTCGATGCCAATGCCTTCCACTTCCTTTTCGACGTACACTACAGGGTGGATCACGTTCCGGTTACGGTTCAGGTAACGGACAAACGAGGTAATTCCACCTTCGAAATAGAAAGTCATCTCGCGCTTTGAACGCTCGTCGATCAATTTGATTGTTACACCACGGGTTACAAAAGCCATTTCGCGAAAACGCTGAACCAGGGTGTCGAAACGGAAATCGACCTCATCTTTGAAGATGAGGGGGTCGAAGCGAAATGTGGTAGTTGTGCCGGTGACGCCGGGTTTGGTTTTCCCTACTTCCTGCACAGGCGCCTGGGGGATGCCGCGTTCGTAACGTTGAGAATAAACCTTTCCATCGCGGCGCACTTCGACTACACACCATTCAGAAAGCGCATTGACGGCAGAAACGCCCACGCCGTGCAAACCGCCAGAAACCTTGTAACTGCCGCCGCCGAATTTGCCGCCAGCGTGCAGGGTGGTCATCACCACTTCCAGAGCGGATTTCTTCTTTTCGGGGTGAATGTCAACAGGGATGCCGCGCCCGTTGTCAATAACGCTCACGCTGCTGTCAGTGTGAATGATGACTTCGATCCGGTCGCATGTCCCGGCCAGAGCCTCATCAATAGAATTGTCTACTACTTCATAAACCAGGTGGTGCAGGGCCTTAAGATCGGTGCCGCCAACGTACATGCCGGGGCGGCGGCGGACGGCTTCCAACCCTTCCAGAACCTGGATGTCTTTTGCCGCATACGAGTTGTTGTTTTTTCCTTCAGTCACAAATAACCTCCTGTGCTGTTAACGGGATTCGTCAGTAAAGTCGCTCTGGGGTTGAACTTCTGCAGCTTTTTCTAATTTAAGTTGCATCATCTCCTGAAGCCACTGTAATACATCCCGATAGTAAATAAAACTGGCTGCTAATAAGCTGGTCGAAATAAAAGCGTGTCCAAAGATGCCAACCAGACTCATCCATGAATTTTCGGGCGCTGCGCCCCAGAGCAGGTGCAAACCCAGGTTGAGAATGAACGCGCTGAGGATGATTAGTCCGGTTGCCGGCAACGTGTAACGCACCAGGCGGATGCTGGTTTGAATGGAATGCCAGATATTGTAATGAAAAGTGAAAATGCCGTGCGGAGCGAAGATAAACGGCGCCAGAAACCAGACCATAAGAGTCCCGCCAATAAGCAAAATAATCTGTGCAATGCTGGGGCTGATCAGCGCTAAAAGCGAAATAATGCAGGATACAGGTAAACTGATGCCAATCACCAGAACGATGAGCATCACAGTCAGTAATAAAGCCTGCAATGTGTACCAGCCTACGACGCCGAATGATAATGTCTCTTTGCTTTTAAGAGCGGCTTTGGATACGCTGGCAAAAAAGACGCTGCCGATGAGAATGCCGATTAACGATAATAGTAACCACAAGAAAACGACTTGCGTCGGAGAGGTGACTTCGATCATCACAGGCGTTCCGAGCGGGTTTTGAATCGGGGCGTGTCCGAACATCAGACTGAAAAGACCGATCGGAAAAGTACGTAGAAACATAAGCAAATTAATGCGATCTGCCAGTATTTGCCAGGCTTGTTGTCCGGCGCTCATTGCCTGTTCAAATTGAGGTGAATTCAATTCGTTGAATGCCAACGGGGTCTGTTCGATCAGAGGCTGTAATAAGCTCTTTACCTGTAAATGGGGGCCGAACCAGAGCAACAGATCTAATGCAACCGGCAGGAGAATCAGCCAGATATGATTGGTAATCGCGTTGAAACCAGCCGCAATAGTGCTGGTTAGCTTGGGTGGTGTTGGAAGTTTCATTTTGAGTTGTGTATTCATACAGCCTATTATTTTACCATACCATCGATTCACTTGGCAGACAATCAAGAGCCGGGTACAATCTTCAATGTGAATGAGCATCATAATTTACCGGATGCCAATCGTCTAAGTGTGCTTTCAGCTGTCATCTTATTAGGTTACGGCTTGATGCACGTGCTGGAACTACCCACCCGCAGCCTGGAATTGTTGGCTTTTGGCGTTTATCTGCCGTTGCGAGTCGATATCCATACATTGTTATCTATGCTGGTTGCAGGTCTGGCGGCGGTTGGCTCCGATTGGTTGTTACGCAGCCATCCGTCTCTCGAAGGGGGCAGCACGATTGATCACTGGATTCTTCCGGCATTAACCGCCTGGGTGATTGGTGTTCCGCTTTACAGTTTGCCGGGCGGTTTGATGTGGTGGGGAGCTTTCGCTTTGGCGACAGCGATCCTGATTCTGGTTTTCGTTGCCGAATATATTACGATAGATCCCAGCGATGTACTCTATCCGCTGGCCACAGCGGCCCTGACGGGTATTTCACTGGCATTGTTTTTAATCCTGGCAATTTCGATGATGGCGTCGAACGCCAGACTGTATATTCTTTTACCTGCTCTGACGCCGGCAGCGGGGTTGATCAGTTTAAGAACGCTTTCTCTCCGCCTGGGGGAGCGTCGGGTTTGGGGTTGGGCTGTGGCAATCGCCTTGCTCACGGCGCAATTTGCAACTGGTTTGCATTATTTACCTCTTTCCCCCATCCGTTTTGGTCTTTTACTGCTGGGCGTTCCCTTTGCGTTGATAAGTTTTGCGGGCTCGCTTGAAGAAGGTAAACCTGTACAAAATTGGTTGATTGAGCCTCTGTTGCTGCTGACGTTCTTGTGGGGGCTGGCCTTATGGCTGAAATAGATTCCCTTTCTGTAACACTACAAGTGACTGTGGAACATTGGGAGATCATGAAAACTGAGGTTGCCCGTTGTTTCCCCAGAGAGGGCTGCGGTTTGATAGCCGGTCGTTTTGGCCGCGCCGAAGCGGTTATCCCAATGAAAAACGTGGCAGAACGCTCTGATCGTTTTCTGGTAGAGCCGGTCGAATTAGTGCGTTTTTTTAATTGGGTTGAAATGGAGCGCCTTGATTTAATCGGAATATTCCATTCTCACCCATTCGGCCCGCAAACGCCTTCTCTTATTGATATCGAAGATTTTGCATATCCCGGAGTTATTTCTGTCATCTGGTTCCCCGGTAAAGAGGATTGGTCTGCGCGAGCTTACCTGATACAAAATGAAACTTATCAGGATGTATTCATGCTCCGCGTTTAAGTAACTAATGGGATGGATATGTGTTTATAAATATAGATAATGTTATGCAAAATGAAGGAGATTTACTGGCATGAAATTCTGGATGGATGCTGGCGTTGTGTTGGCTTCTTATTTGATCGGTGCAATTCCATTTGGTTTGCTTGTTGTAAAAATTATATCTGGCAAGGATGTCCGGCAGATTGAAAGCGGACGGACGGGGGGAACCAATGCCATGCGCGCTGCAGGCGTTTGGGCCGGCCTTGTCACAGTCATATTGGATACCTTGAAAGGCGCGGCGGCGGTTGTGCTCGCTCAAATTGTTGAGCCTGCCAGTATCTGGCTGCGAGTTGTTGCGCCTTTGATGGCCATTCTGGGTCATAATTTTTCAATTTTTTTGATAGAACGGAATGGCGATGGCCGCCTGCATTTACGGGGCGGTGCCGGTGGAGCAACATGCGCTGGTGGAATCCTGGCTTTATGGCCGCCTGCTTTCGCTGCAGTGATACTCCTTGGGGCGGGTATTTACTGGTGGGTTGGCTACGCCAGCGTCACGACGATGAGCACAGCGCTTATTGCAATCGTGATCTTTGGTGTTCGCGCCGGGCTGGGTTATTCGCCGTGGTCGTATGTGGTTTACGGCGTCATTGCCGAAGCATTGTTGATCTGGGCGCTCATTCCCAATCTGCGGCGTTTGCGTGAGGGAAATGAACGTCTGGTCGGTTTACGCGCAAAACAAAAAAAAGCAGCCTGATTTTTTATTCGTCAACCGTATCTTCTTCGATTTCTCCTTCGTCGATTTCGGTTTGAGATTTTGAGTTCAATTCTTCTTGCGAAATTTGACGGTAGAGTACACGCAAGTTTCGCCGGTGAAGGTCTTCAGCCAGACCGCCAAGGTAAACCCGGCTTTTTCCGCACGAATCGATGGTGACTTCGTCCAGTACTTCTAATGGATTGCGCCGACGTGCAGCTGAGCGAACGGCTTTACGGATATTATTCAGATAAGCCAGGTTTTCTTTCACCGCTTCTTCAATCTCGCCGCGCAAGATAATATCACCGTGCCCCTGAACGATGTTCTCCAATCCCATTTTGCCGATTCGTTTGATCGAGGTTACCATTTCATCTATGTCGCCATCGACAACGTATGGCAATGGCAAAAATGCGTCGCCGGCAAACAGAACGCGATCTTCCTCAACCAGAACCGAAATACCATCCCGACTGTGACCGGGGGTAGTTGAAAGAACAAGCGTTTTCTTGCCGACTCGCAGAGATAATGTTCCCGACTCGAAAGTGAGATGCGGTGGAACGATTTTGACCTGGCGAAATGTTGGATTCTGACGCCGGGCAGATTCGAGCGCGCTGTTGCCGCGTTCGACCATCATCTGACGGCAGATTGTATGTCCGATAACCGTTGCACCGGGGAAGAAACAATTACCCCAACTGTGATCGGCGTGGTGGTGGGTATTTATGATGTAATGAACCGGGATGTTCAATTCATCCTCGATAAAATCGCGCATTGCCAAAGTTTCTTCCGGCATTGCCAGGGTATCGATCAATACTGCCCACTGGGGGCCGGCAATGACGCCTGCTGTAACCTGTGCGTAAATATCACTTTGAAACCAAAAAACGTTTTCTGATACTCTTTCACGTTGCATAATCTCATCCTTGCCACGAAAATAACATCTTAAATTAACACAAATAGCCGGAATTGTCAAAAAATTTGACATAATATGATGTCGGCTTTGCTGACCGCATATTATACATCCCATAAATCGAAGCTTTGGATTCGCCTTAGAATAGCCCCCTTCGCTTCCGGCCAGAACTGCGGTAAAATGGAGGCGCAAGGATGAGAGTCATTAAGTTTGTTGGAGGGTTTTCATGAAGAAAGCGTTTATTACCGGTGTTACTGGTCAGGATGGATCATATCTGGTTGAATATTTAATCGCCAACGGATATGAGGTGCATGGTCTGATCCGGCGTTCCAGTACATTTAACACACAACGGATTGATCATCTTTACCGCGATCCGCATAATGGAGAGTCGGTTAAGCTTCACTTACATTACGGTGATATTTCGAGCTCGGAAAGTCTTTTGGATATAATGTATAACGTCCGTCCCGATGAAGTTTATAATCTGGCGGCGCAGAGTCATGTTCGGGTTAGCTTTGATTTACCAGAGTACACGGGCGATGTAACCGCGCTGGGTACAATCCGTTTGTTGGAAGCTATTCGTAAGAGCGGCATCAGCACGCGTTTCTATCAAGCATCCTCCAGCGAGATGTTTGGTGGTGCGAAACCTCCCCAGGATGAGAACACGCCCTTTGAACCGCTCAGTCCTTACGCAGCGGCAAAAGTTTATGCCTGTTGGGTCACGCGGAATTACCGGCAGGGCTATAATCTTTTTGTGTCGAATGGTATTCTGTTCAATCATGAATCACCTCGCCGCGGAGCAACATTTGTTACCCGTAAAATTACTCGCGCCTTGGCCGCGATTTTGGCTGGCAAGCAGAAATATTTATACCTGGGTAATCTGGATAGTAAGCGCGATTGGGGCTATGCTCCTGAATATGTCGAGGCGATGTGGAAAATTTTACAGCACGATAAGCCCGATGATTTTGTCATCGGTACAGGCGAAGCGCATACTGTCCGTGATTTTCTGACCGAAGCATTCAGTTATGTCAATCTGGATTGGGAAAAATATGTACGTATCGATCCGCGCTATTTCCGCCCGACCGAAGTGGATTATTTGCTGGCGAACGCCGGCAAGGCGCGCGATGTGTTGAATTGGAATCCGCGTATCCACTTTAAAGAACTGGTGCGGATTATGGTTGATGCAGACCTTGAAAAAGATGGGCTAACTTCTCCGGGTGAAGGTCGGCGAATTCTGGAGGAGAAATTCGGTTCATGGCATCGGTGGGAGGATCAGGTTAAAACGATGGAATGATAATAGCTTGACGCTGCCCATTGTTTTAGCTATAATCTTTCATAACAACTACATAATAAACTACGCCAGGAGGAGTAAGCGGTAAGTATGCTGACAGAGACGAAGCGCCTTGATTGAAAGCGCTTCTCAGTCATTCTCCGCTGAAGGTCGCCTGGTTATTTTGCCGAAGAAATTCAGTCATCTGAAGAATAGACCGGCACGGGTGAGCCCGTTAGCGCGAAGCTCTGTTTGATTTGTTTTTAATTATGTCAGCCAGGGCAATGAGTGTGCCAGTGATTACCTGGCAAATTGAGGTGGTACCGCGAAAGATTGAATATCCTTTCGTCCTCATGGACGGCAGGATATTTTTTTATTTTGATTCTGTGTGGAGGTATTTAATGCCAATCTTTGATTTGTCTAAAACCTACGATTTTAAGTCCACCGAGCAACGCCTTTATGATTGGTGGGAGAATACAGGTTATTTTAAACCATCCAATGATCCCGGCAAGGCAGGTTTTAATCCTGATCTCAAGCCTTTTGTCATCTCGATTCCACCGGCAAACGTAACAGGAGAATTGCATCTGGGACATGCCATGTTCGTTTCAATGGAAGATCTGATGATCCGCTATCACAGGATGAAGGGTGAATCAACGCTTTGGGTTCCGGGCACTGACCACGCTGGAATTGCCACACAGCTTCAGGTGGAAAAATTACTGACCTCTCAGGGTTTAAAACGGGAGCAATTGGGCCGCGAGGAATTTGTTAAACGCACCTGGGAATGGAAAGAAAAATATGGTGGGATTATCACCCGTCAGATCCGCCGCCTGGGCGCTTCTTGCGACTGGGATCGGGAGCATTTTACACTCGATCCTGATTTGTCGGCGGCAGTGCGTGAGGCCTTTGTTCGTCTTTACGAAAAAGGATTGATCTATCGCGGCCTGCGCATGATCAACTGGTCGCCGGGGCTTAAGACAGCCGTCTCTGATCTGGAAGTGGAATACAGCCAGGAACCCGGAAGGCTGTATTACTTCAAGTATATGCTGGCCGATTCTTCAAATGAGTTTATCCCGGTGGCTACCACCCGTCCAGAAACCATTTTGGGTGATACAGCCGTGGCGGTTCATCCGGAGGATGAGCGTTACCAGCGTTATGTTGGTCGGATGGTCCGTGTGCCTGTTCTGGGGCGGGAAATTCCGGTAATCGCTGACGCTTATGTGGATCGCGAATTCGGTACAGGCGCGCTCAAAATCACCCCGGCTCACGATCCCAACGACTATCAGATTGGACAGACACATCAATTGGAAATCATATCTATTCTGGATGAGGAAGCGCGTATCAACCAGAATGGTGGAAAATATTGTGGGCAGGATCGTTTTGAATGCCGAAAAACGCTCTGGGAAGACATGCGAGCGGCCGGACTGGTTATTAAAGATGAGCCCTATCTTCTCAATGTACCGCGCTCACAACGCGGCGGCGAGATCGTGGAACCGATGGTTTCGACGCAATGGTTTGTGCGCATACAGCCTCTGGCTGATGCAGCGCTTGCTGCGGTGCGTTCTGGCCAGATAAAAATTATCCCCGATCGTTTCACCAAAGTCTATTACAACTGGCTCGAGAACATTCAGGATTGGTGCATCAGCCGCCAACTCTGGTGGGGGCATCGCATTCCGGTATGGTATTGTAAGGATTGCGGCAAGATGACAGTCGCTCGCCAGGACCCAACCCAATGTGCAGCGTGCGGCAGCGCAAACATCGAACAGGATCCCGATGTGCTCGATACTTGGTTTTCATCAGGTCTGTGGCCCTTCTCGACGTTGGGCTGGCCGGAGAATACTCCCGATTACCAGTATTTCTACCCGACCTCGGTGCTCGAAACGGGCTATGACATTCTCTTCTTCTGGGTGGCGCGCATGATTATGGACGGTATGGAATTTACCGGTAAGCCGCCGTTCAATACAGTTTATCTGCATGGTTTGATTCGCGATGAGCATGGTCAGAAGATGAGCAAAACAAAGGGTAACGTGATTGATCCTCTGGCGGTCATGGATGAGTTAGGCACAGATGCTTTGCGGTTTACCCTGTTAGTGGGTTCAACGCCCGGAAACGATATGAACCTGAGCGTAAAAAAAGTGGAGGCCAACCGTAATTTTGCTAACAAGGTGTGGAATATGGGGCGTTTTATCATTGGCGCGCTGGCGCAAATTCCCGAAAAACCCACCAGTGAGCCGGATTGGACGCTGGCAGACCGCTGGATTCAAGCCCGTCTGGCTGCGCTGGTTCGGGAGGTTGACCGTTTATTCAACACTTACCTGTTCGGTGAAGCCGGCCGGCAAATCTATGATTTTTTGTGGGGAGAATTTGCTGATTGGTATATCGAGATTGCCAAGCTGCAACTGGCCGAGGGCGGCGACCGGGCTTTCTACACTGCTCAAACACTGACGCACACCCTGGATGCCTGCTTGCGATTGCTTCATCCTTATACTCCTTTTGTCACCGAAGAATTATGGGGGCATCTCAAACGCGCTTGCCAGGAACACTCGTCGCTCCTGACGCCCGAAACCGGCTGGGAGGAAGCATTGATTATTGCCCGCTACCCAGAGCCAAAACCGAAGGCTGACTGGGAGGATGCTGTTGTTTCCCGCTTCAATCTGGTGATGGATGTAGTGCGCTCAATTCGTAATATGCGCGCTGAAAAGAAAGTAACCCCGGGTAAACGCATTCCGGCCACGCTGGTTGGCGGCGAGCAGGCCGGCATACTCAAACAGCAATCAGCGGCTATAGCCGTTTTGGCGCATCTTGACCCGGCTGAAATGAAAATTTTGCCTTCACTGGCTGAAAAACCTCAAGGGCAGGCTTCTCTGGTGGTGAGCGGCGTGGAGATCTATCTACCCCTGGCTGATCTGGTGGATATAGATGCGGAAAGGCTGCGTCTCCAAAAGGAATTGGATGAAGCCGAATCTCAGATTGCCCGACTTGAGACTTTGCTTGGAGGCGATTTTGCTAAGAAAGCGCCTGCCCCGTTGGTGGAAAAGGAACGCCAAAAGCTCGAAACCTTCCGTGAAAACGCTCTGAAGCTTCGCCGCCAGTTGGAATCCTGAGTAAATCATGAGATTCTTCAAAAAGGCTAAATAAGCGCTAATTTGCGCCGTATAATAAAAGGTATTATTTAAAACCGCCGATTATATACCCGAAACTGGATGTCGCTGGTCATTGTCGGTATTTATTGTAACAGGGTGTATGCTTAATATCAGCCTGGAATTATTTGGGTTTGAATGGTCGATCGAATAAAATTCCGTCCGGCAACAATCGAAGACGCCCCAGGTTGCGTTTCTCTCATTTATCAAACGATGGGAGATTATGCCGATTTCTTGTTCGGGCTTGGCAGTTATTCGCGTGCCATCCAGGTTATTGATCAGCTCTACAGGGCTGAAAATAATCGTTTCAGTTACCAGTTTACTGATTTAGCAGAAATCGATGGCAGGGTGGCCGGTTTGTTGCTTTCTTATCCCGGACGCTATCTGGAGCTTTCTAAGGTCACTTTGGCCCGGCAGTTATTGTCGATTTATGGCGTTATTGATTTGATGCGTTTTGTGCGCAATGAATTGCTCACATCGCCGGCAAAAGAAGCGGCAGCGGATGAATATTTTATCAACAATGTGGCGGTTGTTGAAGAACTGCGCGGTCAGGGAATCGGTAGATGCCTGCTTGAATTTGCCGAGCGGAAGGCCCTGGCTGCCGGATTGACCAAATGTTCATTGACCGTCGATTTCGGTAATGAAGAAGCCATTTCATTATATGAGCGGATTGGATATAAAAAAATGGCAACAATTCATGAGAAATTGCTGCCATCTAAAATACATTATCACGGCTATCACCGCATGGTAAAAAATCTTTATCCGGTTGCTAATCCTTGAGTTTAATCCTGGCTCGTTTACGATCGGTAGTCTTTCCCGCTGAGAGACTCGCTGTGCGTATGAACAAAAATGGCAGGCATAGAAGCACAAGAAAGATTCCCAGGAGAATAAAAAATAACGACCAGGGTGCAGCTTCGCCGACTTCAGGCACCAGGCCGCCCGGGTTGTATTTAACCTGTTGGCCGGCAGCAGGAAGAGCGCTATTGTTATTCAAAGAGACGCTCAATGCGCGGTTTAACCCATCTCTGAGTCTGGCCGGCGAAGTGTAGGTGATGGCATATTCGCTCTGAAAACCGCGCTGGTAAAGATCATACAGCGTTCTCAGCGAGGCCTCGTCATTCGCGTAGCCATATCGCCCGCCGGCGTTATCTGCCAGATATTGCAACGCTTTCTCGTCCAGCGCGTACAGGTCGGTTTTGCTCTGTGAAGGTTCTCCAAATCCGACAGTTGAGATAGATAGCCCGCCCTGCCCGATGCTCTGGATAACATCTTCCGGCTTGGAGAGACTGCGATTATCCAACCCGTCTGTCAGGGCGATGATGGCTTTGCGGCCTGATATGGAATTAAGCGCATCTGTTCCGGCGAGCAGCGCGTCGTACATGGCAGTATCGCCGCCTGCTTCAAGGTGATTGATTGCATCGATCAGGGCAGCATGATCTCCTGTCACTGTCTGGACGTAATCAACTTTGGTATTGAAAGCCATTAAGCCGGCCTGGTCGTTCTCTCTCATCTGGTTGATATAATCGATAGCGACTGCTTTGGCTGCTTTGAGTTTTTCATTATAGTTCATGCTGCCAGAAATATCGATAATCAGCAAAGTGGTCAACGACCCGACGCTCCCGCTTCCTTCGATTTGATCGATTGCAATGGGGGTGTTGTTTTCCTGAATTATCAGGCGAGAAGGGTCAATCCCAACTGGCTCGCCATTTTCATCGATAGCCGAAACGTAGAGCGTCACGCTGGGAAATTTCGAGGTGTCGACCTGAGTGATGTTGAGACTGACCGCATCAGCAGGTGGGGGTGTCGCTTCTTGTGCATAAGCGGAGCCGTATGCTGCCATGAGAACGATTGTCAACAGGCTTAAGATGAATAATGCTTGTTTGAGTAGATGCATAACTTACCTCTTTTCGTGATACATCATTTCGGTGTTGCCAACTTTGATCGTTTGACGGTTTGCCAGCCTGGTTTGTTCGATGCGTCGATTGTTGACAAATGTTCCGTTCATACTTATATCTTTCAGGGTAAAGTGTGTTCCGGCGCCCTGAAGGATGGCATGTTGCGGCGCGACATCTGGATCGGGTAAAACGATTTCTGATTTCAACGGGCTGCTGCCGATGATCGCAGTCGGGCCGTTGGGTTTCAGGAATTTATCCAGGATGAATTCCGTTCCTTTGAGTTTGCCGCTGGTTACTTCCAGCCAGACTCTTGAAAGAACGAACACGATGAGGGCAATAAATACTCCGACGGCTGCGCCCATCAGGATGAGGCCGGCGGCTTTGCCCATCAGGGGATCAGATAAGAATTTGCGGGCCGCTTCCAACAGGCTGCTTCCTAACAGGCCGCCCAGTATACCCCCCAGGCCGCCCTTCCACATCTGCGCGCCGCCGGTAATTCCGGTTGCCAGACCGATGAGCAATCCAAAAAGTCCCCATCCCAACAGACGTCCCCAGATTTCTCCACCGAGTATTTGGAAGAAACCTTCAGCTACGGGCAGGGCAATTGCTCCGCCGATCAAGCCAAGCGCGCCGCTGATTAAACTGGCTTTTAGAAATTGCACCGGATTACGCGTCAGTATCCCTTCTGCGAAGCCAATACATAAACCAATGCACAGGCCAATGAGCGCTCCGGCAAAGACTTCGCTCAGGTACAGATTGGGGGTGAATGAGAGTCCAAGCATACTGCTGGTTTGCCAGGCAATCAGTCCTCCAATTGCACCCAGAATGCCATAAAAGTATAATCGCATCAATCGATTCATTGCCTGTCTTCCTCCTGTAGTTTACTAATTTCGCTGTCAGAGACCATGTTACGCCAGTGAACCACACTTTTTTTTGATTTTGAAGCCAGCTCATAAAATCCAAAATAACGGCGTGAGTCCAGCAATCCGTTGACCTGACGGATGAAAAATCCACCGGCAGCCGAGAAGGGTTCTATCACCAGGGCGACCTGCCAGGCTTCTGGAAAGAAATTGTTATGCAGCCAGGTATCCCACGCTGAGAAGAACACGCCCATACGCGGATGGGTGTGATACCAGCCCACCAGAACTTTATCGGGATAGTGCGTGCTCATGGTTTCGTGCAGAACCACCTGGCTGTCTTGGGTAAACGTGAGAAATGCGCTGCCCTGTTGAGTGAATTCGGCTGGCAGGATGGTTTCGATGACCACAAATTGTTTTCCGGTTTGTTTATCCATGCACCATTTACCAACCATCCATCCGCCCACTTCGTTTTTTAAGTCTCTGCCGGCGTGAGCACACAGGCGGATATAAGCGTGTTGTGTCAAAAATACCGATACGGTCAATTCGGGTTGGTTGCTATCGTCGCCAATCGGCGCCCAGCGCCGAGAACATTTGAGTGGGATGCGCGAGATGCGCGGTTCGATGGATTCTTCCTGCGTCAGACGGATGGTGGGTTCTTTACTGGACACCGAATTCTCCTTGGATGTTGGCTTTGGTGAAAGCCAGGTAATTCTTACAGGCTGATTGTCAGTCAATTCCTACCCTGCTGTGATATCTGCGGTGATCATCAGACGGTCATTCGCAGGAACGCCTGCGCCAGAAAGTGTTTCGTCTTCCTGAAGTTCACGCCCTAGCGCTTTGCTATCCAGGCGGTAATTGATCGGACGACCGTCCGGTCCTGTGGTGGGTAATTCCAGCGACGTGGATAATTCGGGGATTAATTCCTTCACTGGCACGTCATCAGGAACCTCTGCTGCCCGGCTGCCCCCCGAAGGGAGAACAAGTGTTACATTTGTATCTGCCATTTCAAACCTCCATGATTGTTTGACTTATGATTAACCTATTTTTATAACCGGCGTGATCGCCGGAAGCGCCAGTAGTTTATTTCAGGCGAATGTGGGATTTTTTATCTTTGTCTGGCGGCGGAGTTTTCGCCTTGTCCGATTTTGTTTTATCCTGCTTTTTAAAGAGATTCGGAATCAGTCTGATTTTTTGGGGTTGCGCTGGTGGCTGTGATTTTGCGGCTGCTGGTGTAATCTTAATTTTTGAGGCCTGCGCTTCTGGTTGTTTTGTCCCGGGTTGGATAAGGTGAATTTTTTCTGTAATGGGTGTTTGTTCTTTCTTTGCGGCTGCGATTGGCGGCCTGGCTTTTTCGGGTTGGGACTGCCTGGGCTGGTTGGCGCTGGCGGTTGCCAGTTTGACTCGTTCGGGGCGTAGCAGTTCTTGTGTATCAACCGGGAAGACATTAGGATGTTTGGAGCGGTACTCCCGACTCCAACGGGCAGCTTCGGGGTCCCAGGGGAAGGGCGGTTTGGTCGGATCATCGTGATAATTTTTGTATTGAACCATCTCGCCCAACATAATTACCAGCCTGTCAAGTGAACGACTGGCTGACCACCAGGCTGCATCAATACACACGCTGCCGTTGAGGTGATTGATGTTGGGATGCCAGATGGGCGTTAACCACTTCAGACCGGGCCAGCGTTGGGGATACTGGTTGTGCAGATAGATTTCCACCTGATGTTTGTTCCCGTATTGCGGATTCCCCTTGGAATCCACCGAGATAATCCCTTTGCATTTGAAGGTAACGATGTATTTTTCGGGGGGCAAGCCGGGGCGCGCTGATTCGGATTTAATTTGGATCAGGTCGCTGCGCGCTGCCAGTTCCTGAATGAGTTGAGCGTCGCCCCACAGCCGGCGGATACGGGGACTTTGCTCCAGAGATGTTGCTCCGGCTGTGATGTCCGCGGTGATCATCAATCGGTCTTCTTTTGGAATGCCGGCGCTTGCCAGGGTTTCTTTTTCAGTAAGCTCCCTTCCCAGGGCTTTACTATCGAGGCGGTATCCCATTGGACGCCCGTCTGGCCCGACAGTGGGTAGTTTCAATAAGGAGGTCAATTCGACCAACAACTCGCCAATCGGGACATCATCTGGCATCTCAGCCCGGCGTGCGCCTCCGCTTGGTAAAATGATGGTAACTAAAATATCAGACATTTACCCTCCAGATAGGAATAATGGATTTATAAAGCGTTCTTGTGCGGAACCTGGCACACGCCGGTAACATTCCAGCAATCAGCATGGTGGTGCGTATGACAGATGGGACAGACAACGACGCCCCTGGGATCATTTGGCTCGACCAGCTCCAGGCAGTATGGGCAGCGATGCTCCTCTGTCCCGACCAGTTGAACGGCGCGCTTATGAAACTTTCTGGACAATGTCCGCCGCCGGAAATGATCCGCTTTGGTTTTGGAGGAAATTTTCACCTCTTCTTCACGGGCTGGAGCTGCGCCCAGGTGTTTCTTGCTCTCGCCTGACCTTATCTGAGGCGTTCCCTTTTTGGTGGTATGAGGCAGAAATACCGGCGCATGTTTTGACGCAGGCGCAATTTTTTTGGCTGGCTTGTTCCTGATTTTTGCTTGCCTGGCAGGCGGCTGGTGGGTGATTTTAGCCGGCGGAAGTGCTGATTGGGCTGTAACTGCCAACGATGCAGTGGTTTGTTTAACTCTTACCGATTTACGCCAGCCGCGCACTGCCAGCCACGCCGTTGCAAAACTGATTAATATTGAGAGAATGCCTGTTGTTGGATCATCGTTTTTTACAAGGCCCATCCCAATGAAACCGCCGGATAAGATATCGAGAAGTCCCAAGCCAAAGATCAGGGATAACCAGGCGGTTAGCAAGGTCAATAAAAGCGTATTGCGGTGAAGTAGCCAGCGCGCTGCAAGCCCTGCCATCAGGCCTAATCCAAGGATGACGATTATTTTCAATAAACTGAGGCTGATCGAGTGGTTGTAAAGGAAAAGCAGTACGACAAGACCGCTGGCCATTACCGTCAATAGAATGACTGAAAAGATACGCAGCGTCAGGTTAAAGAATGTGCGGATCATTTTCAGAACTATTCTTTTGGGCCAGGAGATCAGATTCATTACCACTTGATCCTCAATCCAATAGCATGACCCGGCCGTGGGCGGGTTTTTCTTCGATCTCTTCACTGACCTCTTCACCCAGTCGGATGCGTCCGTGTTCAGCCGTTTCTTCACCTGGCTCGATCAATTCAAAGTGGCTGAAGTGAAGCGTTTCGTGGAGGTCGCCAGTCATTTCATAAAAACGAAATTCTTGCGTGTTGAAGGCTCGCAAAATATGCATGGGAGGAACGCCGATGCTTGCCAGTGTGCGGTGCAAGAAGGTTTCTTCCCCAGTGATCGTGTGGGTCATTTCGATTTCGCGCAGTGTTCCGCAGATGGGGCAATGAGCTGCCTTAAATCCGACCTCAGAGATCGGGCGCATCACCTGTTCGATGTTTTTACAGGTCGGGCAAGTTAAAGTCAGAATCAGTTCCTGATCCAGTTCAACAATGGCTTCGGGCCCCAGGTCAGCGCGAGCGATGCGCATCATCTCATCAAGTGTTATGGTATTGACACTGGCGGGGATTTCGATGACATCGCCATAAATCCAATGGCTTTCACATTCTTCACGCGGCTGGTAGGCCGTGGTGTGCAGTTCATTGGTCATGCCATTAAAGTGGACGACTTTGCCGGCTTCTACTGGTAATCCGTGGATAATTTTTAGCGCCTCTTGGGCCTGCATGGCGCCAATGATCGAGGCAATCGTGGGCGTGGTGGGCACTTTACCCTGAAGAACGTTTTCGCGTGCCAGCAGCGGACAGGAATAGCGCACTGAAAGGTCGCGCCTTGCCTGTTCGGTCAGGGTACATTCAAAGCATGCTCCCTGACCAGGAATAAATACCCGCATCAGGCCTAAAAATTCCTGAATGGCGCCATCCACCCAGGGCTTATTCATCCAGTAACAATAACGGTTAATTGCCAGGCGAGCTTCACGGTTGTCAAGACAACCGATGACAACGTCCATCCGGCGGATAATGCCTAACCCTAATTGTGTTGTTACATCACCGTGCAGATATTGAACATGAACATCCGGATTGAGTTCCTTGGCGCGGGCTGCAGCGACTTCAGCTTTAATCCGCCCCGTATCGCTTTCTCTGAACAACACGGAGCGGCTGAGGTTGGCAAATTCGATGGTATCGAAATCCACGATGAAGATATGTCCCACGCCCATCAAAACGAGGTTCTTGATCACTTCGTTGCCCAGAGCGCCAGCCCCGACCACCAGTACTTTCGCGTTGGTGACTTTTTCCCGTTCCCACCACGAAATCAGTTTGAATGTTCCCAGGCGATCTTTATGCAGATTAGGAATTTGGATCGGTTTTTCGGGCGCTACTGGCAGGCGGCGTGGCCCTGAAGGGGTTTCGCTGCCTGCCAGGCGGACAAAGGGAGCAGGGGACGCTTTATCGCTTTGGGCAATCTCACGCGATTTTGCGACATTGGAAGCGTTTACCTCACGAACAAACCAGCCAATGCCGTAGCGCGCTTCGATTAAATTGCTCTCGGTTAACTTTTTCAGCGCCTCACGCAAGGTGGTCCGGCTGATGCCAAATTGCTTCACCAGCTCGCGCTCAGATGGCATCTGGCTGCCTGGTTTTAACGTGCCATCAAGAATTGATCGTGCAATTCTTGCAGCAGCCACATCTGTTAGAGACATTCGTTTGATTGAGTCGTTTGACATAAAATCACCTGGTATATTGGTCAGACCACTATACCATCAGTATAGCAACAAAAATAAATTTGTCAATAGGTTTTTCCTTACAGTTTTGTTATTTGGCGGGGTGGATTGATCAGCCGCGCTGAAAAACTTGTTTTAATCGAAAAAAAGCGGGTTCTCTGAAATGAGGACCCGCATACATGCTCGTTTTGGATAGATTATCACTTAATCCGTCTGATCTTTATTGTATGGATGTCTATGTCTTTCGTGTGGTAGTAGATCAATTTCTGTTCAGTCTGGTTTATTTCGTGCCTGCCATCTGATAGAACGAGGTTAATGCCTTTTGGATATTGATAAATAGGTACAAATATCTCGGTCGGCGCTTCGACTGCCGGATCGTGACGGAATTCGAACTCGAAAAGGCCGCTAAAAGGATCAAACTCCATTTTCAACGGTTCACCGGCTGTCTTGAGCGCGTAAGGACGCAGGACGGCTTGAAGGGCGCGCCCGCCTGAGTTGATGTCTTCAGGGTTGTGCTGTTGATCGCGGCTGAAGATCGAAAAATCTTCATTGTTCCACTGATCGCCGTATGTGTTATCGTTGTCGGGCGTGTAATCCCAGATCGTGGCGTTGAGCAGATTGGCTTCGATGGCGTGCAGGCTGGCATCCATAGCTTTGATTTGCATCGAAAAATCCCCGGTTCGATAAGCCTTTTTCTTTTGCATATCGAGGGGAAGCCCAATTTCGCCGATCAGGGTGGGTACGTCGCCCAGGCTGGCCCAACCTTTTTGCGCTTCGTTCGCCAGTTGGTTCACAAATGCCTGGCGAATGTTCTTTAAACCGAAATATAATTGCGCAGTGTCAGTATCCATGGTGAACAGAGAAGTAAAATTCTTTTTCAACAGGGTAATGTTGTCATACCAGTGTGAGGCATTGACTATTCTATCTGCGTCTTTTGGCAACAAGACCGGAATCTTTTCCGTAGGGACGCCTTCGATAAAGATAAAAGCTTCGGGATCAATCTGGCGGACGGCCTTTGTGAAATCCTTAATAAACGGTTGAAGGCAATGATTCGGAAAATCAACCCGCTTGCCATTAACCCGGTAGAAATAGCTGGGTTGTAATAACTGGGGCGTTCCTTTTTCGTCCACATCCCAAACGCCGTGCTGACGCCAGATGCAATCGTATCCTTCCTTCCAAACCTTAACGCCTTGCTGATTCATGCGTCGTAAGCCCAGGCGTTTGAGACCTAAAAACCCCACATCCCATGCATAGACATCTTGAGGGAATCCGGCGCCAAGCAGCATACCTTGATAGGGCGTCGGCATCATTCCTTTTTTCAAGGCGCCGAAGTCACAATTTAGATCAAGAATGCCAATATAGCCCGAAGCTGGTTCGTTTAACGTGTCGTACCCAATTACATTCGGGAGACCCTTGAGTCGTTTGACAACTTGCAGGATGGCCTGAATGTAATGTCGTTGCAGGTAATCCTGGATGCTTTCTCCATCAATCTTGATTTTGGGCGCGAAATAATTGCCGCCGAAGAATAAAGTGAACATAGTCGCGGCGGCCAGTTTGTTGTTATTTGTTACCCAGATCATTGGCGGGACGGGATTGCCGTGCATGGCATGAATGAAGGCTGCCCCGGCTTCGTGAAAGCGGGTGATATCCATTCCGATCAGGTCGAATGTCCACCCCGGCGCGCCGTCGCCGCCGGAGAACCGACTCCAGACATCTTCGTGCGGGTCAATGAATAGATTGATGCCATATTCCCCGGCTTTTTTAACCACCTGATAGATGTAGTCCAGGTATTCTTCATCATAGATACCCGGCCCGGCATGCTCAATTGCTTCCCAGGTGACGAGAAGCCGCAGAAAAGTCAGTCCCCAGCTTTTCAGACGGGAAAAATGTTCATCTGCTTCTTCCAGTGGAAAAGGACGCCCGACGAAAGAAACGTTTCGATGGTCGAAGAAATTTTCTTTTAAATGTGTGGCGCCATCAGGCGTATAGGGAATTTTTGAGCTTCCGCTCAAGTTTGCACCGCGTAAGATCAGCGTTCGTCCCAACTCGTCTTTAAACCATTTGCCGTCGATTTTGATCATGTAAACTCCAGAATAATTGGTGTGAAATAATAGGCTTTTTATTTTTGATAGTTATAAATCATTGGAACAAAGCGAATCCCGTTTTTAACCTGTTCATCACCGGTTTTCTTAAATCCTAATTTTTCATAGATTGGAACAGCATACGGGGAAGAGTTAACCGTGATTCCTTCTGACATGGCGCGTATAGGACTCCAGCGATAACAATTGTTCAGGGCGCGCCCGAATAATTGCCTGGCAATTCGCTGGCGGTGGTAGGCTTTATCTACAAACAGCAAAGATATATGATTATGATTGCGAACCTCAATCGCCCCGACAATTGTTTTAGCTTCAGTATCGAAGGCAACCAGTATGAAATGTCCTTCAAAAAGACGTTTTTCCAGGGCTTCGGGGGTTACGTATTGGTAAAATGAACTCAGGCCTTCGGCAGAATACCCAGGCGCCACGAACTCGTTGAAAGTGCGAATGACGACCTCGCATACTGCCTGACTTTCACCGGGTAACATGGTACGGATATCAATCATGGTTAGAATTATAGCAGATGTCCCGATCTATTTGGAGAACAAGATTTTTTCTCGCTGATACAATTTGATAGCTACGATAATCAGCGCAACAGTCAGCGCCAGCGTGGCGGCAGTTGATACGAGCAGATTGATTGGATTCAGCGTTTCGCCGCGCATCAACTGGTTGATCAGTAATTGTTGCCCGAAGGTGGGTATCAGCATGTTAGATAGTCCGGGTTTTACTGGCAGAAACGCCAGAAAAATACCCGGCATTGCTGGTATAAGTGACAGCAAAGGCAGATAGGTCTGTGCTTCTTTGAAGCTGCGTGTGAAAGACGCAACAACCATTTGTAAAGCGGATGCCAGGAAAATGATCGGAAGCGAGATCCAGAATATACCCCACAGCGTAGAAATGTCAATTGTCATCTGGAATCCGACGTATTCTTCCAGAGGCGTCAGGTTAAAAGCCACGCTGAAAGCTGCAAGAGTCAGGATTAAGGTGAATATTGCAAAGGGCAATGAGGCTGCCATCTTTCCCAGCACTAATTCCATCCGTTTGATCGGATTGATCAACAGCGGCTCCAATGAACCGCGTTCGCGTTCTCCGGCGGTGGCGTCGATGATGACGTACATTCCCCCAACAAAGATGGTCAGGATAATGAAATATGGCATCATGTTCAGAAAAATCAACACCTGGCTTTGTGGTGTGGCAACGTCGATCCTTTCAATGATCACTGGATTGGTGATCATTGGATTAATACCGCGCGCCATCAACCTCAGAGCGCTGATTTGTTCCCCATAACTGTAAATGAGTGTTCTGGCGCGTTCGATATCCGCCAGGGCGGATTGGCGGGAACTATCGATGATCATGCGGAGTGGAGCAGATTCGCCATTGGTAAAGGCTTCTCCATATTCCGGCGAGATGATCAGAACAAGATTGAGGTCGCCGCTCTGCACCAGCGCTTCTGGGTTGGCCGGGCCCGGAAGGATATCGACGCCGTTTTGTTTCAGATACTGGACAAGATTTGGCGCGTTTTCTGCCCCCACAACAGGTAATTTCAACGGTTTCTCGTTGACATCGGTAAAAAGCGTTTTACCGACCAGTATGATCATGCTCAACAGGATTACCGGCCCCAACAATGGCGAGAGTATGGCGCTGAATATCGAACGCCGATCGCGTAAATTATCAATCACTTCTTTCACAAAAACGACCCAGATACGGGCAAGCATTATTCCAGTCCCTCCTCGTTCCCAATGGCTGTTACAAAGGCATCTTCCAGATTGGTTTTTCCGGTCGCTTCTTTAATCTGGTCAGGCGTACCTATGGCAACGACCTGACCCTGGGCGATGATCACTATATGTTCGCAGAGGGCGGAAACTTCTTGCATGATATGGCTGGAAAAAAGCACACAGCGGCCTTCATCGCGCAGCCGGTTGATAAAAGCCCGCATCGCCCGTGTACTGAGTACATCCAGGCCATTGGTGGGTTCGTCCAGCAGAACGTTTTTGGGCTCGTGCACCAGGGCGCGGGCGATGGCAACTTTAAGCCGTTCGCCGGATGAAAACCCGGCTGTTCGTCGATCTGCAATGTCTTGCATGTCCAGCAGTTTGATAAGATGTTCAATTTCATTGTCGAGCATCTTTGCATTAAGGCCGTGCAATTGTCCATAATAACGGATGTTCTCACGCGCGGTCAGACGGGGGTACAGACCGTGGTTATCGGGTAAAGCTCCGATGTTGCGCTGGACATCAAGAGTCTGGGTGAGCACATTGTAACCGTCCACGCTGGCTGAACCTTTATCGGGGCGGAGAATAGTGTACAGAATGCGCAATGTTGTGGTCTTCCCGGCTCCGTTGGGGCCCAACAAGCCAGTGATCTGACCGTCCGCAGCAGTGAAAGTGATGCCTCTCAGCGCCTCAATGCGGCCAAATGATTTATGGAGATTATTAACTTCAATCATGATGATTTGAATTCCCAATATTCGATGAACAAAAAATCATGGCGTAGGCCCGGTGAGGCCTGTGAAGAAGGGCAATGGCTTGAGGTCATTGAGGCAGTCTGTGTCCAGATCTTTAACGTCACCCTTTTCGATAAAACTGGCCGCAATTTTGGGGATGCACCCACGATAGATGACGTTGTGGCCCTGTCCGGCAGCAACCAGTTGCCGCGAATTAGGCAACGTTTGGGCAGCATGTTCAGCGTTTGAAGGTGGGGTAATCGGATCCGCTTCACCTGACAGCATTAAAACGGGTACGTCGGAATGGACAGGATCGTGATAGCCTGCCGGTAATTCTGCCCTGACCCAGGATTTGCACATTTGTTGGAGGCGCGGCGTCATATCGGCAATATAAGTATCATTGTTTGGCGCTATTTGTGTGGGGAAGAAGGGTGTGTCTTCAGAGCAGATGACGGATAAGTACATTCCGTCGCTGATGCTGTTATTTAAATCCTGGGTGACCATTCGGTATTGAGCGGCGAGGCGTTGATAGTTTCCTGATGTTTGCGCATCATGGATAAGCAGGGGAATGATCGATGCGGTTTCTTCTGTGTATGACAGCAGGCGGATTGCATCAGCAGCCTTGCTGCGCGTCAACTTCACTATGATATTTTGACCCGTTAATGGATCAGGGAACTCGACTTCGACAGGGGCCTTTTCAAGCGCCGTCAGCAACGAATCGAATTTCTTTTCTAAATTGGGGAATGCGTTTTGGCAAACAGGATCGTTGGCGCAACGTTTCAGGATCAGTTCCAGACTGTTCTGGGCGTCTGCGGCAGTATCGGGGCCGATTAACCAATCCATTGGAACAACGCCGTCGAGGATGATAGCGCGTACTCTTTCGGGGTACATTCTGAGATAGACCAGAGCTGCCCTCGTTCCATAAGAAACACCGTAAAGATTTATTTGATCATAGCCCAGAGTGGCTCTAACCTGATCGAGGTCCATCATTGCTATAGGTGTGGTGTAAAGCCTTGGGTCAGCTTCAAGGTGTTTCAGACAGAACTGCATGTTGATCGCCTGCTCCAGATCGGTAGGTTCATTGGAGAGGTTTGTTGTATTTGATGTCTGTTCACTGCAATGGAGCGGGCTGGATTTTCCGGCGCCGCGCTGATCAACCAGAATGATATCGCGCTTTTGATGAATTTGCTCAAACGCGGCGGAGAGCAATACGTAGGTTTCTGTAGCTGCCTGACCGGGCCCTCCGGCAAGGATTACCAGTGGATCAGGTTTTGGGCTGCGGCTGACGGCGGGTATTTTGGCGACCCTGAGGTTGATCCGTCTTCCGGTTTGATTGGGTTGATCTTCATAGACCTGCAGATCGATGCATTCGGCGGGCACGTGCGTTGGAATACCCTGTGCTGATAACTGACATTCTTTGAATTCGATTCTTGGTCTATTGTTATTAGATGCTGGCTGCGTGGAGAATGTACAGCCAGTCAGAAATATCAATATCTCGGTGATCGAAAATAGCTTTTTAATTAATTTCACCATCGTAATAATTCTTACTGTTCGTAGATCCAATTCAGAAATACTTCAAGTATCCTTAAGTTCTGTTTAAAGTCTGTGTCGCTGTGATTGGTCAATTCAATATCTACTGCGGCGATATTGTTCATCGATGCCCAGTCGATTAACTGGCCGTGATATTCGCAGCCATTATTAACTGGCGGGTAGGCATAATTGCTCACCTGACTGACAGCTTTTGCCAGGCTTTTGGAAGCCGGGTCGGGAGGCTGCCCGCCCGGAAAAATTCCCAAGGCGGCGGAATGATAGCTGATCAATGCGGAAATCTGGTTTTCCAGGATGAAGTTCATCACGGCTGCCGTTTCGGGTTCCGATCCTGGTGAAACACCGGAACTCAATTGCCGGTAATTCCAACAGCCAGGTTTTCCATATCCCGGAACCCAGAGGGCAGGGAAATTACGATTAAGGTCCACACCGTTTTCGTTAGCGCGACCATCCAGCCAGTGGTCGCGCGCTTCGCCATCCGGATTCATATTACGCAAAACATATAACCTGATATTGGGTGGAATAATATCAACATGCTCAGTCACATAAGTGATCAGTTCATCCGCCAGAGCAATTGTATTCCATTCATATCCGCCGTGAATCCCTGCAATGATCATTCGTTTATCGACGCCGCTGCCAAAAGCAAAGACTTCCAATGCGCGCCCGGCTACAGAATATCCGATGGTGGAAACTTCCGGCACCGGGGCTGGTTCGGCGGTGGGCGACCCGGTCGAAGTGGGTGCGGGCGTCTGGGTCGCAGGGATTTCCAGGGTCTGGGTTGCTGTTACAGTCACCGTATTCACTGTGATTTCAGTGGAAACTGATTGTGGAGTCAGTGTAAACGGCATCATCTTGTCTGAAGCAGTGGCTGCCGATGGCGTCGGAGTTCCCAGCATTTTAACCAATAACCAATGCTCCAACGGTATGGCAATTGCCAGCAACAGAACCAGGCCGCCAGTTATCAGCAATAGCATTTTTCGATTATTGAATATTGATGTATGTTGGTTGGATGGTTTAACCGATGAACTCACTTTTTGCCCACGGTAGCGATGTATAGAATCATCTGGCTTTCACCATCTAGTTTTAGTATGCTGTTGACGGCGTCATCGTCATAAGCGCCGATCGCGCACACACCGCATTTCAAGGCTTCAGCGGCGATATATAGATTCTGACAGACATGCCCAGCATCCAGTAATATGTAGCGGTAACCTCGTTCGCTGTAGCGCCAGGTTGTCCGGTAAGGGATGGCGCACCAGAAGAATGTAACCGCGCTGTTTTTTACTTGATTTTGATTGCGGCAGGCATCCGTCAGTTTTTCGGCCAGATCATCTTCAAATAGATAACCAACCAATTGATGTTCAAGCGCAAGGTAACGGTAAACGCCTGGTTTTAACCCTTCAACACGGTTCACCAGCGCATAAGTTTCAAAAGGATGGCGCGCTCCGGCGGAGGGTACGGTTCGATATGTTACCGGCCTCTCCGTGATTTCCTCAACGCCCTGTGTACACCATAACAGGAAAGCTAACTCTTTCAGTGTTAATGTCCGCTCAGAATACTTGCGCAGTGTTCTGCGGTTTTTAATGAGTTGGTGCAGATCGACAGGATCAAGGTGCAATTCGGCTGCATCTGGGAGGGCAATGGGTGTTACTGAATGATCGTAATCCAGTTGGATCGGCGGTAATGGCATGTCCTTGGATTGATCTGGCGGACTGAGTCTGGGGTACTTTGATTGCTCGAAAAATTCATATCCGATATCGCGTGACATATAATGACCTCTTTCTGTATTTCTGTAATAAGATAAATGCAGGTTTTAGTAGAATATGATGCACAGGCGGTTATTTTAAGGCATCCTGGCTGGCTGGCGCGCTATCTGTTTCACCAGGCGCTGGAATGGGCGCCGCAATCGATCTACGCGATGTGGCAATCCTGAATCCAATTCCTTCCCACCAAAAGTTACCAGGAATATCGAATGCCCGCACTGCGCAACGCGTTAGCCAGCGAAAGACAAAGAATGCCCCACCGCGAAGGACATGATGAGCGGTGATGTCCAGGTCTTCGCTCGTTATTTCATTCTTGAATGGGTACGGTTTGAATACATTGGCTGTCCATTCCCAGACATTTCCAGACATATCGGCGCACCCATAAGGACTGTCACCCTGGGGGCTGTATTTTCCTACAGGGGTCGTATCATCCATTTTGCTGTTAAAGTTACACAATGATGAATTGGGTGGATGGTTTCCCCAAGGCCAAATGCGTCCATCAACACCGCGGGCAGCTTTCTCCCATTCTGCCTCTGTCGGCAGCACGATATGAACGCCCACCAGATTGGATAGACATTCGCAAAATGCCAGAGCGTTGAAATATTTAACCCCCGTAACCGGGTGATGTTGTTTGCCAGTGGGTATTTTGCCGTCAATCCAATATTCTGGCGCCATTCTGCCGGTAGCTTCGATGAAAGCTTTGTATTGCAGGTTGGTTACCGGGTATTTTCCAATCCAATAGTCGGGCAGGCGGCAGATGTGAATGGGCGTTTCGCGCTCATCAAGTTCCGGGTCGAATTTACGATCGCTGCCCATCACAAATTCTCCTGCAGGAATACGTACCATCGCAAGGTTAACATCTTGCATCAGTTTAAAGATTAATTCGTTTTCGTTAACAAGAATGGTTCGTTCTGTCATAGGACCGTATCAGATTATTGTTGTAATATGATTCCCACTATAATTGTATTCCTGGTGTCTTTTTTATACTTATGTTGGTGGTGAGATTTCTGTCGCAACATTTTAATAACAATTATATTGGATAATGCGTAATTGGATATAGAATATTTTGCTGCCATTTTATCTGATTTTCTCAATGATTCTCTTTTAGAAGCGTCGGTCAGCGGCGGTGAACTTGACGCCATTCAGAGAACGTTGACCATCATGGCAGGCGGATCACAGGAAACTTTCGATACAGTGTTGCCAGTTCTTAAGGCAACAGGAAAGAAATTTATACTGATGGGGGATTCTGGCGCTGTCCAGGTTGCCAGGGCTGCCAACCTGATCATGGTCGCCGCGCGAATGGCGGCGATGGGCGTACTGCTGTTTTTTTCTCAAAAAGCCGGCGTTGATCCGCAAAAGTTATAGAGGCTATCAAAGAAGGAGCAGCACAGTACTGGACGCTGGATAATAAACCGCAGCGTTTGTCCGCCGGTAACCACAATCCAGGGTTCAAAGCCTCTATGCAGGCAAACGATTCGGATATCATTATTGAAACAGCCCGGCAGTATGGCGCGCCGTTGTCTTCAGGGACGGTCGCTGCCCAGTTATTTAACGCCATGTTGGAAAATGGCATGGCAGGTTTGGATACCCTGGCTGTTTTGGAAATGATTGAAATGTTGGCCGGGACGACTCTGAAAACGCCCGGCGCTGATTAAAAAAGCAGAAAGCAATATGCAAAGAACCCGCATACTGCTCTCTGCTTTTAGCATTGATTTATGAAATTTCGCTTCCGGTAATTAATCTATAGGAGTGAACTGGGTTCTGGATGCACTGTTACATCGCAGCCGGGGGAGATGTTTTCGATCGCCTTTTCAATAACCTCGGTCATCCGATGCGCTTCTTCCAACGTTTGGCTGCGGTCCAGAAGAACGTGTACATCAACAAAGAGGGATGGGCCGGAATAACGGGCGCGTATCTGATGGCAATCAATGACGCCTGGAATCGTCTCGACAGCGGTTTTAATCTTAATTTCCAATCCTTCAGGGGCAGTATCCAGAAGCGCCATGATTGTCCGCTTGCCCAACTGATAACTGACGTAAATGACAATAAAGGCTACTCCTAAAGCGGCGATGGCGTCAGTGTGTTTTAAGAACCCCAAATTTGGAAAGGCAGACGCAATCTGAATTCCGATTAATCCCAAAATGACAACCGACGAACTCCAAATATCAGTGCTGAAATGCAGGGCGTCTGCTTCCAGCGCCTGGCTGTTGTGCTTTTTTGCCGCCCTGGCCAGCACCCGAGAACGGGTAAAGTCGATGATAATTGAAGTAAACATCACAATGAAAGCCCAGATGGAAGCATCGACCTCGACTTCCTTGAAAAAAAGGCGCTGGATTGATTCGTAGATAATCCATGCACAGGTCAACAGAAGCAATAGCGTCTCAGCTAATGCGGATAGATTTTCAATCTTCCCATGCCCGTATTGGTGTTGTTTGTCGGCAGGTTTTCCTGAAAGTCGAACGGAGAAGAATGTAATTAATGCAGCGACCAGGTCCAAACCTGAATGCGCCGCTTCGGCGAGAATGCCCAGGCTGCCTGTCATGATACCCACTACAATTTTGAACGTCGTCAACCCCACTGCTGCTACAACCGAACTTAATGCTGCTTCTCTTTTCTCCCTGTTTGCCGCTTGTGTTATTGAATACTCCATGTTTCTCTTAGCCTCACTAAATTTAAGGATTTATCCGAAAACATATCTTTTTGTTTTTTGGATAAGTTCTTAGGCTAAATGATCGGAGCTTATCCCAACTCTATATTGTCAAATAATAAAATATCCCCATGGCTAAAAAACCATCGGGGATGCGGGATACCACCTACGTCCATCCTTGCCTAGCGGGGAGGACTGAAGTGATTATAACATAAAAAATATTCGATTATTGTTTATTTTTGCAGGCATTCATCTGACTTGGAAGCCGAATTTGATATAGTTGTCAGTAGCAATTGACCCAATTCCTTTGTCACCCTGGTTATTGCTTTTTGAACCGGGGGAGAAATTGGACTTCCTGCTTCGGTGTTTTTTGCCTGAATGCCGACCAGCAATATCTCACACCCCAATTCTTCTGTCAGATATTGTGAAAGAACCAGCGGAGGCAGACTGTGAGTCGATGCGCTGAAATCCCTTGTTTCGCGCCAATCGACGCACGAGATTGTTCCAGACGGCTGGCGCAGTTGCGCCGCGTCAACCAGAATGAGTAAATCTGGTTTAAAGCGGCGTAATGTTCCAGTAAAATTTTCCGGAGCCGGGCCAGCGTCGATTACCAGCCGGGCGGGATTTTCATTAAGTTCAGCTTTCAATTCTCGGGCAACCATGACCCCGGCGGCGTCATCTCCGTTGAGTTCATTGCCCATGCCGAGAACAGCCACGCGGGGTGGATGGTTAACCTTCAATTTTAACTGCTTCAGGTTCTTTCTGATTAAGTTGTTCCAGGATTTTCTGGATATCTTCTTCTCTCCCATAGTAAACGGTGAAGGGTTCTCTGGTTGTGGATGCCAGCTCCCATTGGTCGTCGGACATTTCCAGGCAGTCGAAACGACAGTTTTGTACGCATTGCGCACAATAGGTGCAGCGATCGATGTTGTAGCGCATGACGAATCGTTTGTTTGCCCTATCGATAGTGATAACCTCGATGGCATCTGATGGGCAATCTTTCATGCACAGGCCGCAACCTGTGCACTTATTGGGATCCCAAACAAGTTTCCCACGGAAGTGGGGGGGAGCTTCTCTTCGTTCAAAGGGATATTGTTCAGTGATCGGTTTTTTGAATAATGAACTAAATATATCTCCAAGCATGGCGCCGATTTTCATGGTAGAACACCTGTCGCTTTCAAGATAATGATGAGAAGGAATTGGAGCAAAACCAGCAGCGCACCGAAGCGCCACCACATCCCAACGGTTTGATCGATGCGCAGACGGGCAAACAACGATTGCAGCCCTGCCATTACCAGCAATAAACCAAGAGTTTTCAGCAAAAATTCCAGTGGATTAGCGATTCCGCCCAGGAAGAAAGTGGCGATCAGAGTCAGGCCAATAACCAGTTCGGCGTCTTTTCCAATGCGGAAGAGAGCGTAACCTCGTCCGCTATATTCGGTCAATGCCCCTGATACGATTTCCGTCTCGGCTTCAGGCGCATCGAAGGGAGGGAGTTCCAGCTTGCCCATCAGTCCGATAATGGCAACAATAAATCCAATGGGCTGAGTTAGCAGAATGGCTACCCAGTGCTGACTGGCATAGGCGGAGATTTCGCTAATCTGCCAGCTTCCGGCCATAATTGCCGGGCCGAGCAACGCCAGCAGAAGCGGCGCTTCATAAGCGAAAAGTTGGGTTAATGTACGAATGGCGCCGATCATTGAGAAACGGTCGGCTGTGTTGGCGCCTGCCAGGCCGATACACAAGGTCATCATGCTGAGCAAATAGAGTGTGACGATCAAGTCGCCCTGGAAAGAAAAAGACGGTTTCAAGCCGGCCATCGGCACGTAAAGGGCGGCTGTCAGTGCGCCTGCGAGGGCAATCACCGGCAAGGCATTGAACAAAATCGGATTAACGCCGAACGGAACGACCTCTTCTTTTGCCAGTAATTTGATCATATCCGCCAGAGGTTGAAACCAGCGTGGTCCCAGACGGTTTTGAAAACGCGCTACCAGTTTGCGGTCAGCATATTCGTAAACCAGGCCGCTTGCCAATACAAATATGCCTCCAGGAAAAATCAGAAGAGCGAGGATGGGGATTAGTGTGTTCATCGGTAATACTCTATTCCATATAATCGCAGATCTTCCCATGACCAGCTTTCGGCATCTTTGCCGGTGTGCTGAATGGTGAATGTACGGTCGTTGCAAGAGAAACAGGGATCAATTCCTGCCAGAATCATTGGCATATCCGCCAGCTTATGGCCAACAGCAGTGGTGATGACGGATGCCCAGTTGCACAGGCTGGGTGTGCGAACCTTGACGCGATCAGGGTTTTCGCTGCCGTTGCTCTTGAGGTAATACAACAATTCGCCGCGTGGCGCTTCGACTCGGCTGATTGTTTCACCTGCCGGTATTTTGCGGGGAACGCGCACGGTCAGGTCTCCTGGAGGCAGCTTATCCAAAATTTCACGGATAACCCGGTAGCTTTCGAACAATTCTTTGACTCGCACTTCAAAACGCGCCTGTAAATCGCCGGCTTTTTCAAGGACGATATTGACCGGGAAATCGTGATAAGCCCCGTAAGGTGCTTCGACGCGGATATCCTGCTCAACATTCGAGGCGCGTACCGTTGGACCAACTGCCCCCAACTTTTCGGCTTCTTCTTTGCTCATTGTGCCAATATTGCGTGTGCGACCCAAAAAGGTTTCATCGGTTGTTATCACTTTGAGATAATGATAAGTGCGCTCTTCCAGGTAATCGATTCCCTTACGAATTGTATCGGCCTGCTGGTCGCTGACATCAAATTTTACGCCGCCGAGAACATTAACAGAATAATTTACCCGGTTGCCGGTCAGGCCTTCCAATAAATCCATGACTGTTTCTCGATCGCGCCAGCTAAACATGAACAGGGTATCAAACCCGCCTTCATGAGCGGCAACGCCCAGCCAGAGTAAATGACTGTGGATGCGTTCCAATTCTGCCACGAGTTCCCGGATGGCCTGGGCGCGAGGTGGAGCGCTTACCCCGGCCAGTTTCTCAACGCCAAGAGCATAAGCAAAAGCATGAATATGGGAGCAAATGCCGCAAATTCGCTCAAGCATGTAGAGAGCCTGAGGCCAGGTTTTGCCTTCGACCCCCTTTTCGATGCCGCGATGTACGTAACCCAAGCGGGCCGAGGCGCTGGTGACGATTTCGCCGTCAACGGTGAATTCAAAATGGCCGGGTTCTTTTAGAGCCGGATGCTGCGGGCCAATTGGAACGATAAACTTATTTCGAGGTTGGTTCATTTCCATCCTGTTATTCTATCCTTTCTTCTCACCCGGGGTTAGATTTGACAGGCTAAAATCCTTACGCAGGGGATAAACGCCGTCTGGCCAATCTTCTGGAAGAATCAGGCGGTCGGTGTTTGGTGTTCCCGCTACAGTAATGCCAAACATTTCCATCAATTCGCGCTCGAAAAGCGTGGCCGAAGGGATAACGCTGCAGACCGATGGAATACTCGGATTTTGCCGGGGAAGGCGTACCCGCAGGGTGGTAATTGCCGCGCCTTTGCAGAAGTGGTAAAGAACTTCAAACTCGCCTGCTTCAACTCCCAGGTCCACGCCGGTGATTGCGGATAGATACCCCCATCGGTTATTGACCAGCGCTTCGGCTGCTGAAATCAAATTCTTCGGCGCCAGGTTCACATCCAACCGGTTGGTTTCTGGACTATTTGTGCTGTCTGCCCAGGGCGCTAATAATTGCCCCGCAGTGGTTAATGCGCTTTCTGTGTTCATGATCTTATCTTCTCCTGTTGCTCATTTCCTGAAATTCTGGCTGCGATATCAGACTTCCGCTGGAATGACTGGGCGGGACGGCGGTTTCGTCAACTGCCTTTCCCTTGAGTTTTTCCAATAGTTGAGCGATGCCGAAGATAATCCCTTCAGGGCGCGGCGGACAACCGGGGACGTAAACATCGACCGGGATAACCTCGCTGATGCTGCCCACAATGTTATAGCAGCCCTGGAATGCGCCTCCAGAGATTCCGCATGAGCCAACTGCGACGACAAATTTTGGCTCTGGCATTTGTTCGTAAATTCTTTTTAGACGATCGCGCGCCTGGCGCGTTACAGGCCCGGTGCAAATCAATACATCTGCATGACGCGGGCTACCCTGAAGTTTGATGCCGAGTCGCTCCAGATCATAACGCGGGGTGAGGGTAGCCAGTATTTCGATATCACAACCGTTGCAAGAGCCGCTGTTAAAGTGAATAGCCCAGGGTGAGTTGATGCGCGCCCAGGTTTTGACTTTATCCAGTATGTCCTGCCAGGATTTGTCCAAATTGAGTCCCATTCTTTATTGCTCCTTCTCTAACGCTTGAAAACACCTATATAGACTTATTATACCCGAATACTCCTAGTAGTTCGAGACTTACCCCAGTATCAGGGCGATCAATGCCAGGATGAACCCGATTACGTAAACGATTGTGACCGGGTTAAGAGAGCTGTCGCCCAGTACCAGAATACCCAGGTGCAGGATGGCGAAGAAGAAAGCGATCATGAAGAAGGGGCGGTAGCCCGGCGCTGCCAGGTAAGAGGGCGCTTCTTCGCCGCTGCCATACAGGCTGGATTTCATCGCTGATGAGTTTCCTGAACCCGCCAGCAGGCGGCCGATGGCGAAAAGAATCAATACCAGGGGAATATAGATCAGAAATGCGATCGGTGGTGAAAGTAATATTTCCATAATAGTTCAGCTCCATTTCTTATTCAGGAGTCTTATTGACTAGTGCGCAAAAGCGGCCAGAAGGGCAGCGCCTGCCGGCCCGGTCATCCAGTTTACCAGAGCCGGGTAAAAACCCAACACAACGATGACCAGCGCCATAATGATCATGGGGATGGTCATCAAGGCAGTGACAGGTTTACCCGATTTAACGGCCTCGGAAGGCTCCAGACGGTACACAGCATTGACCAGCGGGGCGTAATAGCCCAGCGAGAGGACGCTGTTCAGCGCGGCAAAGATAACCAGCGCGTAAACGAGCGGGCTTTGGGTTTGAAAACCGCCGACGAATATCTGCCATTTAGACATGAAACCGGCCAACAAGGGCATACCGCCCAGACCCAGCACAGCAATGCTGAGGGTCAGAGAGGATATCGGATAGCGTTTGGCTGCTCCCGACAGATCGGCAATTGTGAGCGGATTATGGTCGCCAATCGCTGTGTGCAGAGCAAATAACAGTGAGCCAGCCGCAAGAAAGGCCAATCCCTTCATCATAGCGTGGTTGAAGAGGTGGAACATGCTGCCTTCCATCCCGTTTGCCTGTTGGAAGTAAATGCCAACGCCCAGACCTACCAGCATGTAACCAACATGCGCCAGGCTGGAAAACGCCAGCAGGCGTTTGACCTGTTTTTGGCGCAGCGCCAGCAAGTTTCCTGCCAGCATGTTGACTGCGCCGAAGATCATGATGAGAGCGCCCCATTGCAAGGTCATATTGGAAATGGCAGAAATTGCCCGCAGCAGGGCAATCAGACCAGCTTCGATCAGGACGCCTGAGAGCATGGCGCTGATCCCGCTGGGCGCTTGCGAGTGAGCATCTGGCAGCCAGGTGTGCAAGGGTACCAGGGCCACCTTGACGCCGAAACCAATCACAAAGAAGGCTCCGGCCACAACAATCAATGGAGAGGCTGTTTCGCCTTGCAGCAGGCTGCGAATTTCAACGATATTGAGCGTGCCGGTCTGAGTATAGACCAGGGAAATTCCGAGCAGAACCAGTATAGAACCGATGGTGCTTTGTACCAGGTATTTAACGCCGGCCTCCAAGGAGGCAGGTTGGTCGTGATAGAAGGCAACCAGCATATATGATGAAATTGCCATCGTCTCGAACCATATCCACAGGTTGAACAACTCTGTGGCGCAGCCCAGCCCCATGATAGAACCGACCATGACGGCGAGAGTGGCAAAATATTTTTCTTCGCCAACTTCGCCTGCCATATAGGGGATTGAGAAGATCATCACCATGGTGCCCAGGCTCAGCGCGGTGGCTGCCAGCAGCAAACCGACGCCGTCCATTTGCAGCGTGATCGCACCCAGCGTGTAAGAGATCGGGCCATTCTGGGTGAATTCTCTTGCTGCGCTGATAAAGGGTATCCAGGTCAATAAAAGGGCTAACAAACCGGCCCAACGGCCCAGATTCGTGTTTTTGGTTCGGATGCGGCCGACGAGATAAATAACTGGCGAAGCTGCCAGAGGAAGTGCAATCATCCAGGTAAGTATGTTCGCATTCATGTTACACCGCCAGAACCAGGATAATGACCAGGAGAACTAACCCGGTCAGAATATAGAAAACATTCCAGTTGATCTGACCGGTTTGTGTTGCACGCAGCGTCTCGGCAAAATTCTGCACGCCGTTGACGATGCCGCGGTTGATTGATTCAAAGCCGAACCCTCCGCCGATGAAATTTCCCAGGCCCTGCAGGCTTTCAACCAATCCGGCCAGATGTTTGCGCCAGACCCACAAGAGTAATCCCAGCGCAATCACTGTCAGGGCCAGCAATGTATAAGGATCGAGCACGACTTCTTCCAATATCTTCAATGTTGAAGCTCCTTCGATTTCATGGAAAGTCAATGTGCGCCCCAATAATTGTGAGAATGGGCCGGCTAATAATTCAGTTGTGAATACTCCGAACGCCAGCGGGATGAGGGCAACCTGCATCGCAGTTTGCGCATCGTGGCCGTGCAGTTCGCTGCGCGCCTTGCCGAAGAAAACCAGCCATACACAGCGGAAAGTGTAGAGTGCGGTTATCCCCGCGCCGACCAGCATCAAGATGTAACCCCAGGCAGGGCCGTGAGATAAACCGGCTTCTAATACCAGTTCTTTACTCCAAAAGCCGTTGAGTATGGGTATTCCAGCCAGCGCCAGCGCGCCGATAATGAATACGTTGCGCACCAGCGGCATTTGTTTGCCCAGGTTGCCCATTTTACGCATGTCACGTGTGCCGACTGAATGGATCACTGCGCCGGCGGCAAGGAAGAGCAGCGCTTTGAATACTGAATGGCTGAGCAGGTGGAATTGGCTGGCGAAAACGCCGCCGCAACCGATGGCGTAAACCATATATCCCAACTGGCTGATTGTGGAATAGGCCAGGACGCGTTTCAGGTCTGTGGCAACCAGCGCCATACAGGCCGCCATGACGGCTGAAATAGCGCCGACCAGAACGACGGCTGTTTTCCAGCCGGGTACACTCTCGAAAGCCGGATAGAACCGCGCCAGAAGATACACACCTGCGTTGACCATCGTGGCGGCATGGATCAGGGCGCTGATCGGGCTGGGAGCTTCCATGGCATCCGGGAGCCAGGTTTGAAAGGGGAATTGCGCCGATTTAGCCGCCGCGGCGATCAGGAAACCGAATGCGGTGAAACTTAATACTCCGGCGGGTAATTGGGCTGCCTGCTTGATGAGGACGTTTGTATCGAGCGTGCCCAGGTAAGCATAGGAAATTAATGCGCCTGCCAGCAAACCGATGCCGCCGATTTGCGTGATGATCAGGGCTTTGATGCCCCCGGCAACGGCCTTGGGATCGTCGTTGTGGAAGGAGATCAGCGCATAGGAACACAGGGCGGTGATTTCCCAGAAGAAGAACATCAGCAGCATGTTGTTGGTCAGAACCAGGCCTGACATGCCGCCGATGAAGAGCAGTATCAGGGCGTAATAGCGTCCCAGTTGCGCCTCGCCGTGCATGTAATTAATTGAAAAGATAATAGCCAGGCTTCCGATTACGCAGGCGACGGCGGCCAGAAAGACGCCCAGGCCGTCGGCGACGAAACTGAATTCACCAAAAACGCCGCCAACCGGCAGTGATAAACCAGCCTGATCAGTGGCGTTTGGAATTAATAATAATGAAATTAAGCCAGCCCCGATTGAAAAAATGACAGCGAGCGTATTTTGAAGGCGCGGGTGGCTGTCGGGTGTACGCCACAGCGCCAATGCGCCTAACCAGGGTATTCCGATGATGAGAATTATCAATAGACCAGTCATCGGGCTACCTCCTCAGTGTGGACAGGGCTTTGATGTCCAGCGTACCGAAAAAGCGCCGCACTTGAACAGACAGCGCCAGCGCCAGTATGGCCACAACGGTGTCAGCCACGATCACCCGAATTGCCATACTCTGACCGAGATCGATGTTGCCGCCCATTTTACCGGCGACCAGGATGGCGAGAATGGCTGACTTTGCCAGAATTTGTAAAGCGACTACAATTTTTATGAGATTGCGGCTGATGAGCAGCCCGTAGAGACCAATTGCAAATAGTCCAAAAACCCCCACTAAAACGATGTTCAGCATCGATTGTGTCATGAGCGCTTCTCCTCTGCCGATTCAGTTTCCGTTTCTGGCAGGTGAACAATGTGAGCAGATTTTTTGCCCGGCGCCTCTGCCATCAACCCTAAAACTCCCAACACGCCCGTGAAAATTAACACGATTTGCACCAGAATATCGATTCCGCGCGCTTCCCATAATTTATCTGGATAAGTAGTTTGCGAGACAGGAATCTCAATGCCGGTTGCCGGCATGATCAGCCGTAACAACAAAATAACCGATATGCCAATCAGTCCCCATGCAAGGGGTTTTGGGATGATGGTGCGGATATCAGTGGTCTCTTCGCCGGCGATGCTGATAGCGAAGACAAAGAGCACTGTAACCAATCCGGCGCCGACGCTGAGTTCGATCACTGCAACTTCGGCTGCTCCCATGAGATATAACAAAAGAGCTACCAATGCGCTGACGCCTGCCAGCCACAATGCTGAGACTAAAAGACTTTTAGCGCGTAGAGCCTGTATGGCGCAAATGATAGCCACTGCAATAATGAGAATTTGCAGCATGCCTACCTCCCTGCTCTGGTGTATTATGATAATCCAGTCAAAGACCGTGATGGTTCATTATAAACCAGATTCAAATCTTTGGCGTAAAAATTATCGGAAAGTTGCGTTAATCAACGATCCCCCTTCATTAACAAAGAGAAGGGGGATCGTTATTGTTATGATATGGCAGCCGGTTTACGGCGTTGGATCTGCATAAGGGGCCGGCGAACTCGTTACCAGTTCGTTATGATCTATGATGGTGTATGAACTACCGGAAACTTTCAGGGAGAATACTTTCCACCAGCGGGCGCTGCCAGTCAGTGGAATATGGTACTCTTTCTTGAGGGTATTGCCATCGTAAACAGCCACTCTGGCGTCGGATAACGGGAACATATCGGGGTAACCGTTGAGTTTCACCGCGAACAGGTAAGTGCCTGGGTAGAGTGGATTGGTGGCGCTGTGATTGATGGTGATAACCTCAGGTCCGTAACCGTCTTCGTCCATAACCTCAAGTTCGGCGTCTGGCGGCGTGCTGGCCAGGTCACCCGTATTATCCTTGTGGATATGGGTCTGGTTTGTTGTGGGCAGCCAGAGATGAGCGTCGAGATCGGCCGGCTCTTTTGCCCAGGTGAGCACAATGCGAATCTTGTCGGCTTGTTCGGCAACCAGGGGGAAGTTGAATTCATCGACATTCGCCCCTTTGCCGACGGTCAGTGTGTGTTTTTGGATGATGTAACCTGAGTGATCAACCTTGAAGGTGTAATCGCCCGGCACCAGGCTGTTGAAGGTAAATTCGCCGGCGGCGTTGGTTACTGTGGATTGAGTTCCGTCGCCGATGTAAACCCGAGCGCCGACAATAGGATTGCCGCTCTCAACATCGCTGACCACACCCTTGACGGTGCTGGGGGTATAGAACGTCCTCACACTGCTCCAGGCAAGGACGCCGCCCAGGTCTGAGCCAACCCGCCAGTAATATTTACCGCTTTCATCAAGTGAACTGTAAGGAACGACGTAGGACTTCGTCGTCACTGCCTCGTCAACGACGGGCGAGTCAAATTTGTTCGTTTTGCTGATTTGAACCTGGTAACCATCCGGGACGGGCTTGCGGCTGGGGGCATTCCACACAAGTTTAGGCGTGTAGTTGATCATTACTGCGCCGCTGGCAGGGGAAACGAGACTGGGCGCGTAGGGCGCTTCGTCTGGCGTCATAAAGTCCACCCCGGCCGTCCAGGCGCTGTAGCCGTATTTACCCTTGTTTGCCGCCCGCCAGTAGAACGTACCTTTAAGCGGCAGCGATTTAAGAATGGTATGCGGTGAAGCGTTTTTGACGATTTTGCTGTAAAAGATGCGCGTGAAAGCCGCATTGCGCGAAATTTGCAGCCAGTATGCTCCGGTCAAGGTAGGCGTGGCGTCCGTCCACTGTAAAGTGGGGCGGCGGCTGTCAACCGTATCGCCGGACGATGGAGAATCCAACGTCACACTGAGCAGGGGCCCGGTGTAGATGATCTGATTCTTCGACCAGTTGCAGTATTCGCCCGATGCGTTCACGGCGCGCACCTGCCAGTAGAACGCTGAGTCAGGGTCCCGGCCGGCGGCCGTGTAGGTTGGATCGGTTACATCCTGTGTGTCGGTGGAAAGGTCAGCCGGGTCGAAATCACTGTCTTTGGAGATTTCGAACTGGTAACCCACCGCGCCGCCCTTGGGGACGCTCCAGGTGAAGACGGGCGAGAAGTCCTTATTGACGGTCTTGGTTTTGGGTTTCAGGTTGGTCGGTACATTGGGCGGGATGGGGGGGTGGACTGTCCAGACGGGCGACCAGCCGCTGTTGCCGAATTTGCCGATCACACGCACGCGCCAATATACGGTGGATGCTTTCTTCGATAGATCTTTGGTGATCTGGTAGGATGTTGTTGTATCGCCGAGAGTATAGCTCTGCACATTGCTTTTGAACTTCAGGCTGGTGGAAATTTGTAACTGATAGCCCTTGGCATTGGCGATCGGATTCCATTGGAAAGTCGGACGCAGGGTGTCCACATCCGCTCCATCTGCCGGAGATACCAGCGACGTTGATGCAATGGCTGTCTTGAAGCTCCGCCAGGGCGTCCAGGCGCTGAAGATCTGGTCGGGCGCCGCGCCGATGTAAGTGCGGACGCGCCAGTAATACTGTGTGCTGCCATCCAACGGCGCAGCCACGGTGTAGTTGGCGTCGGTCGGATAGGCTTCGATCGTGGTTGCTGCTGCGAAGTCATTGGTTGTTGAGATTTGTATATGATAGCCGTCGGGCGGCGTCGATAGGCTGGAGAGATCTTTCCAGTAGAAGGTTGGGCTCCAACTGGTGAAGAGGAATCCTTCTTTCGGGTAGGTTAAGGTTGTAACCGGCGGGTTATCGGTTGGGTTGGGTGTTGTGAATTGGTACGTGTTGGACCATTTTGCCCAACTCCCGTTGCTGTATGGACGGACCTTCCAGTAATAGACCGTGTTTTTAGCCAGGTTCTTGGAAGGGGTGAATTCCGAACGCGTCACGGTTGCATCGTAAACCAGTTCCGTGAAAGTGGTGCCGGTCGAAATTTGCACCCAATATTTGGTCGCCCCGACGGCGTTGGGCCAGTTGAGGGTCGGGCGCAGCGAATCGGTGGTTGTTCCATCTGGTGTGTAACTCCCAGATACGAGGTAAGTGTCGATAGCCCCTTTCAGATCTGGTAAGGGGCCGATATGCTCTGAGGTCGATCCTGTTTGTGAACTGCCCGTATTGATCAGCATTTCACGCGTCTGGGAAGGAGACAGAGCAATGCCCTGTTTGCGGGCTATGCCCTGCAAACTGGCGACTGCGCCGGCCACAATGGCCGCGGCGCCGGATGTGCCGCCGAAAGTATTGGTGTAGAACTGTTCAGCGTCGCCGCCGCTGTCGAAGCCGGATGCGGTTTCAAAGGCGGTATCCTGACTGCCGTCCGACAGGCCGCCGGTGGTGACAATAGAGTCGCCCCAGCCCTGCAGATCGACCCGGTCGCCGTAGTTGCTCGAGCAGCGACGGGCGCGGGTGGCTGAATCGCCGGCCCCGACAATGAGCGCCCCGGAATTACGGGAGGAACGAATAAATTTATTGCCGTAGATATCGGTATCGCCCAGATTCATCGAGCCATTGCCGGCTGCTTCGACGACGATGACGCCTTTGGCTGTGGCTCTCTTGATGGCGTCGTAGTTGGCATCTAACCATTCGACCGGGATGAATTCAAAATCTGAACACTCCGGGTCGCCGCAGGTGCAAGTTAATCCGGTTTTGGGGCCTTTAACCTGCAACGGAATGACGATCACGTCACCCGCCCGGCTGTTGGCCGCTGCCAGGTCAATGGCCTCGGCGGTGGTATAGTTGTATTCGGTAGTTCCAATCACAACATAGCCATTGGAGACCAGTTTGATTTCGGCGTCTGAGGCGATGCCGGTGACGCCGTAACCGTTGTTGAACCCGGCGATGACCCCCAGTACGTTGGTGCCGTGGGCTATATCGCTGAGTTGTGACGTATTTTCGCTTCTTCCCAGCAGCGAGCTGTTTTTGATATTGAGGTCTTCGTGCCCAATTTGCCAGCCCAGTTCAATGTCGGTCACGCGGACGTTATAACCGCGCCCGCCCAGGATCGTCGCCGCATAATCGGCGTCAATGCCGTTAGAGGCTGCATCTTCCCGATAGCCCTGCCCGGCAGACATATCTGGCGTCGCCGGGTCTTTGTCTGTAGCCAGTTTGTAAATTGGTTCCATGTAGGCCGTTTCGACGTTCTCCAATCCTTGCAGCGATTCGAGCAACGCGCTGGCCTGTTCGAAGGTGGTTTCTTCACTCAGATTGATCAGGTAGTACTGGCTCAAATCGGGCAGTACCTCGCCTTCGGCTGAACGAAGATTGGCAGTTTCCTGCTCCAGTTCCTCCGTTGAACGGGAGAACATTGGCCGGATGGATAAGCCTTCCAGCAGGCTTTCGACTGCAGAAAGGTCGGCGCCGTCTGGGGATGCCAGACGGCCTTCGCTCATGCGTACCGGGCTGTCGTCTTTAAATTTGACAACGATCAGGTGGTAGTTGAGCCACTCGGCTTCGGGCGGATCGCCCTCCGTTTGCGCCTGAGATTTGCCTTGCTGGAAAGCGGCTGCCGGACTGGCGGCTGTGGTTCCCAACAGGAGGCTGGCGCAGATGAGTAATGCGAGCAGGTTGTATAACCAACGCTGCTTCAGCATCAGTTTTTGCGAAAACATTTTTTCCTCCATTGGTATAAAGAACATCATTGAACAACATTGTATACCAGCCCCGCCAGATCAACGGGGCTGGTTGTCACGCTCAGATTATAACTTAAAAAAGGGGTGTTTTAAGGGGTGATCTCAAATGCGTCAATATTGATTGGCGCACGGCGAGAATGGGTGATGGTGATTGTGTGGACGCCGGAGCCGAGACCTTCAAAAACGGCGGACTTTTGGATGAGCGACTTTCCGCTTTCATTGATGGTCACACCCGCGTTGCCATCGATCTGTACGAGCATCGACCCGTAGCCTTTCTTCATCCAGTAGTACAACGTGATTTTGCTTCCGTTGAACGTAAGGCAGGCAGTTTCATTGACGCCGTTTGATACGGCGACGTTCCCGCCCGAAGTGCCGCTGATGGATGACGTAACCCACGCGCCGGCATAGGCAACTTTCGTCAGGTCGTCATTCTCGACTTTGCCAGGAGCAGCGGTCGTAACAGCATCGCGGATGATGATGGCGTCCAGATTAACCGGGAAGCCGTTTTTGTTGGTCAGCGTCAGTGTATGCGTTCCAGATCCCAGGCCGTAAGCCGACCACTGTTTGAGAATGCGTCCGCCTCGCTGGTTGAACGTGGCGGTGCGGGTCTGCCCGTCGCCGGTTTGGATCATCACATCCATGATTCCATTCCTGGAACCAAGCCAGTAAAGTATGGAGATGCGGTCGCCGCTAAAACGTAAAGTAGCTGTGTCGCCCCTGGCGTTTGAGTTGGTAATCGTACCGCCTGAAGCGTTGGTAAAAGCGACTGGCTTTTGCCATTTTCCAGAGTAGGCCATCTTATCGAAGTCATTATCTTCAATCGTACCGGATCCGGCGATCGTCGGTGCGCCGCTGATTATCACGGCGTCAAAATTGACCGGCCCGCCTTTGAGGTTGGTCAACTTCAGCGTATGCGTTCCGGCGCCGAGATTGGCTGCCATCCATTGACCTTGAGCTGTCCGTCCCTTTTGAACGATTTGACTCGATTGTGAATCAACCTGGACGTCCAGGGTGCCGTATTTGGCGCCATACCAGTAGAGCAGTGTGATCCGGTCGCCGGTAAATTGGATGATCGCCTGATCGTCTTTAGCCAGAGATTGGGTGATGGTTCCACCGGATGCGCCGCTGAGCGCGCTGGGCGGCTGCCACAGGCCATTGAAAGCGATCATGCCCGTTTCACTGTTTTCCAGAGTCCCGATGGTTGCTGCTGTGGGCGCGCTATCAAAGACGAGGGCGTCGAAGTTAACCGGGCCGCCTTTCGTGTTGGTCAACGTGAGGGTATGTTCTCCGCTTCCCAGACCAGATGCGCTCCATTGCTGCTGTATGGAAGACCCTTTTTGATTGATCGTCGCCTGATGTGAGCCAACGCTGACGTCCAGAGAACCGAAACCTTTACCCGACCAGTAATACAGTGTTACGCGATCGCCGGTAAAGCGGATGACAGCCTGGTCGCCGCGAGTGATGGATTCGGTGATTGTCCCGCCCGACGCCCCGGCTTGCTCGGCGGGTTTCTGCCACGCGCCGGTGAAAGCAATTCGGGTAGTGTCGCTGTTTTCCAGTTTCCCTGAGGCGGCCGAAATTGTCGCATTATCGACGATCACCGCGTCGAAGTTAACCAATCCGCCAGACAGGTTGGTCAGCGTGAGGGTATGCACCCCAGAGCCGAGGCCGGAGGCGCTCCATTGACGCTGAATGGCTTTCCCTTTCTGATCGATCTGTACCTGATATGGCCCGACTTGAACACCCAGATTACCGTATTCCTTTCCCTGCCAATACAGCAATGTAACGCGGTCGCCGGTGAAGTTGAGCGTAGCAGTATCGCCCTTTGCCAGAGACCGGGTAATTTTGCCGCCTGATGCGCCGCTTAGATCGATTGGCGGCTGCCAGTGACCGGAGTAAGTGAATTTACCTGTATCTTCGTTCTCAGTGACGCCGGTAGATGCTCCTGATGCGCTGTTGGCGATCAGGATGGAATCCAGGCTGATGCGCGAGCCTTTGATGTGCGTCAGTACAAGTTTATGTTGACCTGAACCCAGGCCGCTTGCGCTCCACTGGCGAAGCTGACGGGCGCCTTTCTGATCGATTTGAATCTGACGGGTTCCGCCGCTTACGTTTTCCAGCCGCAATCCCATAATGCCGTTGTTAGCGGCGGTGAAATATTGGAGCGTTAACCGCTCACCGGTGAATTTGAGTGTGGCCGTGTCGCCGATCAGGCGGGAACTGGTTTCTGTTCCGCCTGAAGCCTGACTGTCGGTCATCATTTGCCAGTTTCCCTGGTATGTAATGGTATCCGTTTGCGAGTCTTCCACGGTTCCACCAGGGATGCCAGGCAAAGGTGTGGGGTCGATGACGAGCCGGTCGAAATTGATCACCCCGCTCAAATTCGTCAGGGTCAGGGTATGTGTGCCGGTTCCGAGTTCGGCTGCCACCCAGGTCTGCTTCGAGCGGCTTCCCTTCAGCTTCAACGTGGCCTGGCGCGGACCGTTATCCACGCCATCGACTTTGATGCCCATCGTGCCGTAGTTTTTATCTTCCCAGTATTGGATCGTGATCCGATCGCCGGTGAATTGAAGCGTAGCGACGTCGCCGCGTTTGTTTGATATTGCCAGCGTTTTCTCTGATGAACCCGAATCGGCAACATCCGGCAGCCAGTTACCGTCGTACGCCATGTATTGCGTCTGGTTATTCTCGATCGTAGGTTTGCCGCTATCGATGCCGCCGGAGAGAGGGCTGCTGCTGATCAATATTGAGTCGATATTGATTGATGTGTTTTTGGGATTGGATATTGTCAGGACGTGTGAACCGGCGCCAAGCCCGGTTGCACTCCATTGCATTAACGCGGATTTCCCTTTGAGATTCAGGGTGGCCTGGCGGTCGCCGCCATTCAAACCACTGATCTGAACGTTCATGTTCCCATATTTGCTGCCCAACCAATAGAACAGTGTAATCCGGTCGCCGGTGAATTTGAGCGTGGCCGTATCTCCGGCTTTATTGGAGATTGCCAGAGAACTACCCGAAGCGCTTCCAAACTGTGAATTGATCTGCCAGTTGCCCTCGTAAGCGAGGTAATCGACCTGCTGGTTTTCAACCGGCTGGCCGCTGACTGTTGCAGGAACCGGACTGCCGAAAATTTCAATTGCATCGAAGTTGACCGTCCCGCTCGCGTCAGTAAGGGTGAGGGTATGTGTTCCGTCCCCTAAATTCGAGGCGTTCCATTGCCTGCGACCCAGATCGCCGCGCTGCACGAGGCGGGCTTGGCGGCTGCCGCCAGTCACCCCGTCAATTTTAATGTCCATCGAGCCAAAGTCGCGTCGTTGCCAGTACCACAACGTCAAACGGTCGCCGGTGAAGGTAAGCGAGACCGAGCTGCCCACTTTAGACATGGTTGTGATTGTGCCATTTGTGGCGCCGGCCTGTTTTGTATCGGTCGCCCATACGCCGTTGTAAGCCAGGTGTTCCAGGTCGTTATCTTCGATGACGCCGGCGCCGGCCGGTTGTGTGTTGCCGTAAATAACCAGGGCATCCAGGTTGACCCGCCCGCTTTTAGCATTTGTGAATGTGATGGTATGTTCACCGTCGCTCAAACCGGACGCGCTCCAGTATTGCGGGGTTCCCCGTCCGCCCTGGACGATGGAGGCTCTCGTTTTCCCATCGATGCCGATATCCAGCGTCCCCTGCGAGGCGCGCTTCCAATAATAGACCGTAATCCGGTTGCCATTGAACTTGAGGCTGGCTGTATCGCCTTTGGCATAAGCGGTCGTGATGGTGCCGTTTGACGCGCCGGGCTGACTGGTTTCCTGCTGCCAGAAACCGTGATAGGCGATTTTACTGATCTCGCTGTCTTCAATCAATAGTCCTGACCTCGCATTGATTGGCTGACGCAGGGTGATAATGGCGTCAATATTGACAGGTTTTTTATCCATCTGGCGCAATACGAGCGTGTGCATACCGGGGTCCAACCCCGTCAGATTCCAGCGGCGCTGCGCTTTACGGCCTTTTTCAGGCAGAATAACTCTGACAACCCCATCCACTTTCACTTCCAATTTTCCCAGACCGCTGCCTTGCCAGAAGAGCAGAGATAATCGGCTGCCTCTGAATTGGAAGGTGGCTGTACTGCCGCTTTTATTGCCCACGCTGATTGTGTTCTCATAGGCTCCGCTCTGGCTGTTCTGTTTCCAGTTTGCAGCCTGATTATAGATAATCCCCGGGTCGCGGTCATCGAAGTACCATTCATCCAGTGATTGAGATTCGTATGCGCCGATATCGCAGCCATCCCCTTGCGGACGGGCGACCTCGCGTTGATCCTCCGCCAGTGTAGCACCGTCAGTTGTTGTACATGAACCGGCGTCATAGGCAATGCTGCGGTTGAGAATTGCCAGGGTCTGCGTCTCGCCGTTGTTGTTCGCCAACGTTTCCGCCAATAATGGATCAATGCCAACGATATTATTGGCGGTGTCTCCTGAGAGGACGCAACCGGCAACGTCCTTGATCAGGTTGTAATCTTTTGAGGTGATAGGACCGGCGCAGTTGGGCCCGGTTGTGGCAGTGTTGGCTGACAGCAGTGAATTCTTCATGATCGCTGTTCCGCCGGCAATCTTAATGCCGCCGCCGTTGGCAGCCGCGTTTTTGGCGGCTGTAATGCTGTTGATGGTCAGCATACCGCTCTGGTTGTGGATTGCGCCGCCTGACGATGCGGTAGCCTGATTACCGACAAAAGTGTCATTGGATAATGTCAGGGTGGCTTCGTTATAAATTGCTCCGCCTACACCGGCAATTGCACGGTTGTTTGCGAATGTCGAATTTGTAATTGTCAATTCTCCGGTGTTGCTGATGGCTCCGCCCGATTGGTCGGCGATATTGGAAGCGAAGCCGACTTTGTTCAAAGTCAGGGCGCCGCTGTTTAGAATGGCGCCGCCGGTCTGGGTCGAATGATTGGTATTCATATCTGAAGAGGTCAGCGTCAGGGTACCCTGGTTCAATAGACCGGCGCCCTGATCGGCTGCCCCATTCTCAATAGTCAGATCGCTCATCCTGGCTGTGACCCCGGCATTCACCTGAAAGACACGGGTTGTGTTGCTGCCGCTGATTTCTGCCGGGCCGGTAATGACCAGATCTTTGTTCAGCACGATGGGCCCGGATGTCAGCAGAATGGTTGGGTTTTCATCGGCTATTTCGAACGTAATCTCGTCGCCGGCCTGCGCGTTGGTGATGACCTGACGGAGACTCCCGCCGCCTGAATCGTTTACGCTGGTGACAACCGTGCCGCGGATGCGGTAAACGGAGTTTCCTATTGTTCCACCGCGCCCATCAGAAACAGTGAACGTAAATGAATCGTTAGTATTATCTATATTCTCCTGCACATACGTCAGGAGGTTGTTATTAATATCAGCCTGGGTGAAGGTCCCGCCAACGCCCAGGGGCGCGCCGTTATTTCTTAGTGTGCCATTCTGAGGAGCTGGCGCAACCAGGCTGAAAATAATATTTTCAGCGGGGTCGTCAATATCATCCACTTTGAGCAGCAGGTTTGTGATGGTGACTGTCTCGCCGCTTTTGATGATGTTTCCTTTGTTGGTGGTGAGTTGCGGCGGGTCGTTTATTTCCGTCACTGTCAATGTAAAATTCTGTACTGTTTGCCCTCCGTTGGGGTCTCTGGCGGTGATGGAGATTGTTGTTTGATTAGATGCCGGCGGAATGGGTGCATTGGGCAATGGCGTGATGGTGATGGTGCGATCACTGCCGCTGCCGCCCAGAATGATGTTGGAATTTGTCACTAAAGCCTGATTAGATGACGCTGCCGTAAGCGTCAGACTGCCGGCGTCACTTTCAACATCGCTGATGGTAAATGGGATGGCCGGGGTGGTCGCGTCTTCATTGACGGTCTGATTTGAAATGGCTGAGATCGTCGGCGGATCGTTGACTGAATTGACAGTTAACTTAAACGTGTTGGTGGTGATATTCGTTCCGTCGGTCACTTCCAGGGTGATATTGGCGCTCCCGAACTGGTTGAGCGCCGGCGTAATGGTGACTGGAACAGTATAAGGCGAGTTGGGCGTGCCGGCGCCGCTGGCTGCGCCGGTAACAATATTGGCGTCTGGAACGAGCGTTTGATTATCTGAAGATTTAATGTTGAAGGTCAGACTGGTATTATCCACGTCTTCAACTCGCAGAGCAAGCGGAATGTCTTCGTCAATCATCTGGTTGCCAACCACCTGCTGACCAACTGCCTCGGTAATAGGATCGCCAACTTTTGCAATGCGCGCAGGGTCGTTAACCGCAACGACGTTAAACTCGAAGGCATCTTCAATAAACCCGCCGTCAGGATCGGTCACCCGCACAGTGATCGTCGATGTGCCGGTCTGATTGGCAACAGGAGTGATAGATAGGGTTCGGTTGGTTCCGACGCCGCCAAAGACGAGATTGGCATCTGGCACCAGATTTTGATTGGATGATGTTCCGGTGACGATGAGGTCCTCGGCGTCGCTTTCAATATCCGAGATCGAGAAGGGAATGTTGTTCAGCGGTGTGTCTTCGTTGGTTGCTTTATCGGGGATATTTGAGATGACCGGATTATCATTGACCGAGTCTACGACCAGTTCCAAGCGCTTGGCGATGGAATAGTAGCTGTCACGGGCGATGATTGTGATGCGCGACGAACCGAATTTGTTCTGGCTGGGGGTAACGGTTAAGGTATGATCACCTAAAGAACCATCATCAGGGTTGAGGGTGATGTTTGCCAGCGGAACCAGGGTTGTATTGGATGAACGTTTGCCTGTTGTAACTGCTCCGTTATCGTTGCTGAAGTTAATTGTGATTGGTCCAAAAGAGGCATCTTCGTTGATGTGTTGTGGGTCAGAAGGGATGCCGCTGATGACCGGCGGTTCGCCCTGCGGTTCAATAACGTGGATGATAAAGTGTTTATCCATATAACCAGCCGGGTTGCCGTCGTCAGTGGAGCGAACAGTAATGTGATAATCATAACCGGGAGGAGTGGCCGGAAACTGTTCGGCAGTTAAAAGCATATCGCTGTCGATTTGAAAACGAGTGTTGTCAGCGCTGTAAGCGGGGTTGCTGTTGGGTACTAATTCATAAGTGAAAGCGCCGCTATCTGGGTCGGTTGTGGAGAACAAACCGACAACGACGCCCAGTTCCGGGTCCTGCCCCCAGGCAACGCTTGCGTTATCCAGAGTGATATCTGAAGGAGGGTCGTTGACTGCCACGACAGTGACCGTCTTCTTGTCGGCCAGTTTGGGCGGCGTGTCGCCGGCCATATCGCCGAATTCAACCATGAAACCCTTGGGACAATACTCGCTTGCCATACAGGCTGCGTCGTCGGCATAGTTATCGCCATTATTATTCTTTAAGTCATTCCACTGATTGTTGGGGCTGTTGGTTTGACTGCGGACGTGCCCAAAATCTTCGCCGTAAGGGGCGTTGCCGCTGTTGTTCGGTTCGCCGCTGCTCCAGTTCGCGTAGCCGGTTCCTGTGGGCGGGTTAACAACGCTTCCTGTGGCAGCGCCAGTCCAGTAGGGTGTGCCGCGGCAGACGGACGTGCTGTTTTTCAGACCCTCTGGGCCGGTTACCCAGCGCCAGTTGCCTTCACAATCTGCAGTGGACCATTGTTCATAAGTATCTGTCGCGCTGTTATATTCACCATCGCTGCTGCCAATCCATCCCATAATATCGGTGGCAGGCAGGCGGGAGCGGATAAAATCGTGTTCAGCCTGCGAGGTGATTGTCGCCAGGTAGCCGTGCATGCCATAGAGTTCCATTGCGGCTGCTTGGGCCCGTGCGGCGCTCCATTGAATCCGATGGGATTCAATGAATGAATAATAGTGATTGGTGTCGGAGAAATAATCGCTGTTTACACCGACGACGAAAGTGATGGTGCGCGGTTCGGTGTTAGGCTGATCGCTGGTGTTGTAATATTTCACGGCTCGAAAAGCGGCCTGATAAGCGGCCGCTGTTCCATTTCCTGACAAGCTCAATACACCATTTGCAGGGTTAAATGTACCGGTGATGCCATTTGTTGTGGTGTATTCCAAAAAATCTTCGCCGGCATGATAACCGCCAGTTATCGATACACTCCCTTTTGGGAGTATCGTCTGGGTTGGGTCGCTGCCTGGAAATTGATCCTCTGTAACAGTAATATTAGGATCTACCGGACTCGCCGCTGCATTTTCAATATAGGTGGTTGTTCCAGATGATGTTCCGACGATGGGGGGAATATCATCCACAGCCCAGACATGGGTCGTCGGCCCGGCGAACAGACTTGCTGGCAGAATGATGATCAACCCAATACAGCGGATCACGATGAGTATGAGTGAACTTTTAGTTTTTCTGTTCATGATATGCCTCATCAAAATGCGAACCCCAAATTCCGGGGTTCGCATTGAAAAAAAGGAATGCTTTTACACATTGTGATTTCATGTAATTGTATCGTGTAAGGTTTGGCAACAGTGATTGTTTCAATCGCTGCATTCCCGGTATCAGATTATTACTTCTTTGTTACTATTCGATTATTATCTTTTTGTTAATATTTCTTATGTTAACTTACATTATTCAATAATTGCCAGATGTGCCTGATAAAAAATCTGTAAGCTCGCCATAAAATTAAGGCTTTATTTCGATGGAATTGAAGTTTATCGTGCGTCCGGCAGTATGCTTTATCAATAACGTGTGTTCTCCAGCAGACAGACCGCTGATTTCCAAAGTGGGTAAGGTGGCTTTGCGACGCTGATCAATTTTTGCCTTCTTCACACCGTCAACGAAGACTTCCATAATGCCGTACTTGCTGCCTTTGAGGAAATTAATGGTTGCCCCGGTTCCGGTGAATTGAAGCGTCGCTGTGCTTTTAGGCAATTGGGAAATTGCCAGATCAGTGCCCAATACCCAGTAACTATTGAAAGCGATTTTGTTTGTATCATTGGCTGAAATAATCAACCCGGATGATACTGCATTGGGCGTCTCCCGGATGGCGATGCCGCTAATGTTGACCATTGCTCCTTTGAGATGCTTAAGGGTCAACGTATGTTCGCCATCGCTCAATCCAGATATATTCCAGGTCTGTTGAACAGAACGACCTTTTTGATTTATTCGGACCTGGCGCGTCCCGTCAACGTAAACTTCCATAATTCCATATCGGCTGCCAGTCCAGTAAGCCAAACTGAGGCGGTTGCCAGTAAAGGTGATGTTGGCTGTACCTTTCGCCAGAAGAGAGTTGGTCCGGATTCCGTCGTTCGACCAGACGCCGGAGTAAGCGATCTTGACATCGGTGGGGGGTACTTCACCCAGGCTAATGACAGGCGCCGTCTGCCGAACAATGATCGAATCCAGGTTGACCATCTTGCCTTTGACGTGGATCAGGGTGAGGGTGTGCATGCTTGAACCCAGGTTGCTGATGTTCCATTCCTGTTGAGCAGCTTTGCCTCTTTGGTTCAATCGAACACGGCGGATACCATCGACGACGATGTCCATCGTGCCGTATGAGGTGCCTGTCCAGAAGCGTAACGCCAGACGATCTCCGTAGAATTTGAAAGTGGCTGAATTTTTCAGGTAAGGTGAAATGTGGATACCTTTGACTTCGTCACGATACCATTGGTACTTGGGCAGCGTGGATGCATTCGTAAATGTGATTTCTGCGGCGATATCGTCATAGATGATTTCCATATCAATCGGATACTCGTATGCGCCGATGTCGCAGGTAGGCCCTTGCGGCCTTGTCAGGCCGCGCTGATCTTTTGAGTTAGAGCCGATTGAACAGACCCCGGAATCGATAGCCGGACTGCGGAAGGGCAGGGCGTGGGTCTGGCTGTCGCCGCCGTTATCGGCCAGGGCGGCCAAATTCGGATTTGCACCGGTGATATCGCTGTCTGCATTGAATGTGCAGGTTCCTGGATTCTGTGAAAGATTGTGACCGTTGGATGTAATTGCCCCGGCGCAATCTGACGGTGTGTTGCCAGCCAGCAGGGTATTGATTAAAGTGGCCGCTCCACTGGATACGGAAATGCCTCCACCTGTCGGCGCGCTATTCAGGGCAAATGTCACCGAGTTGCTAACCAATGTACCCTGGTTCTCAATAGCTCCGCCGTTGGCAGCGGCTGTGTTGCCAGAGAAGGTGCAGTTGGTCAGATTCAATGTACCCTGATTGAAAATTGCTCCACCTGCGGCGGTTGCATTATTACCAGCAAATGTACTGCTGGTCACCGTCAGGTTACCCTGGTTTGAAATGGCGCCGCCGTTATCGGCGCTGCCCCCGGCGAAAGTAAGATTGGAGAGTCGGGCGGTCGTTCCCGCGGCGATATTGAATAGACGGGCGCCGCTGCTGCTGATGGTCAGACCGCCGAGACCGGCGCCGGAAATCGTCAGGTCTTTATCAATGGTAATTGGGCTGTTTAATGTAATTGTCGCGCCTGCCAGACCTTCATCGAATGTGATCGTATCACCCGATGCTGCGCTGGCTATGGCATATCGCAGCGATCCTGCATCGCCCGCATCATCCGCCCGGGTGACTACCGTGCCTCGTAAAGTGAAGGTTGGGTTGATGTCCGGCGGCTCGGCCAGAGCCGGGTCGTGGACTGTGAAACCAAAGCTGTCGTTGGTATTAATCGGATCCGTTTGTTGGTAAGCCAGCCGGTTGGAATTGATATCAGTTTGGGTGAAAACGCCGTCAAGGGCAACAGGTGAGCCGTTGAGGAGTAATGTTCCGTGTTCAGGGACGGCGCTGAGTACATAGGTGATTTCTGTGGCGGTATTATCCACATCGACGGTGTTGAGCATCGCGGATGTGATGGGCAATGTTTCACCGGGTTTGATTGCCGATCCGGTGTTTTTCGAGATGATGGGTGCATCATTGACCGGGATAACGATGAGATCGATGTCAATATCCGATTGATCATAATTATCCTGTACGGTGATAGTAATTGTACCCGTACCGCTTTTATTTTCGAGAGGGGTAACAGTGAGTGTGCGGTTATTCCCCGAGCCTGCCATGGATAGATTTGACCTTGGCGCCAGCGCTGTGTTGGATGAGTAGGTGGTTATGATCAAATCCTGTACCTCGCCATCTGCATCCTCTATTGTGAAGGGGAATGGATCAGAGGGGGTATCTTCCAGTGTAATGATGCGTTGACCGGCTGCGATGGTGGGCGGATCGTTGTAGTCGGTGACGTTTAATTGGAATGTGCGTGGTGTATTAGCGACGCCGTCTGACACATTGACAGTGATATTTGTCGCTCCGGAGGCTTCAGGCATCGGGAAGATGATCATGCTGCGTTCGGCGCCGTAACCGCTGATGATGATATCGCCGTTATCGACAATATCGGGTATTGATGATACGGCTGTAATTCCCAGGCTGTCGATATCGTTGTCGACGTCGGCGATGGTGAAGTAAATGGGATTGGAAGGTGTATCTCGATTGGTGGATTGGTTGGGGATGGCAGATACCACAGGCGCGTCGTTGACCGATGTGACTGTCAGATCGAAAGTCTTGGTGACAGTGAAAGGCCCGTCGCTGGCGCTGATGGTGATCGTAGCAGAACCGTGCAAATTTGCCGCAGGCGTTATCGTTGCAGTCCGGTTGAGGCCAGTCCCGCTCAGGACGATGTTGCTATTCGGGATCAGGAGTGTGTCGGAAGAAGAGGCTCTCACAGTCAGGTTGTCGCCTTCCGGGTCGCTCACATTGAATGTGACGGCTTTTTGGGTATCCTCATTCGTTGTTGCGGAACCGGTCAGGTTTGTAATTTGCGGCGCTTCATTGACATTCGTGACATAAATCACGATATCTTTTTCAAAACTCATGGGCGGTACGCCATCGTCGGTTGTCTTTAAGCGGATGGTGTAACTGTTTTGGATTTCGTAATCGAGGTTGCCATTCGTTTGCAATTGGTTGCCTGCGATTTTAAATTGATTACCCGGATTAGTTACCAGGCTGTAAGTGAAGCCGCTGCTATCCAGATCAGTGGAAGATAGCGCGCCAATTACCGTCCCAATATCAGAATCTTCAGATACACTGTTGGCGTCGATGGCGAGGTCGGTGGGAGCGTCATTAACTGCTGTTACGGTTAATGCCAGGGTTTTTACCGTTGAGCGGAAACCGTCAGAAACGTTAACCGATATCGTTACAACGCCGTTTTTGTTGGGCAAGGGCGTAATGGCAACCGTGCGATTAGCCCCTGAACCTCCGAACACGATGCCGCTCAGCGGGACGATGGAGAGATCGGAAGACTCTTTGCTCAATACAAGGTCGGCAACTGGCGTCTCGCTATCGCCAATGGTGAAAGCAACAGCGCCGGTGTTTTCATCCTCCAGTATCGTCAGGCTTTCTGGTAAACCGGTTATGGTTGGCGGCAGATTTGCAGATATTTGGATGGTGAAATTCTTTTCATAACTTAAAGCCGGCGAGCCGCTGTCGGTTGTCCTGACCCGGATGTAATAGGTTTTCATCGGATCATAATCATTCAGAGCCGTTTGTAATTGATTGTCAGATATCGAGAAAGAAGAATTATCGTCGCTGCCTTCACCGCTGACTAATTCGTAAGCAAAGGTCTGGCCGGCGTCAGCATCGGTGGTTGAGAGGACTCCGATTTGAACGCCGCTGCCGGGGTGTTCTTCGACTTTATTGTCGCTGAGTGCAATATCGGTCGGGGCGTCGTTGGCGTCCGTGATGGCGATTGTGAAATCTTTCTCGAAGCTAAGGTTGGTCGGGCTGCCATTATCCGTTGTGCGGATGCGAATGATGTAACTGGTGTTGTCTTCATATTCAAGTACGGCGTTTGCCAGTAGCTGTGAACCGACGATTTTGAATTTATTATCTGGATTGGTCACCAGAGTATAGGTGAAAGTCTGCCCGCTGTCTGGGTCGGTTGTTGAAAGGTCGCCAATAACAGCGTCGGCCGGGTTGTGTTCCTGAATGGTGTTGTTGCTCAACGTGATATTAGTAGGCGTCTCGTTGACGTCGGAAATTGTGATCGTCAAATTTTTATCGAAGCTGAGCCCCGGTGTACCGTTATCGGTTGAACGGATCTGAACCGTGTAAGTATTCTTAACTTCACGATCAAAGCTGGCGTAATTGGTTTTTAACTGGTTTCCTGAAATGGTGAAGTAGGCATTATCATTCGCTCCATCAATGAACGTGTAGGTAAATGTCGTGCTGTCGGGATCCGTCGAGGATAAATTTCCAACGAGTGTATTGATGGGCGACCCTTCGGGAACGCTGGAATTATCAAGACTGATGTCTGTTGGGGCGTCGTTGACTGCCGCGATGTAAAGTGTAAACGTGGTGTTGGCTGAACCGCCGCGTCCATCTGAAACCGTTAGGGTGATATTCACCGTCCCTGATTGGTTGGCTGCGGGGGTGATGGTGGATGTGCGGGTATCACCGGAGCCATTGAAGGTGATGTTTTCATTCGGCACAATACCGGCATCCGTTGAGGACCCGGTAAGTGTCAATGCGTCGCTATCCACATCTGCTACGGTGATATCAACCGTTTTAGGTACGTCTTCATTCGTGGATTTTGTTGGAACGCTGGATATAGTCGGTTGATCGTTGACTTCATTGATGGTTAGGTTGAATGTTTCGACGGTGGTGAAATAACGATCACGGACGATGACTGAAATGACAACGGGATCATTGGTTGTTTCAGGATTGGCGCGATAGGTCCACTGATTAGCTGCAGGATTGATGGTTATTGTACGGCTGCCGCCGCTTCCGCCCAGGGTGATGCGGCTGTTGGGAACAATAGTCTGATTGTTGGAAATGGCAGTAACACTCTGAATATCGTTATTGGCGTCAGTGATAGTGAAAGGTATTGCGCTGGTGACGGTGTCTTCGTTGGTCGTCTTATCGCTGATCTGGCTGATGATTGGCGGGACCTGATCCTGGGGTGGATCGGCCACAGTGATCGTGAAACTTTTTGGGGAGGCGAGTGAAAGACCGCCGCTGTCAGTTGTTTGAATCTGAATACCGTAAGTTGCAGCGACATCCGGCAGGCTGGCGGTTGTTTGAAGCTGGTTGTCGACGATCTGGAAATATCCGCCTGGATTGGTGGTCAGGCTGTAGGTAAAGGTGGCGCTATCGACATCGGTGGAGGTCAGGGTGCCGACGACAACGCCCGGCACCTGGCCGCGAATAACGGATGTATTGCTCAGGGCTAAATCTGTAGGCGCGTCATTGACGCCGGCGACGTTGACTGTTCGACTGGCCGTCAGGTTGCCGAAAACCGGGTCGCCGGGCATATCGCCAAATTCGACGATGTAACCCTGCGGACAATATGAGCCGGTACCCGGACAGCCGCTGCCGCCGTCGGCGAGGTCATTCCACATGTAAGGGCTGTCTTTACGAACGTGCAGAAAATCTTCATGATTGCTGTTATTCGGTTCGCCGCTGCCCCAGTTGGCATATCCGGTTCCTTCGGGCGGGTTGACAACACTCCCGGTGCCTGAGCCGCGCCAGAAGGGCGTGCCGCTGCCAAATGCGCCATTGACGCCGCTGGTACATTGCGCGCCAGGATTCATCAAACCTTCCGGGCCGGTTACCCAGCGCCATTTGCCTTCGCAGGTGGTGGCCGCTTCGCCGTTAAACTCGAAATCGGATGCGCCAACCCAGCCGGTGATATAACCACTGCCGTTCTTCAACTTCGTAATGATGTAATCGTTCTCTCCCTTGGATGTAATGGTGGCCATGTAGCCTTTCATCCCAAAGAGGGTTTTCGTTTCTGCATCGGCTTTGGCCACTGACCATTTTACATTTGGATAAGAGATGAAGGTGTAGTAATGCCCTGTTTCGGGCAAATAATCACTGTTACCGCCAAGAACAAAGGTGATTGTCCGTTGGGCGGTGCTTGGATTCTGGCTGATGTTGCGGTATTGGACTGCTCGAAAAGCTGCTTCATAATCGGCTGCTGATCCGCTGCCGGTTTTCGTGACCAGGGTCAGAATGCCTTTGGTCTGATCATAAGTGCCTTCGATACCTGAGGTGGTAACATATTCAAGCCTGTCTTCCGCGCTGACGAAGTTACCGGTAATCGAGATTTTTGCTCCGGCGATGGAGCCGCCATCGGCATCGGTAACAGTCATGTTAGCATCCACGGTAACCGCCGCCCCATCTTCTACATAAGTCGCGCTGGGATCTGCGGAAGCTGTCAGACTGGGGGGAAGGTCATCCGCCAGAGCGATTCCGCCAGCAGGAAACAATAAAACGCCTGCCATGATCAATGTCAGGCCAAGGCGGTAGATTTGGGCTAACCCACGTACAAATTTATTATTTTTCATTTTTTCTCCTTATATTTGCGCCTGCTGACAGTCCAGCCAATGCGTCTTAAGGATTATGGTTCTACCAGTAAAAGTTTTGGCAATAAAAACGGATCCCTGAAACGGGGATCCGCAAGAGTAGTAACTCATGGCAGTCTGGCGGTCTTGTTTGCTCAATAGGGTAAACAAACGAAGATCCATGACTTTGCGTCCCCGGCTTTCGTCGGGTTTGCCTTTGACACTATCACTATGCTTATTTTAAATTACGCTTTTATATCTGATCTTATTATCGGTATTTTGGAAACACGAAAGCATAAAAATTTGCCTTACCACCCTGATCTGGCGTAAAAATGACCTTAAATTGGCATTAAGGTTCGTTTTCTATGGCAATTAAACCGGCGCGTACCACGCTGCGCCACTGATACGCGTTCGATTTTTCATCATATCCACGGCAGGTGATCAACGTCAGCCAGGATTCTTCCTCGTGTTTGAGGATGGAAAGGTCGTCTGGCTTCACCTGAAACACTTCGCGCACTTCGTACAGATAACGTTGCCCCCAGGCGTGAATGAAAATTTGATCTCCCCAGGCCAGAGTGTTCAGCGAAACAAATGGACCGGGTGAACCATCTGCCAGATAAACATGCCCGGTCAGGGCGCTGTTGCCCGGTGTGGTTGGAAAGGCGGTGCCGTTCAGGTATCCGATCTGGTCAGCCAGCCAGGTCAGATCCCAACCATCATTGGTCATAGGAACGCCAGCGATGGTTTTGCGAATGCCAAGCCTGGGTATTTCCAGTTCGAAGTCGTTTTCAGTGAGATACATCTTTTCCAGGGGTTGTTCGGGCAGCGAGGTTCTTATCGCTGGCGCGAAACCGGTAGAAGGCAAAACTGGGACGAATAGGCCAAACAGGCTGAAGTGAGTGGTATGCGCACAGACCTGATTTTTGGAAGGCTGCGCGCTGGAAAGAAGCGGCTGCCAGGATTCACTGTCGGAAGGCACATTGGCGATAATCAAATTATAAGGGTTCGCTCCAGCTTCAGTTAATTCTGCCCGATTGGGTTTTAGACAGAGTGTGACATGTCGGCCTGGATTGATAATAGGATATCCATCAGGGTGAATGATTTTGATCTCTATCCGGTGGCCCAGAGAACGCAGCCCATCACCGGGATCTGGGCCATAAAATGGGCTGAGGCAGTCGAAATAAATCGTGCTGCCATCAGGGACAGTTGCCGGCGGGACTGTGACAATCCATTCGCCGACGGTGAATTCGCCGCCGTTCCAGCCGACTGGATATTCTCCGCAGCGATTGCCGGTGGGTTTGGGCGGCTCTACTGTCGTAACTTTTGTGATTGTGATTGTAAATACTTCTTCATAAATGCCGCCAGCCCCATCATCCACACGGATGCGAATGCTGTAACTGTTCTGGACATCGAAATCAAATATTTGGGCAGTTCTCAGCTTATTTCCGACGATTGTGAATGCAGCATTGCCGCTGTCGCCTGCGCCGGCAACGAGTGTGTAAGTGTGTGTATCACCCGGATTTGGATCGGTGGTTGTCAGTGTGCCGACTACAGTGCCAACCGGTTTATTTTCGGCCACTTTGCTCTTGCTCAATTTAATGTCGGTGGGAGGGGAATTGATTTTCAGGGCATACAGTTCGCGCCCGGTAACGCCGTCGTGAGCGGCAAAGAACAATACGCTGCTCACGTTTGTCAGGTAGGCGGGCGTAAGCAGAGCGCTGTCAAAGCCAGGGCGCAGATCGAGAACCATGACGGTTCCCCCGGCCGTGCCATCACTCTGCCAGAGCTCCCTGCCATTAGTTCCATCGTCTGCGCTGAAAAAGAGCATACCGCCGATATTGACCAAGTCTTTCGGGCTGGAATCGCCGCCAGGGTTAATATCCTTCACCATTTGCGTTCCGCCGGCTGTGCCGTCGCTTTTCCATAGCTCGATTCCATTGACGCCGTCATCGGCGGTGAAGAATACGCTGCCATTGACATCAGTCAGGTTAGCTGGGTTGGAACTGCCGCCGGCTGCCGGATTGATATCTCGGATCATGACTGTTCCCGCACTGGTTCCATCGCTCTTCCATAGCTCGACGCCATTGGTCAGGCTGTCGGTTGCTGAAAAGTAGAGGGTGCCGTTGATATTTGCGAGTTCGTCTGGCGTAGAACTGCTTGCACCAGAGAAAATATCTTTGACCATAGAGGTTGTTGCTGCAGTGCCGTTGCTTTTCCAGAGTTCGACCCCGTTTGCTCCATCGTTTGCCCTGAAGAAGAGCGTCCCATTGACGTTGGTCAATGCGACGGGTGTGGAACCAGAAGCGCCTGGGCGAATATCTGTGATCATCGTCGTGCCGACTTCTGTACCGTTGCTTTTCCATAATTCGGCGCCGTTTGTTCCATCGTTGGCCTGGAAGAAGAGTGTACCGCCGACGTCGGTCAGATCAGTAGGCATCGAAGAATTACTTGCCCCGGTGTAAATATCTTTAACCATCTTGGTTCCTGCGCTGGTGCCGTCGCTGATCCATAATTCGATGCCAATGTTTAAATCGTCGCGGGCAGAGAAGAAAAGCCTTCCGCCCGAAGCGGTCATTTCGCTGATGAGTGAATTGCCTACTCCTGGACGGATATCCTTAACCATGCTTGTCCCGCCTGAAGTACCGTCGCTGCTCCACAATTCAATTCCGTTTACACCATCAGTGGCCGCAAAGAAGAGTTTGGAGTTGATGGCTGTCAGACTTGTGGGGTTGGAACTCCCCCCGGCGCGGATATCTCGTACCAGTTTTGTCCCTGCTTCTGTACCGTCACTGATCCAGAGCTCACGTCCGTTGATTCCATCATCTGCTGAAAAGAACAGTTTACCGTTGACGTTTGTCAGGTTTGTGGGACTGGAACTGCTTGCGCCGCTAAAGATATCCTTAACTAAGGTCGGGATTGCCGTCGCCGCCTGACTTGCCCCAGCGCCGATCGCAGCCGCGACGCAGCACAGGGCAGTTGCGCACAAAATTCGCCGCGCAGCCGCGTTGAGACGGAAAACAGCCCCTATACTATGGGGGTGATCCTGTCTTAACCTGATCGCCTGTCTGCTATCGTCTGTTGCCATATCGGTTGTTATTCGTTTTATTAAAAACAATACTACAACCCGCAGTCGTTTTTAAGCGCAGGCTGTCTCAGAACCAAATACTCCAGATAACAAATTGCCAAACCTCCTCAAACAGAATAGAGAGGTCTTGCAATCTCATTTTTAATTATACCGTTAGAGTAATAAAATGTATATCAATGTTTTTGGTTAATTAGCATGCCATGCCTGATCGATTTTTGGGCTCTGGCATTGATTCGACGGCAGATTTGTTATATGATGTTAAACAAAGCGATTGCGATTGATGTCCCGTATCTGAAGAAAAGTTGAGTGACGCGCCGGTATTGGTCAGCTCAGCGTTCAGGTTGTAACTGGACGCATTACTATCAGTCAATTCTTTTACGAGGCGGACAGGTGAAATGAGCGTAACTGTAAAGAACGATCAACATCAGCGTATCCTTCAGGAAGCGACCCGACTTTTTGTGACCCGCGGCTATAATGGTATATCCATGAGAGAAATTGCCGAAGCATCGGGCTTATCCAAGCCGGGTATTTATTATCATTTTGCCGATAAAGAAGATTTGTTCATGGCAATACTTTCTGGCAGCCTGGATAATATTGAGGAGATCATCCATCAGGCTCGTTTACAGGGCAATACGACGAGAGAACAGGTCAGTTACATGATGCGGGCGATTTTTGCATGGCAACCTGAACAGCGCGCCATTATCCGTCTGGCCAGTGAGGAGATGGCTAATTTAAGTCCTGCTGCTCAATCGCGCTTCAGTATCATCTACCGTCAGAAGTTCCTCGATCAGGTTGAGGATATGCTGCAAACGGGAATCGAACAGGGTGAATTGCGGGAGATGGATGTTCACCTGGCGACCTGGATGCTGATGGGAATGATTTACCCTTTTTGCTACCCGGCGCATGAGCGGGAAGTCGGCTCGCCGGATAAAATGATTGATCTGTTGCTTAAGCTCTATTTTGAGGGGGCGAACAAATAATTTGACGAGCGCTGATTGCTGCGAAATGGAGTCTTTATGGCGCCAACATACTGAAATGTTAGTCAATTGCCGCAAATGTCCTCGCCTGACGGCTTATCGGGAGGAAGTGGCGCAGAAGAAGCGCCGCGCCTACCGGGATTGGGACTATTGGGGCAAGCCTGTCCCCGGTTTTGGCGACCCGAAGGCTCAGGTAATGGTGATTGGGTTGGCGCCTGGCGCTCATGGTTCAAACCGTACCGGACGGATGTTCACCGGCGATGCATCGGGTGATTTCCTTTACCCTGCGCTGCACCGGGCGGGGTTTGCCAGCCAGCCTGATGCAGTAAGGGTAGGAGATGGGTTGCAACTCAAGGGGATGTATATCAGCGCGGTCTGCCGTTGCGCGCCGCCCGATAATAAACCGACGCCTCAGGAAATTGAGAATTGCCTACCCTATCTGGCGCGCGAGATCGAGTTGTTGAGTGGGTTACAGGGTTTTGTGGCTCTGGGCAGAATCGCCTACGATTGGCTGCTGCGCATGTATGGCGCAACACACCACGCCCGTGAGATGGGACTGGTGTTTGCACATGGCGCCGCTTATCTGCCGGGGATCAATTCCTACTGGCTGGTAGCCTCTTATCACCCCAGCCGCCAGAATACACAAACAGGACGCCTGACCCCGGCGATGTTCGATGAGGTGTGGCGCAAGGTGAGGGGATTGATCTCTGGTAACTGAAATAAATTTCTGATTTTTAGCCAAACCAAGAACTCATTTATCGTTCAACACTTAAAGCGACTAACAAAACCTCGAACCTGAAGAGATAAATTTAGTTGGTTTGAGTGGACAATAAAAGTTGCGATATATGGAAAGTTTACTTGACATTTCGCTCCGCAAATGATACGATGCTCGTGTAAAGTTTGCTTTACGTAAAGGACAGGATTTTGAAAAACAACCTCGAAGCGATCAGAAAGCAGCATGGAATAACGCAAGAGGAACTGGCGGATACTTTAGAAGTATCGAGGCAAACCATCAGTTCTCTCGAAAATGGACGATATAACCCGTCGATTATCCTTGCATTCAAAATTGCAAAATATTTCAACATGAGTATTGAAGATATTTTTATCTACGAAGAGGAACATTATGAAAAACAATAAAACCTGGTTTTATATCATGCTGACGGCTGTTGGGGTGATGGTATTTTACCTTGGCGGATTCGTTTTGATTGACGAAGAATTAAAAGCAGTTTCTGGTCTGTGTATCGGTTTAGGCGCTGCTATCTTTTGCCTTGGCCTCGGAAATTTCATCGGAGCGCTGATCATTTCGAAAACAGAAACAGAAGAGATATTGCGCCGAAAGAATATCGAAGTCAACGATGAACGAAACACCCGAATTCGCGAAAAAGTCGGAGCGAAGATCAACCAGGTTGTCATCTATGCGCTTTCAGTGATTGTCCTGGCGATGGGTTTTATGCGCATCAACATTATTGCCATCGTGATGGTGGCCGCCATTTTCCTTTTGGAACTTGTGCTGGCGATCGCGTTGACCAATTACTATTCCCAAAAAATGTAAATAAGTTGATTAAGATACGGAATGGCTATAGAAAAAAGCTATCCCGTATCTTTCTTTCTCAGTTACTTTCTCAAATTACGTATTTCTAGTTCTCGATGGCTTTCAAGACACTCAACGCATAAAGGGTGATCCATTTACTGGGCCCCTTCTTTTCGATGGGAACGGGGAGCTTGGGAAGAGTCTCTTCCAGTTTCCATGTACCATCGGGACGGCGCTTGCTTTCCATGAATTCGATGGCAGGTTTCAGCCGGGCGTCTCGGGCATAACCCAGGTCAGATAAAACGACCAGCGCTTCCAGAATGTCGCTCTGATAGTTGCGCGGAAAACCGAATTTGAACCAGTGATCACTGATCTTCCCTTTGGGGCGGGTGGGGTAATTGGCCTGGGCAAGGTTGTTGTCCATGATATAATCGGCCCCGGTCTCGATCCCCTTGAGGATATCGCCGCTGCGCTCTTCGGGCGGCAGTTCGGCCAAAGCGCGCAGGGCTTTGATGATGCCCCAGGCGCAGGGTTGATTCCCATTGAAATGACAGCGCCCGCAGTCATCCTTTAGCACCCGGCCCAGAAATTGAACCGCTTTTTCGAGGCGCGGGTCGGCCTGGGTATACCCTAGCCGCAGCAGCGACCAGATAATTTCGCCATCGAAGCAGGCCATGTCGCTGAGAGACATTTTGTGAAAAGTAGCACCCTGCGGTGGAAAAGCGCCGCTTTCATCCTGAACCGTATTCAGAACAATTTCACAGCCTTTGTGGATTTGCGGGTGGCTGCCGTCGGCGCCCAACTCGGCCAGCGCCATTAGCTGCCAGGCTGTGCTGGTGTACATGGGCTTGGTTGCATTTTCAGGGTTACCCCACCAGCCGGCCGGATCTTGCAGCGCCAGGATGGCTGGAACAGGGCCTTCATACATAAGCGCTTTACGCGCTGATTTAACTTCGCCGTCTTCCAGAGAACGATCGAATAACCGGCGCAGGGTAAAGTAGCGCACCGAGGGATTATCTTCTTCCAGAAGCCAGTCATAACGCGGATCTTGTCCCATAATTAAATATCCTTCCCATTGATCAGGTGATTCGTTTTGGAAAAAAATGGAGAAACGAAACAAAAACTGCAATAGTACATTTGTTCTATTTTAGCAAAAGGTGAAAAATTTGTCAACGTTTTTCTTGACGATATTACAGAGGTTCGTTTATAATCGGGTAAATTTTGACCAGGGGTGCTATTCCTGGTCACACCCCAAACAACTATCTTCATGTTAACTTCACGCCGCTACGCTTACGCCTATTATTATTACTATGGTCTCCGGAGCCCGGTTACCGTTGGCGAAGCATAGGCGAAGAACACGCATTTGAAATCAAAACCTGCGCTACCACCGGTAGCGCAGGTTTTTTTATTTTTTTATTTCAAGGAGGAGAAAATGCAGGTCCAATTATCTAACGGGAAGATGTTGCCGGTCGAAATGCACAAGGTCAAGATCGTGCAAAAGACTCAACTCCCCTCAATTCGCCAGCGCCTTCAGGCTATCGATCAAGCAGGGTATAACACGTTTTTACTGCGCACCAAGGATGTCTTTTTGGATATGCTGACCGATAGCGGCACCAATGCCATGAGCGATAACCAACTGGCTGCCATGATGCAGGCTGACGATGCCTACGCGGGCTCGGAGAGTTTTTATCGCCTGGCTGACGCCGTGCAGGATATTTTGGGTTTTCAGTTTGTTATGCCGGTGCACCAGGGCCGCGCTGCCGAACATTTGCTGGCCAAGACGTTCGTCAAGCCTGGCTCGGTGGTGATCATGAATTATCATTTCACGACCAGCAAGGCGCATGTCGAACTGGCCGGCGGCAAGGTGTTGGAACTGGTCAAAGACGAAGCTCTGGTCACGGCGAGCGATAATCCGTTTAAGGGCAATATGGATCTGGACAAGCTCCAGCAGGCGATTACCAAACACGGGGCGGAAAATGTGGCCTACGTGCGCATGGAAGCCACTACCAATCTGATCGGTGGGCAGCCTTTCTCAATTGCCAATCTGCGCGATGTCAAAAAGATCACTGAAAAATATCATATTCCCCTGGTCTTCGATGGCAGCCTGATCTCTGAAAACGCTTTTCTGGTGCGCCAGCGCGAGGCAGAGTTTGCCAGCAGACCCATTTCCGATATCTATAAGGAAATGATGAGCCTCGTGGATATTTTCTATATGTCCGGGCGCAAGAGCGCCGGCGTGCGAGGGGGAATGATTGCCACCAATAACAAGGAACTTTTCGATCAAATTTTACCTTTCCTGCCGGTTTATGAAGGCTTCGCCACGTATGGCGGTATGTCCACCAAAGAGGTCGAGGCGATGGCAGTTGGCATTCGCGAAATGACTGATTACGATGTGGCCGGCAGTGGGGCGGAATTTGTGGAATATTTTGTGCGCCGTCTGAACGAAGAGGGCGTTCCGGTGGTTACGCCGGCGGGTGGGCTGGCCTGTCACGTGGACGCTATGCGCTTTCTTCCGCACATTCCTCAATCTGAATACCCGGCCGGAGCGCTGGCTGCGGCAATTTATATCGCTTCGGGTGTGCGTTCGATGGAGCGGGGTACGATTTCAATGGATCGCGACGCTCAGGGGAACGACGTTTTTTCCGATCTGGAACTGGCGCGCCTGGCGGTGCCGCGCCGCACTTACACGCTTTCGCAGATCGAATACGCCGTTGACCGGATTGCCTGGTTATTCAAACACCGCGATCTGGTGCAGGGGCTAAAGTTCATTCAAGAGCCGCCGGTGCTACGCTTCTTCTTCGGGCGTTTGCAAGCCCTGAACGGATGGGCGGAACGTCTGGCAGCCGCATTCGAGGCTGAGTTCGGTACGGCTTGCTAAAATAAGTTGTCGATTGGAGCTTCAAGGGCGGGTCTGAAACCCGCCCCACGTAATTTCAGAATCAGGGCGTGCGCGAATACATGCGCCGGTAGAGGCTGAAGGTTTCATACACGCGCATGACGTAATCACGGGTTTCTTTGAAGCGAATAGTTTCGACGAATAAATCGGGGTCGTTTCCGGCCAATCCTCTCCATGCGCTGGCGTTGCCGGGGCCGCCATTATAAGCTGCCAGGGCAGGGTACAGTTCGCCGCCAAAGTAATCTCTTTGCTTGGCCAGGTAAATTGTTCCCAGGTTGATGCTGATATAGGGACGATAAAGATCGTCAGGAGTGAAATCTTTGGGCCATTGATTATTCGCTGCGATCTGGCTGCCGGTGGCAGGCATGATCTGCATCAGGCCGCGCGCCCCGGCGGAAGACTGCACAAATCCTTCGAAAAAGCTTTCCTGCCGAATGACGCTGAAGATCAGCAGGGGATGAAAGCTGTGATTTTGAGCGGCGGGCAGAACGATATCTTTATAGTACAGACCGAAGCGGATATGGTTGAAATAGATGGGTGCATTCAGGGTGCCGATATCGTCCATAGCGGCCAGACTCAATACCTGGCGGGCGGCGAGGATAGCGGAGCGGTATAAACCCAGGTCTTTGAAAAAGTTCATCAGGCGATAAGTATTCACGGGGTCTGCTTTGACCGATTCGCGCAGATCTTCAAATTCGATGCGGGCTTCTTCGTAAAGGCCCAGATTCCAGAACTCGGCGCCGCGCCACATACGCCGATCATTCATTAAAGTATTGGGAGTGGAGAGATCCACGTCGGCTTCGAGGTGAAACTGGGCGCGCATCCATTCTTCGGCTTCGGCGCGCTCGGCCTGGATGTCGATGCCCATGTCGAAAGACTCGGGTGGGGTGAACGGCTGGCGGTTGAGAAGCAAATCGCGGGCGCGTTCACTGTAATAACCGGTCGGGTCGCGGGTGGCGGCCTGCTGCCAGGAAGTTTGAGCGGATGTCGAATCCCCGGAAGCCTGCTGCGCTTTGCCGATCCAGAATAAAGCCTGAGCCTGCTCGCCCGGCGCAGCGGCCAGGACAAGGGCGCGCTGGAAAACGGTCAACGCGGCAGGGTAATCCTTCAGACGGTAACGGCAAACGCCGGAGAGGATGAGCGCCTGCTGGGTGAGGTTGGAGGAAGGATATTCATCAGCCATCCGATTCCAGATTCTGGCGGCTTCATCCAACTTATTCTCGCGTTCCATATTGCGCCCGGCGTCGTAGAGCAGCCCGGCGGCCAGCGAGTCGGTGGGGGCGCGGGCGACGAAATCGAGCATTACTTCAGCTGCCTGTTGGTATCGAGCCAGATAGGCCCACAGGGTATAGGCTTTCTCGTCCCAGGCGATTGACCAATAGGAGTCGTTGGCATGGTTTTTGATGATTTCATCCCACGCGGCGATTTCTTCGTCGTACCTGCTCAAGGCGCGCAGGGCAAGAGCTTTGTAATAATGGGGTACGGCATTATGATCGGGGTTGGCGTTGATGTAGTTATCCAAGGCGTCGATAGCCAGCCCGTATTGTCCGGCGTAGTAATCGACGATGCCGCGCTGCAAATAATCAACGCTGACCCCGGCGTTAACCAGGGCGACCAGGGCATTGTAAGTATCATAAGAACGCGGGTATTTCTCCACCGCATCCAGATAGCGCTGGTAAGCCAGTTCAGTTTGCCCCAGCGACAGGTATGCCTGCCCGGCCAGCAGATCCAATTCAGCCTTGGTGTAGTCGTTGCTGGTGCGGTTGTAGATATCGATATACTTGTTGACGGCAGTGTTGTAATCTCCCATGCTGGCATTGGCATTGGCAATCTTGATTTCCAGATCAATGCCGTCGCCCAGCTTGGGCGCCTGCAGGGCGGATTGGTAAGCGCCGCTGGCTTCGATGTAGTTGCCGGCGGCTGCCTGAGCGTCGCCGATTTTTTCCTGCACATAGGCATCGATGATGCCGGGATGGAGGGAGAGGTAACGGCTGTAAGCGCTGGCCGATTCGGCGTAACGCTGCAAGTCGTAGTAAATTTGACCCAGGTAGAAATAAGCCGCCGCCAGTTGGGGCGCGTTGGGGTAGGTGTTGGTCAGACGGGTGAGTGTGATCAGGGCATCGGCCTGTTTTCCTCTAAAATACTGGATGCGTCCGATGCCGAACAACGCCCCGGCTCTGGTTTCATCGTCGGGTGCAGTGTTGAGGGCGGTCTGATATTCTTCGAGCGCCAGATCCCAGTTGCCCTGGGCGAGATCGTAATCGCCGTTGATCACCCGCGCCGCCGGTAAAGGAGTT